>DDMF01000031.1:0-7687 GCA_002340515.1 Rhodobacteraceae bacterium UBA2553 | reverse complement strand
CACCGTCGCCGCGCTGATCTGCCTTTGGCGCGGCGACAATTAGAAAAGGAAAGAGCGGCATCATGCCCCCATATACCGTCACACCCGCCCAGATCGCCCGTGCCATGAGTTGCACAGCTAAAAACGTGCGCCGAATGGTTGGGCGTTCGAATGGGTCCGAGGCCGACGTGCGCGGCACTTGGTTTGGCTGCAAATTACGCGCCACGCGATGTGGCCGTGACATTCAAATCGAATTTGCCTCACTGCCCCAGCACGTGCGCGAAGCCTTTGTTGAACAAGATCAAACTGAACTCCCCCTCTGAATTTTCCCTGTGAGGACAAGACTATGACCAAAGCAAAACCGACCACGAAATCATCCCCTAAGCGCCGCAATGGCGATCTTGCCAAGATACACATGGCCGCAAAGCGACTTTTTGGTGATGTTTCCAAGTCCGGTGATGGGCGCGAAGCCTATGAGGATTGGTTAGAGCGCCACACGGGCAAGCGTTCTGCGGGAAAGCTAACCATCAAAGAGCGCATGGATTTTGTGAAGCATCTTCGAAAAGAAGGTCTGTTGCCCGAGCGCGGCCAAGGTGGAGCCGGAGCAGATCGCCCCACGCGCCAGCAATGGGCCATGATGGGCGGTCTCGCCCGCGATATGGGCTGGGAGAATGGCTTAGAAGATGCCCGTTTGAAAAGCTTTGTTGAGCGCACCACGGGCTTAAGTTCCACCCGCTTTTTGAAGCGTGAAACCGCATCACAAGTGATCACCGGATTAAAGAAATGGGTGCACCAAAACACAGAAGGTGGGGGGTGCAATGCAGTGTCCTAAATGTGGTGGCCGCGGTCGCGTGAACGGCACACTGAATTACGGCACCACCACTCAACGCTATCAACGCTGTCCCCTGTGTGATCACCGCTGGAAGACATGGGAAGAAAATGACCCCACGCCAGTGCGGGCAAGGAAAACCAAACCAAAACAGATCGAGCGGGATTTGTTTTTGGCCCTTGAGAATAAAGGAAAAGACGGGTGAAAATTCAATTTGAAGGCAACAGCGCATGAACATCGCAGTGCAATCTATCACCCGTGCTATTGCGCGCCGCGAAACACGCCAGATCATCCTGAAGGACGACAAGGCGTTTGATGCGCTTTATGGCCAATTGCAAACCGCGCTGACCAACGCTTGGGATGGCGCGATGCGTGAGGGCATTGTAAGCGCCCTAGATCGCCTGCGTGACCTTGGGGCGGGTAAGTTCACCAAAGAGGATGGGGCGACCATCATGCGCGTGCTGGAAGCCTCTGTGGGTGCTGAGGCCATTCAAGCTGCCACGCGCGATCCTGCGATCAAACTAACTGACGCATTTTTCCGCTTGGGCGCTCAAGAGGTTGGACAGGCGGCGGGCGTGTCGATTGCGTTTGCGCGCCCTGATCTGGATGCGCTGGACGTGCTGAAAACCGGCAACCTTTACTGGATTGGCAATAGCTGGAATGTGCGCACACAAAACACGATGGCGAAAATCCTAGAGGATTATTTCACCGAAGGCATGACCCGCGAAGGGCTGACCGCCCGCATGGCAGAAGATTTTGCCGGGGTGACCGAGCGCAGCCGCACCTATTGGGAAATACTGGCGGACCACACGGCCACCAAAACTCGCGAGATTGGCCGGGTTACGGGATATGAGCGGGCGGGCATAGATCACGTGCAGGTGCGCGCACATATGGACGAAGGCACCACCGAAATTTGCCGCCAGATGAACGGGCGCATTATTCCTGTGACCAAGATGCGCGCGCAGGTCACCGAGTATCTGGACGCAATGAGCACCCGCAATGAGGTGCGCGCCAAAGAGGCATGGGCGATGCACAGTGGTGATGTGGATTTGAGCGGCATTGCTGATAAAGACCTACCCGCAAACATTGGGTCGCCGCCATATCATTTTCGGTGCCGTACAATCACGGTCGCCTATTTTGCCCCGGCGCAGAAATGGACCATGGCACCAGCCCCAAACGTGCCAAATCAAACCCGCAGCATTGTCGCTAGATGGGCCGAAGATCATGTTGCAAAACGTGCGTCGTTTAATTCGGCAATCTCGGCTAAGAATGCGGCGCGGTATGTGTCTGCCATGGCGCAAACAAAGGCGCATTTTGACCTTGGGAAACTGGACAGGCTGGCCAGCGGTTCTATGATCACCAAGCGCGCAAAAAACGCCATCGCCTTTTACGTTGATGGGTTTCGGATGATGGGTGTGAACGCCAAAGCTTTTAAGCCTTTACAGAATGCTTCAATGAAACGGCCACCATTGGCCGCAAGCAAACTGGATTTTGATAACGTCGAATTTGGATGGTTTGCGACCAATCCAAGCTTGGAATATATTGTTCGCCACGAATACGGTCATTGGTTTCACGATCATTACCGCAAAGAGGTCAATCAAGCGCTGTCTGATGCGCGCAAACTGGACATTGGGTGGCCGCAGATGGTGAGCCAATACGGCCTTACCAACGATGCTGAATGGTTTGCGGAAACATTTGCGTTGTATTTTGAAGGCCCAGAACAACACCACCGCATAGCGCCGCCGGTGCTGAAACTCTTGAAGGGAAAGGACGCACATAATGACACTTGAAGAAATCCAAACCAAACTGGGCGATGGTGTTGAGCTAACTGGCAAAGAGCAAAAAGCTCTTTGGAAGGCGGTCAATAAACTTGATGAGCCAATGCGTGCCAGTATGATTTCAGCGTTTGTGCGCCGATATCCTGACCATTAGGGCGACCGCAATTTTATCTGTTCGGCATTGAAATTTGAAAGTCCCATCATTCCCAATGACACACGTGGTGGCGTCCTTTGAAAGCCGGATAATAGCAAGTCCAGAGTTTCATTGTGCAAAGTAGTTTCTAGTTAGCTGTGTGTTAGTAGGGAAAGCGTACCTTTGATGCAAAGCTAATTTGGTATTCTGACTATTTCACAACGCGAAGATGTGATTTGGCTTGGGGATTTGCGTTACCTTCAGATTGGCCATCAAATAGTACCTTAGCAATACCAAAGAACAGGCCCTGAACTTCGCTTTGCGGTAAACTATTCTGGTTAGCAATAAAGGAAATACCCATTCGCCTTTCGCGAAGTTGCGCCAAAACTACTTCGAGAACTTTGGACTGTTCTTTTGGAATGCCCTCTGGCTCGGAATCTTTGTAGCCGCGCCGCCGCATTTCAATATTCAACGACTTGAAATGCCATTCAGACAAATATCCAAGTTGATTGGCTCGGTAAGCAAGGGCTGAAATGGATACCCCCCAAGGCTTCTTCCGCTGCATCATAGCAGGAATTGACCAAACTTTAGGGCGATTCATTCGAATACCGTCCTCAGGCATTAAGAATTCTGAGGCAAACAAATTGGCTTCTTGCTCCGCTTCCCGCCCAATAGGGGCGCCATGCTTGTGTAACACGAGGTGTCCAAGCTC
Source organism: Rhodobacteraceae bacterium UBA2553 (assembly GCA_002340515.1). Lineage (GTDB taxonomy): Bacteria > Pseudomonadota > Alphaproteobacteria > Rhodobacterales > Rhodobacteraceae > Aliiroseovarius. The sequence continues at coordinate 4,256 of DDMF01000031.1, read as the reverse complement.
ATGAGCCAAATCAAATCGAATTCGTTCTCCAGACATTTCTGTATTTAGCAAAATAAATGGGGTTTCATCTGACCAAAAAGAGCACGCATCGATTTCACGGCAGTTTTCTGGTAAGGCAAAAATCTTTACACCTTTGCTCTCCAGCAATGAGATGAAATGTTTAATGGGCTTATTGCCCATGCCCCAGCCTTGGCGAAGAAGTGTTGCCGCATGATCTGGAATTTCCTCATAAAGGTCTGGCAATCCGGCTTTAGGCAATTCAAAATTACCATCCAACCAAACAGCAAGATCTTTAGCAATGTCACACATCGCAAGAACAGCATCTCGTTGCTTGGCTGTTGTCCGAGAGAGAGACCTGAAACTAACCGCGTCATGTGAGGTATGCGCGCTTTCATCACGAAAATAGAACGACTTGGGAAAAGCAAGCACCTCAACAATTCTGGAGAAGTTTTCATGCTCTGGAGGATACTCATCTGCTTCCCAACCGGTAACCGTCCGAGGACTAACAGAAAGAAGTTCGGCTAACCGCTTTTTTGTCATCGACATTCTTTGTCGGGCTATTCGCAACCGATCACCGGTGAACATCTCAGAATTTCGGTCTGATTTTGTCAAGAAAGTCATCTTTGTCATCATCATCGTTTACATCATCGTGGACCTTTTCCTCATCTGGAAGCGGCACGTCAATGATTATCCTTTCTGACCATTCACAAAGCCGGTCGGCGTGATCCATTGAGCTTGGAAGTGAAAGCTCTGCCCGTATTTCCGTCTCAGAAATAAAAATCAAAAGCACCCACGTTTTATAGGATACAGTATTGCTAAACTCCCTAATTGCTTCTGGTAGCAGATCGGGAAACAGATCTGGTTGGCGAGTGTTGCGAGCAATTGCAGCATCGAACAACGCACCTTTTGGATTTTTGGTTTTTGGTTTGCCATAAACCTTTCCTGTATCCCTATCGCCACTGCTGACAGTAACACTGACACGCAACTCATCATTGATTGAGAGCGGGAGGTTTTTGGGGTCATCCTGCCGCCATCCTAACTCATCTAGAGCAGACCTAAATGATCTGACTGCATATCTCCATGCATCGGTACCCGCTGCTGTTACTGGATCATGGACAGTGGCATTTAACCGTTCAACGAATCCCGCTTGGGCTGCATCTACAATGTAAGATTTTGGAATGTTAAATTCGGTCAAGGCATTCCGAACATCCAATGGTTTATGGTAAACTCTACAAACACTTTGTTGGGGAACCGTCATGGCAGACTCACTTCATTTTTTCGATCTACATGTAGGTTAAAAAAATGAAGTGACAGTGTCAACCCAACTATTGACCGTGCCTGAACATCATTCTGGCATGCCTAAATTGTCTTGTTGTCGATGTTTCGCAATTTCCAATGGTTGTGCGCATGCTCATCTCTTATCGGCCTTATCGTCTAATTTCTGTTCAATCCGATCCAACTTACGGTCGATGCGCCCCAAGGTGTCTTCATGGTGTCTGGTCGCCATGTTGTGCTTGGTTTCCAGTATCGCCACACGGCTTTTTAAGTGGAACCATTGCGCCACCATCGCAAGTGCCATTGCTGCCCACGTGATCAGGTCTTTAAGGTCAAGTTGCATACCAAACCTCTTTAACCTTGCTTTCCAGCTTGCGGCGAAATGTGCGCAGTTTGACCGCTGCAAACATGATCTTGCACCACGGGTCCGGCATGCCCAACACGCCCAACGCCTCATAAAACACGCGGTCGCAGTAATCCCTTGAATAGCGCCCGCACCCCAACATGAAATCATGCAAGGCGGTGGCCTGCATGTAGTTAGGATGCGCCATGGGGACCAACAAGCGAAACGGCCACAGCACAGATGCCCCATCAAATTCGAAATCAGCAGGCACCCCGATAACCTCTGAGGCATTCTCTAGACTTCCCACAGCGTAGAGAAACCCGCCAATCACCTCCCATTTTGGGGTGTGAAAGCTGGGGGGCAAAAAGCGACGCCAGCCTTTGGGGAAGGTCTGGACCGCTTGCACGATCAGCGGGGCGGTGAAGCTAGACATTTGCGGTGTCCTCTACGGAATTAGATGTTTGTGGTCTGGGCAGGCGGCGGCAAAATCTGCGTAAGTCTGCCCAATTTCGTCTTGTGTAGCCTTGGTGTCAGAGCGCGACCGGGTTGGAAGGCTTTCCCCCCATGTGGTGCACAATTGCGCCTCAGTCGCGGTAGCCACGATTTGAGAATTTACGCACCCAGTCTGGGTCAGCGCGGCCAGCGTTAACGCGGTCAGAGATCGCTTTCGCATTTTTTTGATCCTTCTTTTCAAGCTCTTGCACTGCATCTCTCCTGGCATCGCGGCGCGTCAGGGTGATTAGGTAGGCAGCGCCAGCAATCAGCGCCGCCCAGATCCCCGCCCATAGTTGGGAATTGCGGGAAATCATGCCAAAGCCCCCCGAATACCGATGCCCGCAAGTCCAGCATTGATCAGCATGGCGGAGGGAACATCACCGGTCATGTTGCGCATGGTTTGTGCCATCTCAAACCACCCATGCAATGGTTCGGTGGCGAGGATTACCCCCGCAACAAGGGGGGCGCATGACGCCCACCAAGTCAGGCTTTTCGGCTTGAAGTAGCGCACGATCACGCGACTTTCAGGTCAGTGAGCAAGAAGCGCTGCAATTCCAACACGCGATTTGCCCAGCCGCGCATATATGTGGATGCTGTTGCGGTGAAAGCGTAGCGGCGCAAGCGCCAGCCGAGGAATTCCTTCACAAGCTCGGCCTCGCCATATTTATTGATAAACCGGTCAATTGCCGCCTTTGTCTTGGGGCCAATAGCCCCATCGGCGGTGGCCTTCACAGCTTTTTGCAACAGTCGTTTTGCGACTGCGGGGCCTTGATTTACAGAGCAATCAAACATGGCCACGGCGATAAGTGGCGAAAGCTCGTCACAATCCGCGCTGTCCCAATATTGCTTCTTGTAGATCGCAATAGCCCCTTCGCGAGTGAGCTTCTTAATGTTCACCTTTGGGTGGTGCTTTTGGGCGATGCCAAAGTTGGTTTCGCCGCCCCGGTCGCGGGGATCGTTGACGTAACCGCCTTCAATCTTGTCGCTCAGGACAAATTCAACCGCTTGCTCGAAAGGACTTGGCACGGCGGCATCATTGTTCTTTTCTGCCTCCTTGGCCTCCTTTGTGTCCGTCTGCACAGCTTTCAACGCCTCAGTTTCCGGCGTGACTTGTTCGGTGGGTGCGGGTTTCGCAGCCACAGGCTTTGCGGGTGCTTTTTTCGGGGTGGTTGTCTTGCGTCGTGCCATGTTGTTTCCTTTTTGGCTGATGGTGTTTTTCGGTGTGCGGATCATCGGCGGCGCACTTTCAGGCCGCGCGCTTTGAGCGCACGGGTGAGTTCGTCGGCAACTTCTTTGCCCAATTCATGCGCCAAAAACCCTGCGCCTTCGCGTTCCAGATCGGCAACGGCGCGGGCCAACCACGGGTTGCCTTTGCGGGCGGGCTGTTTGGCTGATTTCGCAAATCCCCCTTTGAATTTCAGGGCCTTTTTGCGCTTGGGCTTGATGGTGATTGCAGGGCGACCGTCATGCACGGCGCGGGCATAGGGCGTGTTTGCGGATAGGATCGCACCATCCCGGCCATGCGGTTCAACCACATGCGATTTGCGTAGGTCGCCTTTATCAAATGGGACGTTGCCTTGACGAGTTGCGTGGTCGCGCAAGCGTTCCGCAATCATGAGGGCATATTTTTGCATGCGAATTGTCATTGCAGAGTTTCCACTCCCCATCCGCCGCTATCACCGCCGGGAAGTGCGCGCCCATCTGACGCCAGCGCCACTGCCCAGAATAAATCGCCGTGGCCTTCATCATTGCGTTCGGCATCATATTTGATGGAATGCCCGCTGGTGATTTTCTGGATTGAGTGCATTTGCGCCAAAACGTCAGGGTCATTCGGCAACAGCAGGCGTTTTTCTTCGCACAGTTTGAGCATGTTCAACGCCAGCTTGGATTTGCGCTGAGCGGAGAACCAAACGCCCTCAAATCGTTCTGGTGATGCGGTTTGCAATTCTTCTGCGAGCTGCATGCCAAGGCCAGTTTTATCGACCTTCCAGCCTTCAATATCAAAGCGCCCATCAACCCCGTGGATGGTGGCCTTTTGTGCGTCAAACGGCATGCCCTTGTGCATTTCGTGGTGGATCAGCGCATAGCGGTCATGCCACTTTTTGCCGTTGGCCTCTTGCCCGACCAGCGCAATCGCAGTGCG
>DDMF01000039.1 GCA_002340515.1 Rhodobacteraceae bacterium UBA2553 | reverse complement strand
GGGGGTGCCTTTTGCGCCAGTGTAGCGGAAAATTTGCTTTGGCAATTTGGTTCACTTGGTTTGTCAGGAAAATAAACGCGCATTTAACGGTCCAATATCGAAACGTATTCGCCATTTTGTTGGGAACTGCTCGCGCCCGCTGATTTCTTTTTCTTCTTCTTAGCATCTTTTTCAGCAATGCCAAACTCTGCTTCAACCGTGGTGGCTGTGCCGCCCTCTTCGCCGTAGTCCCAGACATGCGAGACCTTTGAGGCAATCCAAACTCGATCGGCATCTGGATCCACGCCGTTGGGCTGCACTGGGGTTTCAGCACGGATCAGCGGGTTGCCAATCATCTCTAAGGTCAATTCTCCCTCACCCGCAATCAGCTCTTTCACCTTGGCATTCCCCGCTGCTTCGGCTTCCGCTTCACTTTGAAACACCTCTCGAAGGGTCATCGAAGGGCCTTCACCACCCGTTTCAAGGATCTTCTTTTTAATTGTTCCGCTGGCCCGATCCTGCCACCGGGCAATCACTTCGGAATACTTGGAGCGGGGCTTGAGGCGAACGGTGAAACCACCCTCAGACAAAAGGTTAGTTGGCCCGACGATAACGGGGGGAAGATCCTTGCCGCTTGCTGTCTTTCCTGATCCACGCTCAGAGATCAAAAGGTTGCCGTCTTTGAAGGTCACAATGGCCCCCAATTTGCGCCCCATCCGGGTTAAGAAATTCTGGTCACTTTCTTCCGTCTGCGCCGCATAGCTTATGGGGTGGTTTTTCAACGCGTCAGCGATAGCAAGTTTAAGTCCGTGATCCTTGGCCACAGTGTCGGCCATCGCCCCAAATGTCAGATCTTCCCATGCGCGGGTTTTAGGCTCTTTTAGGGTTTTGCTATGGTCTGCCGCCTTAGCTGTGAACGTGACTTCACGGTCAAATCCAAGACGCTCACTCTCTTCAAAAAAGTAGGTGCCGATATAGATCGGCTTACCCCATTCCAGATAGCCCAATGAGAGCTCAAATTCGGCCCCTTCATGCGGTGTCGGAATGCGGGGCCAATCATTGAATTTGATGGTCAGTTCATCGCTTTCAAAACCCGCTGCATCCGTGACCTCGATGGACAAAAGTTGCCCAGGATAAAACGGCACCCCATCCATCAAGAGAATAAAGATTGGCGTCTTGGCGCGGGCCATTTGATCAATCATAGAGCATCACCGGCTTGACAGATTGTGTGGCCGCGTCTGGGGCGAGGTCTGGCAGGGTGATTGTGAGTTCGGCGGGTAACATCAGTGGATGCTCAGCAAGGCCACGGTTGGCCTCTAAAATGGCTTCTGTGGTGCCTTGGTGGCGGCCATAATGTTCAAAGGCGATCGCATCAATCGTGTCACCGTCTTTGGTGGTGTAGGTTTTAGGCATTACCGATCCCCAATGCTTCGTTGATTGCGTGTGTCTTACATCTGATCCAGAACCGTTGCGCCCGGTTTCCCGTCTTGTGGTTAGGGTTGGCTTTGTAGCGCCTGCGCGCCTTGTGATAGAGGGCTCGAAGCTCGCGCGGCACCGCTGACCAATGTTTCGGGCAAACCCATTCTTCATAGGGTTTGCCCGTGGTGCGGCGACAACCAGGCACCGTGCATGTCAGCCTCGGTCTCACCTTCGACCTCTCAGCCAGCGCATGAACCGCGATGGCAAATCATAGAGATCCTGAAAGAAGCACCAAGGCCCAGCCATACCAGCTTCAAACACCCATGCGGGCATAGAGTTGTGAACCTCAAGAACTTCGATGCCATCTTCGCGCATCGCTTCGGCTTGCTGATCAGAAATGGGAACACTCCATTCGCTGGCTTTGCCGCGCACTGTGATCGCGTGATACATCACATACCGCCTTTCATGAGGACTTCTCTTTTGCCCACATGATTGCACTTGGATACGACGCCATTGTCTTCCATGGCCTGCATCAATTCAGCCGCTGCTTTGTAACTGATGACTAATCTACGCTGAACCAGCGACGTGCTGGCATGTTCAGACGTGACCACACCGACGGCGGCTTTGTATTGTTCATGATCCATACTCAATACTTCGGTTCATTGTACCAAAGGATTAAAACCCCAACGATGGCGAGAACCACAATGGCCCCCATCGCGCCTGCTGCAAAACTTTCCATAGGTATTCCTTTCTTAGTTCATTTTACTGGGGGTTCAAATTCAGCGCGCAATGCGCGATACGCATGCGCCGCAGCCAAAGAGACCACCCCATTACCGGCTGCAGCGGATCGGTCCAGCCCACCGGCCATCCCATCACCCAATCCGTGAAGGCAGGGTTTAAGCTTAGGGGATCGGCTGAGTATTTCTCCCCACTCAGCAAGATCACCCGGAACTGGTGGGAAGAGCGGAACCGTTGCGGTGTCCAGCCCGCCGCCTTCATCAGATCCCACATCAATGTCCAAGCGCTGGCTGCATTCTTGATGCCCACCTGTGTGCCGATCTGGTTTTGATCCGTCTTGAACTGGATCCCCGCTGGACCGCCCACAATGCATGCCCGGTTGCCCGATCCCTTGAAGGTCGGCGTGGGCCAGAATGAAGAGCCTTTCGCGGGTATGCGACCCGCCAACTTCCGCCGCTGATACGACGCGCGCTGCAACCCGATAGCCCATTCCCTGAAGGTCTCGGCAGACGTCTTTGAGGCCAAGGGTGAGATGGCCGGGGACGTTTTCAAAGAAGAGCCACTCCGGGCGGATCTCATCTGTGATCCGCGCGACGGCCGGCCATAGGTGGCGCGGGTCGTCTTCGCCCTTGCGTAGCCCTGAGAGTGTGAACGGTTGGCAGGGATAACCGGCAGTGAGGATATGAACTCGGCCGCGCCACGGTTTGCCGTCGAAGGTTTTGAGATCGTCCCACACAAGTGCCGGTGCCAAGGACGTGTCCGCCATCCGCGCCACGAGAGTGGCCGAGGCGAAACTGTTTCGCTCGACATAACACACAGTTCGATATCCGGGTTCTGCAATGTGCAATCCAAGGTCAAGTCCGGCGACACCGGCGCAAAGGCTGATGCCGCGAATTTCTTCATGTCGTTTGGGGGGATGAACAGCCACATTGGGGCTCCTTTCCAACACGCTCGGGGCGTTCTGGATTGGGGCTCTGGATTGGCCTCAGATTGTCGATGGACCGGCAGCGCGGGCATTTGATGGACAACACGCCCACCAATGCATTGGGTTCCATCTTGAATAGTAGTCTTGCACAGTTTGTACAGCGAATTTCCTCTTGCCTCATTTAGGCGACTCACCTCAAAGTGGCGCTCCCTGATCAGGGTGGAAGCGGCCATAAGGCTTATGCTGGTCGGCGGGGTCTGTTGTAAGAAATATGGCCCCGTGTTGAAGGGTGTTTGAGCACCCCTTGGCCTTCCAAAATCAGTGATTTGAAGATGGTTATTCATGGCAACGCTCTGTGGGTTGAAGCGATAAACAGGAGATTTGGAGATGGTAATGGAAGTTGATCCAGAAAGTTTGAAAGGTGCTCTTGATTTGGTTGGTCAGGCTGGCAGTGCCACCAGCCAGATTGCCAAAGGCCTTGAGGCCATCAAAGGCTTGTTTCAGACGGCTGGGGCGGGTGACGACGCCGCAGTGAAGCTCGCGATCAGTGAGTTGAGCATGCAAATCGCAACAGCAACTATGACCAACTCCGATCTGAAAATAAAACTGGCGGCTCTGCAAGGAGAGCTTGCTGACTTGAATAGGTTTCAGTCGGACCTTGAACGATATGAGCTCTGGGAAACACCACTCAAATCTATTGTCCTGCGGCTGAAGAGCGAGCAAAATAATGGCGAGCCAACTCATTACCTTTGCCCAAGCTGCATTGAGGTGAAGCGAAAGGTCATCCTTCAGGGAGGAAACTGGTACAAAGATTGCAATGTTTGCAAAGGCAATTATAGCTTTGAAAATGAAGGACCACTCAATTCTTCCCTCTCCGGGAGTGTCTTTTACGGCTAATGTTTCTAGGGAAAGACTATGCTTCATCGCTTGACCTCACCCCAACTGAAACCCAAAGATCGAAAAGCCACTTGGAACGCGGGCCAATTTGATCTGTGTGGTGATTTTCTGAAACGTGCCATTGGGCAACATGTGGGTCTTTGTGGCGGTGAGGTCGTCAATCTCATAGAATCCATAGAAATGCAGCGACCTTGAAAAGAGTGGCAAACGCCAACCTTGGCGCATAGCCAACCGCATCAGCTCAATTTGTGCGGGGCCGCCCGGTGACAACACCTCTTTGTAGATCACAGCCTCAAGCGTGACGGTGCGCTGTCCGGGGCCAAGGCGTTGGCGGATCGGTGCGGAAAACGCCGGCGCTTTGGTTGCCACGCGCGGGCTTTCCTGATCCTCAAGTTGTTCAATCGCTTGCGTGTCCAGGGCGAGGCGAAAAGGTCCAAGTGCAAAGGCCATGGGTTACTCCGTCACGGCGGCATCATCCAGACTGCGCCGGATGGCACGTTCTGTCTGTGAACCGATTTGTTTGCCAGCATCAGCGGCGATCTGGCGATTGCTCTTTTGTTGTTCTTTGGTGATGTGAATGGGCATGCTGACCTGCACTGACACATCAAGGGATGAGTTGCTTTCAAAGGCGCTTTCAACTGTAACATTGGGCTGGCTGGAGCCATAGGCTTGATCACCCGGCCGAGTTCCAGGACGTGGCGAGCTGGTGGGCGCATAAGCGGATTTCTGGCCCTCTCGCATCGCGGTTGCAATTGGCGCCATAATGCTGGCCATCTCAGCCTTTAACGCTGCCAGCTCATTCGCAAATGGGCGCTTCAAAGCCTGCGACATTGGCCCATCATTGATCTTGGCAATCTGTGCTTCCAGATTAGCGATCTCAGCACGCAAGTCGGATTGGTAGGCTGTTTTCTCAGATGGGGAAAGCGGCGTTGCTGGTCGTTTAGATCCTTCAGGTGCAGAACCCGTTAGCCATGAAAACAGATCAGGAATGATTTCACCCCAGCGCCACTCGGGCAAGATGTCACGCCACTTGAATACCAATAGGGGGCCAAATGTGATGGGCCCGCCGATGATTGCGACCCAACTCCATGGCGGCAGTTTATCAACCCACGTCCACCCGGTTTTAATGTAATCCGCCCATGGCAGTTCACTGAGCCCGAAATATTTCCACGCAAACATCCCGATATCAAACGCCAATGCGGCCCAACCAATCACTGGAATGAAACGTAAGCCCGCCCGTGCAAACCACTTGAGCGGGGTGATCAAACGCCCCCAGCCCGCTGCATTCATTCCGAACTTGCCAAGCGGCATCTTTTTCCACGGGACTGCCGGGATAAGGCGTGAGGTCCATTTCAACGGGGTAATTGCCCATTTGAGCGGTTTTCCAAACAGCCCGGCCGCAGCTTTCCCTTTGCGCAGAAAACCACCCAGAGCCCATTTGGCCCCACGGGTGCTGCGGGCAAACATGGACATGTTTTTCCCGGCCTTGTTGAACTTGAAAAACAGCCCAGCCGTGCGCAAAAGCCCGCCTTGCATCACAGCAAAACCAAAGCCAACAACGCGCGTGGCGATACCGAATGCCAGAAGGGCAGCGGTGCCTTTGATGATGGTGGCGGTGAGCTCTGGGTTGGCATTGGTCCAAGTGATGAGCCCTTCAACGCCCCAGCGGATCTGCCCCATGATGTCGGTGATCACTGGCAACAACGAACCGGACGCGCCGGTTAAGGACGACACCGAGTTTTTGAGCTCGGTCCACTGTGCATTGAAACCCTTTAGAACCCGCTCATAATCGGCATCGATGACGCCATCTGCCGCCAGCCCTTCATTCTTAATGCGGTTAAACTCATCCATGTTCGGGATCATGGCGCGAAGGAAGTCCAGCACCTGTTTATCCTGAAACAGTTTGCCCATTTTAAACGCATCGCCGCCGGTCATTTCCTTGATAACCAGAAGCATGTGTTCAAGCGGATCTGCACCACGCGCGAGCGCAATTTGCATTTCCTTTTCAATATCGACACCGAACTTGTGGAATTTCTTAACTGTATCGGGAGCAGTAATTTTACCAAGGAAGTTGGTCATGTTCGTGGCTGCCTGATCCTCAGACCCGGCGGCTTTCATAGCGATCTGAAGTGCTGCTGAAAGCGATGCCACGGCATCGATGCCTTCCATCTTCAGAGACTTTGCACCGGCTGTGATTTCAGGAAACTTTCGTGCCATGGCGGCCAGCTCAAATGAGCCTTCTTTGCCAGACTTGGCCATCACGTCGAAAGCTTTGTGAAGGAAGGTCGGGGCAAGTCCAAGGTTGTCCATCACGGCGTAACCAGAGTTTGCCATTTCACCCATGGCGGATTTGGTAGCCTTGGCGGCACGTCCGGTGGCACGCATGCCGGCAAGGGCTTCATCCAGCCCCATGCCTTTGCCAACGTAAGCTTCCAGCCCATCGAGGAGCTGAAGCTTGGATTGGCCGGTTTGTTTGCGCAGCGCGTCCAGTTCTTCGCGCAGCAAGGCAACCCGATCCTGCCCAATCTCAGCAAGGTTGGCAAAATCGATCAGACGTTCTTGGAAGTTGCCCTCTTGAATGACCGGCGTGCCGATCGCCACGGCCATGGCGGCGGCACCAAGTAATCGCTGGCGGGATTTTGAGATCCGGTTTTCGTTGCGCGTCAGCGCTGCCTCAAGTTCATCCTCAGAAAAACCGGTTTTAATCTTTTTGCCCAAGTCGCGGCGCATGTCTTGGGCGCTGCGACTGACACGGCGCATGGATGCGCGGATTTTGTCGCCGGGACCGGACCATTGGTCCATAAGGCGAAAGAGCATCGAAAATGTGAGATCATTTCCGCCCATATTGTTGCTCCTCGATCCGGTCCAGTTCGCGGCGGTACTTTAAAAGCTCATCCCAATATTCATTCTGAAGCTCGGACTTGCTCCATTTGAACGCATAGGCAAGATCTGTGATCAGACTTCGCCAGGGGATGATGCGTCTTTGATTTCCTGTTCGGCTGCCTGATCCATTTTGGCTTGAACCATTGCTTCCATCTCGGCGCGCATGTTCTCCAGCGCTGCGCGCATCTTCACCGGCAAAAAACCAAGTACCGCCTCCTCAACCTTGGCGTAATCGTCTTGATCTAGTGCATCGAGCACCTCTTGTGGCTGATCGGTAAAAGGCTGCATCAGCGCATCAAAGGAAAAGCCGTTTTCCTCAAGCCCCGCTTGCACCTCGCCAACGGCTTTGGCGGTCAGGCGATGCACAGTGACCGCCTTCAGTTTCTTGCCATCGATCAGCAATGGAAAATCCAAAGGCACCTCGCAAAAGCGCGATTTTGAGCCGGGTGCAAATTCGATTGTTGGGGTGCTGTCTTTGTCAGCCATGTCGCATTCCTTTTGTGAAAAAGCGCCCCTTAGAGGCGCTTGATATTGGTTGCGGGGGCGGGACTTGAACCCGCGACCTCCAGCTTATGAGGCTGGCGAGCTACCGCTGCTCTACCCCGCAAAACTCAGATCAGAAGCCCAGCCCGCTGCGCAGTGGGGCCCATACGTCCACACCATCCACAATGCCGATGAAGTTTTGCACATCGATGTGATGGATCACTTCGCCGCCGATTGTATGCTTGTAGTAAAAAATGGTGCCGATCTTGTATTCGTCTTTGGGAACGCTTTGGGCTTCCCAGCCACCGTTATTGGCATTCAGACGACCCGTGATCGAAATCACCTCATCTTCTTGTGACCCGTCGATTTCAGAGACGTTCACAGAGCGCGCGGTGATCTTGCTGGTTTGACCAGGTACAAGGCCAACCTGCTTCATCAGCACCTTTTGGCGTGAATTGACTTTGATCCCCGCTTCCATCTTCTGAAACCCAAGCGGCACATCAACGCTGGCAATGAGACCACCGGCTTTGATTTCTTCGGTCACGTCCTGAAGGTTTGGGACGGTGAACCCTTCGATTTCAAGATGCGTCGAGTAGCCTTCGACAAAGACGTTAAACTTGCGCTGAATGTGCGTCATTTCTTGCTCCTAGAGAGATCTCTATAGTTGGTCGATCAGGCGAGGCTTGCGACTTTGCCGATCGCGTCTTTTGCCAGCTCGGCGTAATAGCCCGTGTTGCGGTTGAATTGGAAAATCAGGCGTTGCAGCGGCGCAGGTGCTTCACTGTCATAAGAGACAAAGAGATCACCATTCAGCCACGTCTCAACCGTGTTCAAAGCCGGATCAATCCAGACCTCATAACCAAGGGTCCAACCCCGTGCGCGCAAGATGCGAAGGAACCCATTCACGGTTTCGGCAATGTCCACCAAAAGTTGCGTTGAAAACGGCTTGTCACGGAATGACCGATGCGCCTTTTCAATGCTGTCCATGATAATGTCATGCACACGCACAACCGGGAAAAACTTGTTGAGCGGCTCTGTCCAACAGGTCTCATTGCCCCAAAGGCGGAAACCACCATCACGAATGATTGTCGCAATCTGATTGCGCGTCAGATAATCCGCTTCGGTGTCTGGGTCGCCATCATAGAATTCAATGGGCCGTGCCGTGCCGGTGATCCCATAGATCTCGTGGTTTGAGGGTGAGTGGTTCGGGCCAAATTTCTTATCAACGCGCAAGGTGACGCCCGCCACGGTTGCACTTGCGGGCTTCACAAGCGTTGCACCATTTCGGTAGACCTTCACGCCGGGATCGATCATGTAGATGCGCTCAGAGCCCCAATCCTCACGGCTCTGCAATGCCGCTTCTTTGGTGGTATTTTGCCCATCCGCCAAAATCATCCCACGACGCTTGCTGGCCATTCCCAAAAGCTCCGTCACAACCGGATTGCGGTTGCCGTCAACACGTTGCGAGGTGAAGCCGGGCGCAAGATACAGGCGCGGCGTTAGCCCCAACTCAGAAGGGGCATCTTTGAACGCGTGAATGCCGGTTTTCGGACCCGCTGCGCCAATGATATTGGCAAGGGTTGCATTGAAATCCACGCCCTCTTCAACGCGCACACCAACAGCCTTCATACCAGTGCCTTCAGCAATGATTTGCTTAATGATATCCGGGCCAGTTCCGGTGTCGCCCATGCCCTCCAAAAGGTTTGCGCCACCGATCAGCGCCAATGGTTCATTCATCGGAAACTTAGCGTTGTCGGCGTCTGGGGCGGTGAAAGGAAAGGCAAGCGTTGAAGCTTCGGAGATCTCAACCGGGCGTCCACCCTTGAGGTTTTCCTGTGTGGTAATGCCTTTGTGGATAGAAACCATCTCGCGAAACTCCATTGATCGTGTTGGAGCGTTGATCGCATGAGGGCGGTGCGGCGGCTTTGGTAGCGGCGCTACCAAAGGTGGAATTGATGTTGAGGGGGATGGCTAATGCCTACACTGGCGCAAGGGTTGGCGGCAAGGGATCTCTAAGGATTGGTTCCGACAATCTCTTTTAGCGCCGCATAATGCTTACAGTATTTGAACGAACCAAATTGCCCACCGATGCGCACCGCGATGTAAAACATGAGTGAGAGGACAATCGCAGGATAACAATTCAGCAACCAAAACGTACTTTCCTGTGTGACAGCATCGCGCAGCATGGCCCCGAGAAACTTATCGTCACATCGGCGGCGGTCATAGCGATCACCGCCCACCGCATAGCCGAAATCATGGTGCCGCCAACTTGCTTCTGAAAAGAACCAACTCGCGCCACCGGTAATGATTTGTCGCGCCCATCCCGGCAACCAGTAAGGTCCAACGCCATTCCCGAAATGGCGCTGTTGATCTGGGGTGAGATCATGGAAAGATGGGCGCGACACGGTTAGGCTCCCAATGCTTCTGGTACGATCAACCCCATGGCCTCAGCCATTGCCGACGCGCTCACCTTTGCGGCATCAATGGCCGCCTGCACATCTGGGGCGCTGGTGGCGGCATCAATGGCAGTAAAGGTGTTGCGGCGCAGACCTGTCACAGCGGCAGTGATCGCCTCGTAAGCGGCATCTTTCGCAAGAACGACAGCGGCCAAATCTGCAACCGTTTCGCCCGTCAAAGTGGCCTCACTTTCCAGCATGGGAAATGGTCCCGGATCACCAGCCGCCGCTTTTTCCGCCTCGATTTTCTTGGCGACAAAACCCGCAATTTCGATGGTGGAATATTTGCTGGTCAGTTGGTCTGTTAGAGCGTTGATCCAGCCCACCACAGAACGTTTTGCCTCAGCTTGTATGATCTCAAGCGGCGGCGGTGGCGGCGTGTACTCGAAAAACTGCGCCTCGCCGTCCACCTCTTCGACACGCAAGGTCTTTGAACCATTTACGTGATCCGAGTGGGCGTTATCTTCGATTTCAAGAAACGGTTCTGGAATGTCACGGTGCAAGGCATCGTCATAGAAACCGACAATCACACCCTCGGAATTGTAATGTGCAAACTTGGTCATGGCCTGTCCTTAATGCCCAATCGCCAGCATCATGTGCTGCGATGCGCCGGAGTGGGTTACGTTGGTTACGGTGTTGTGCGCGCGGAATTTGAAGCCGCTGGGCGTGACGTTCTGGGCGCAAATGCTCAGCACCGCCGTTGGGTGGTTTTCTGTGAGCATCACAGCGTTGCACGCGGTCGGGAAAGTGATGGGGAACGTGACCGTTTGACCGTCTGCGGCGGACGGCCACGCGGCTTGAATGATCAGCCCGTCAGGTGCGCGCCACCATGTTGCACCGCTCATGCCCGGAAGGCTGCGCCCGCCCGCATCATCCGTCCAAACCGGGCTACCACCCCATGTTGGGCGGTTGTCGGTTGCGCGGTTCATCAAGGCTTTGACACTGCCCGCAATGAGGGGGTTCAAGGCGTCGTCACCTTGGTGCGCATACATCAGCAAAGCGCCAGTTCGGAGAAAGCCGTTGATCTGCGCTTTGGCATGCGTGCTGGCTTCGATTTCCCCACCAGCGATT
>DDMF01000089.1 GCA_002340515.1 Rhodobacteraceae bacterium UBA2553 | reverse complement strand
GGCGGAACCTCTCAATGTTGTGGGCGTTCCGCCAAAAACGCGTTAGTCAAGTTTATGGCGGAACGCTTTTGGTAAAACATCTTGCCCTAAACCCCCAGCTTGCGCTTGCAAATCAGGCGGGCTTGGCCCTAGTCTCGCCCAGTCTTTTCTGCAATGAAATTCGGGGGTCTTCATGAAATTCGTAACACTTGCCGCTTCTGCCATTTTGGCTGTTTTCGCCACCACCGCAACGGCCAGCGATCTGCCGGATCTGGGCGGGAAATCGGTGGTTGTTGTCACTGAAAACGCCTATCCGCCGCTGCAATTCATTGACCCCGCCACCGGGAACGCCATTGGCTGGGAATATGACGCGATGGCTGAGATTGCCAAACGCCTGAATATCGCCGTGGACTATGAAAACATCAGCTGGGACGCGATGATCCCGGCCGTCTCTGAGGCGCAGTTCGACATGGGCATGACCGGCATCACCATCCGCGAAGATCGCGCGGAAAAGGTGGATTTCTCAGCCCCTTACCTGCGGTCTGAAATGATGATGATCGTGCGCGCCGATGAGGCACGGTTTGACGACGCCAAGGGCTTTGCCGCCGACAAAGATTTGCTGATGGCCGCCCAACCCGGCACCACCCCATTTTACGTGGGCGTATATGAGGTGCTGGACGGCGATGAAGCCAACCCGCGCATCAAGCTGTTTGAAACCTTCGGCGCCACCGTTCAGGCGTTGCGCACGGGCGATGTTGATTTGGTGCTGTCCGACAGCACCGCGGCCAACGGCTATGTCGAGGCGTCTAATGGCGGTTTGAAAATCATCGGTGAACCCATGGGGTCCGAGGATTTTGGCTTTATTTTCCCCAAAGGCTCTGACCTTGTGGCGCCCATGAATGCCGCAATCGCGTCGATGCGCGAAGATGGCACCTTGGACGCGCTGAATACTAAGTGGTTCCTAGTGTATAAAATCGGTCAATAAATACGGCCACAAAATAGGGCGGGGGCTTCGGCCCCCGTTTTTTTGCGCATGATGCCCACCCCCAATCAAGACGAAGATTTCCCCTGGTGGCTGGTCGCGGCCGTTGGGCTGGCGGGTCTGTTTTTCTATAGGATCTACGTCGATGACATTTACATGCAGGTGTTTCGCACGCTGGGCAAAGGGGTGGGGATCACCATTTTTGTCACGCTCATCGGCTTTACCTCCGCCTGTGTGATTGGCTTGGCGCTGGCCACGGCCACCCTGTCGCGGTTCAAAGTCCTGCGACAATGCGCGCGGTTTTATATCGAGATTATTCGCGGCATTCCGATCATCGTTTTGCTGCTTTACGTGGCCTTTGTCTTTGCGCCTGCGCTTGTGGGGGCGTGGAATTGGGCAAGCGAACTTGTCGGGCTGGACCCGATCCGCACCCGTGACTTTTCGCTTCTCTGGCGCGCGGTTCTGGCGCTGACCATCGGCTATTCCGCCTTCATCGCAGAAGTTTTCCGTGCGGGGCTTCAGGCCGTGGACGAAGGTCAGATTGAGGCGGCAAAGGCGCTGGGGTTGAACACGTGGCAACGGTTTCGCCTGATCGTCTGGCCGCAAGCTTTCCGCATGATCCTGCCCCCCTTGGGCAATGATTTTGTGGCGATGGTCAAAGACAGCTCGCTTGTTTCTGTGCTGGGCGTTGCCGACATCACCCAGCTGGGCAAGGTCACGGCGGCGGGCAATTTCAGGTATTTTGAGACCTATAATGTGGTGGCGTTTGTCTATCTTTTGATGACTGTCACCCTGTCGCTTGGTCTGCGTCGGTTAGAACGTCATTTGCGCAAGAAGGGGGCGGAGGACCGCTAAGGCGGTGTTTGTGGTTTAGCTATGCAAAAAGGGGCGCTGCCCCTCGCCTTGCAGGCTCACCCCGGGATACTTGGCACAAGAAAAAAGGCGCGGTTGAGAGATTGGTACGGCTCCTCTGGTAATTTCCGCGCGCGCTTCATAGCTTAGCCGCAAAGGAGTTCCCAATGACCAACCCGTTTTTGACCGACTGGCACACCCCGCATGGCTTGCCGCCGTTTGACCAAATCACCGATGCCGATTTTAAACCCGCGTTTGAGGCGACATTGAGTGAGGCGCGTGCGGCTGTTCTGGCCATCGCAGATAATGCGGATGCGCCAAATTTTGCCAATACAATTGAGGCGTTGGAACAGGCGGAGGCCCCCCTGAGCCGGGTTTTGGGCGTGTTCTACTCGGTTGCAGGCGCTGACAGCAACGAGACACGCGAGGCGTTGACCCGCGAATTCGGCCCGCAGCTCGCGGGTTTTGGGTCGGAGGTTTCCTCCAACACAGCCCTCTTTGCACGGATCGAGGCGCTTTGGGAAAAACGCAACGATCTGGGCCTGACGGATGAGCAGATGCGGGTGCTAAAACTGACCCACCGCGGCTTTGTTCGCTCGGGCGCCAAGCTGGCTGGTGCGGACGAGGCGCGCCACAAAGAGATCATGCAGCGCCTGTCGGTTCTGGGGACTAAATTCACCCAAAACCTGCTTGCGGCGGAACGTAGTTGGTTTATGGAACTGGAGGAAAGTGACCTTGAGGGCTTGCCAGATTTCGTCATCGTAGCGGCGCGCGCGGCGGGCAAGGAAAAGGGCACCAAAGGCCCGGCCGTCACCACCTCACGTTCGCTGATCACCCCGTTTTTGATGTTCTCGCCCAAGCGCGATTTGCGCGAAAAAGCGTATGAGGCGTTTGCTGCGCGGGGTGAAGGGCAGGGGGATGCGGACAACCGGCCCATTGCGGCGGAAACATTGGCGCTTCGTCAGGAACGCGCGGCTCTGCTCGGGTATAAAAGCTTTGCAGATTACAAGCTGGAAACCGAGATGGCGGGCACGCCGGGGGCGGTGTGCGAGATGTTGATGGCGGTTTGGGAACCTGCGAAAGCGGCGGCCTTGGCGGATGAGGCGACCCTGACCGAGATGTTGCATGCCGACGGGTATAACGGCGCCTTAGAACCGTGGGATTGGCATTACTACGCAGAAAAACGGCGCAAGGTGGAACATGATTTGGATGAGGCGGAGTTGAAGCCATATTTCCAACTGGACCGCATGATTGAGGCGTCCTTTGATTGCGCCAATCGCCTGTTTGGCTTGGAATTTTCTGAGATGACCGCCCCACTTTACCACCCCGACGCCCGCGCGTGGGAGGTTACGCGAAATGGCAAGCTGATGGCGGTGTTTGTGGCGGATTACTTCGCGCGCGGATCGAAACGATCCGGCGCGTGGTGTGGCGCGATGCGCAGCCAGCAAAAGCTGGCCGGTGACATTCGCCCGATCGTGACCAATGTGTGCAATTTCGCCAAACCAGCGGAAGGCGCGCCCGCACTTCTCTCGTGGGATGACGCGCGCACGTTGTTTCACGAATTTGGCCACGCGCTGCACCACATGCTGTCGGATGTGAGATATGAAAGCGTGTCGGGCACGTCTGTCGCGCGCGATTTTGTCGAATTGCCCAGCCAGCTTTATGAACATTGGCTAGAGGTGCCAGAAGTGCTGGAACGCTTTGCCACACATGCGGTCACAGGCGAAGTGATCCCGGCGGATATGCTGAAACGCCTACTTGCGGCCTCGACCTATGGCACCGGGTTTCAAACCGTGGAATACACTTCCTCAGCGCTGGTGGACTTGGCGTTTCACGACGGCGACGCGCCTGCCGACCCAATGGCGAAACAGGCCGAAGTGTTGGCGGATCTGGGCATGCCTCACGCGATCCGTATGCGCCACGCCACCCCGCATTTTGCCCATGTGTTTTCCGGTGATGGCTACAGTTCGGGCTATTACAGCTACATGTGGTCCGAGGTGATGGATGCCGACGCGTTTGAAGCCTTTCAAGAGGCAGGCGGCGCGTTTGACCCTGACATGGCGAAAAAACTGGAAACCCACATTCTGTCGCGTGGCGGATCTGTGGACGCCAAAGACCTCTACCTTGCGTTTCGGGGTAAAATGCCCGGCGTGGATGCGCTTTTGAAAGGGCGTGGATTGAGCTGACCAAAGGGGGGCTTCGCGGCCCCCTTTTTCTTGCCAGAAATACCTCGGGGTGAGACCGCAGGTCGAGGGGCAGCGCCCCTTACCCCACCTGGCGACTTGGGTCATCGGGATGTGGTTCCACCCCGACCGGATCCTTATGCAGCATCACATCTGATCGCGGATAGGCACGCAGAATACGCCGGCGCAAACTGGCCCCAATTGCATGGGCCTCTTCCAGCGACAACGCCCCGTCCAGCTCGATATGCATGTTCACGAACATCACCGACCCAGAGCGGCGGGTTTTCAAATCGTGAAACCCCTGAATGCCGGGATGCGCGCGGGCGATCTCTTCGATGCCGATGATCATCGCATCAGGCGCTGCGCGGTCCATCAGCCCGTCCCAGGCGGTTTTGAAAATCTGCACCGCGCCCACCGCAAGCATGATCGCTGCCCCAATCGCCACCACGCTGTCGATCACTTCCATGCCAAACAGGTTCGCGGCCCAAAGCGACAGGATTGCGCCAATATTTGGGATCAGGTCACCCAGATAATGCAGGCTGTCGGCCTTGACCACGGCAGACCCGGTGGCCGCTGCGACACGCCGTTGCCACAGCACCAGCGCAAGGGTGAGCACAATCGATACGCCCATCACCACAATGCCTTTGTTATGGGCCAGGATCGGTGCGGGTTCGCCGGACATCAGCCGCAGGATCGCCGCCCAGGTGATGATCCCGGCGGACAGCAAAATGAACAACGATTGACCCAATGCGGCCAAATCCTCCGCCGCCGTATGGCCAAAGGTGTGGTCGTCGTCAGCAGGGCGCGAGGCGTACCAGATCGCGGCCAGTGCCCCCAATGACACCATCAAATCCATCGCCGAATCCGCCAAGGACGCCGCCACCGACAATGCATTGGTTTCGCCCAAGGCCCAAAGCTTCAACGCCACCAAAGTGATCGCCACACAGGCCGATGCTATCCCGGCAGAGAGGTTCATTCTGGTTGCGTTTTCAGTCATTTGACAGGGTCTTCGCTTTTGGTTTGGTGCGGAACTAGGGTCTAGCGCCACATGGTTTTGTCGTAAAGACGGGCCAAGAATCGTTTGGCAAAGACGTCTTTTGCCGGCTCAAACCCGTGTTTCACCAAGCTCCAGTAAAAGTATTTCTCATAAGGGAAATCGAACATCGCCAAAGTGCCATATTCCAGCGCTTCGCGCAGATCGGCGCGGGTTTTCGCGGTCAGCGTGGCGTGCCAATAGGGGGATTTTGCACAGGTGATCACCGGGCATTTCTGCATCAAAGCTTCAAAGCCGGCGGCGGCGTTTTGGGTGATCACCAGATCTGACGCTTCGACCAGATCATGCACGGAGGCCTCGGATAGTTTCACATTCGGATAATCCTGGGTGACGGCCATAACATGACGTCGTTCGTCTTTGCTTTGATCAAGCGAGAGCTTCACATAGATGGTGGATGTCGTGTCAAACTCGGCGGCCGTGCGGATCATCTCTTCGGCGGTCAAGTAAGCGGCATCTGCGGTGTCTCTGTCCTGAGCCTGACAAAAGACTGTGGCTTTTGCCCCCTGCAACGCGCCATGCATCCGGTGTTCCTGCGGCTCAAGCGAGACGTTTTCGCGCAGCATATAACCGCTGACCCCGTTGAAGAAATAGGTGGCGCGCTCTTCGTCGATCAAATGGCTGTCAAATTCACTTAACCGCAGCGACGATTGCCAGCCCACACCCAGCTCGTCCAAATACCAGAACCCCCAGATCGGTGCCTGCGACAAATGTAGAATGCGTGGACCAAACAGCGCAGGGCCACCCAGCATGATGTGGGCGGCCACCGGGTCGGCGAGGGCCAGATCGGCGGGTTTGCTGCCGTGTTTCATCAACTGGCAGGCCACGGATTTGGCCAGCAACGCCGATTTGATCTGCTCAAAAATCGGAAACTCGCCGCTGTTGATACGGGCAAGCCATGCGTCATCCGCATGAAAAATCACGCGGCGGGTGCCTGTTGCGCGGGCTTTGCAAGAGGCGCTGATCAGCTCCATCTAGTCCACCACCTCGTCCGGGCGCACCCCCTATAGGTTCGGTTTTACCGTCCAGCCGCGAATGCCATCGGCGGTCATTCGGCACCACACG
>DDMF01000090.1:6767-8077 GCA_002340515.1 Rhodobacteraceae bacterium UBA2553 | reverse complement strand
ACCTCCAAATCAGTTGGAGGTCAGACTCTCATATCACGACAAGCCGCGATACCATGGGGGCCTCGCATCGCTTACCCTTAAACTGGCATCTGTCGCTTTTTTCGTCTCAATGCAGGCGATGATCAAAGCGGTGTCCGACCACATTCCGCCGGGAGAGGCGGTGTTTTTTCGCTCGTTCTTTGCTCTGCCGATCATATTCACCTGGCTCATGTGGCAAGGTCGCCTGACGGTGGCGTTGAAAACAGATCACCTGCGCGGCAATTTGATGCGCGGGATCTTTGGGGTTTGCGGCATGGGGCTGAGCTTTGCCGCGGTGGGATATTTGCCCTTGCCAGAAGTAACCGCGATCTTTTTTGCGTCGCCCATTTTGACCACTATTTTTGCGGCGATGTTCTTGGGGGAACGCGTGCGGATGATCCGAATTGCCGCGGTTGGTCTTGGCCTGTTTGGTGTGTTGATCATTCTGTGGCCGCGTTTGACCGGATTTGGGCATATCGCTGGAACCGAGGCCAACTTCATGGCTTTTGGGGCGATGTTGGCGTTTGTCGCGGCGTGTTTTGTTTCGGTCGCCAAGATCCTTGTGCGCCGCTTGGTCGGCAAAGATCATCCGTCCACCGTTGTGCTTTACGCCGGGCTTTGCGCCACCGGGGCAGGGTTGCTCACCGCGCCTTTTGGCTGGGTTTGGCCGACGTCTTCCGAATGGGCCTTGCTGCTGGCTGCGGGGCTGGTCGGCGGGATCGGACAGGCGCTGTTGACCACGGCGTATAAATTCGCGGATGCCTCGACGATTGCGCCATTTGACTATTCATCCATGCTGTTTGCGATCGCTTTTGGCTATTTCATCTTTGCCGATCTGCCGACGCTTCAAACCCTTATCGGGGCAGCGATTGTCATCTCAGCGGGTGGGATCATTTTGTGGCGCGAAGGGCGTTTGCGGTTGGAGCGCGCCGCCGCCCGGCAAATTACGCCGTCGGGCGGATAGGCATCCCCGCACAAGGCAGGCGGATTAAGTACTGGTGATTGCAGGAAAAATACGCTATCCTTTTGTCAGACCCCGAGGCACATTGGGGCTCCACCGGATTGTGGCGTAGACCGCAAATTTCAAAAAATCCGGGGAAAACAAATGATAACGAGCGGTATTTAAAGCAGTGACAGGCGGCAATTATGACTGAGATGGTCTATGGCGCGATCCCCCGGCGGGATGGCGATCCAATTCTTCCCCGTTGGTGGCGTACAATCGACAGATGGTCGGTGTCTTGCATTCTCATCCTTTTTGGCATTGGGCTTTTGTTGGGGCTTGCGGCCTCGCC
>DDMF01000090.1:0-6753 GCA_002340515.1 Rhodobacteraceae bacterium UBA2553 | reverse complement strand
CCGCCGCTGGCGGCGCGCAATGGTTTGCCATCGTTTCACTATGTTGAACGTCAGTTGCTGTTTGGAACAGTTGCGCTTGTGACCATGTTTGCCACCACGATGATGAGCCCAACTTTGGTGCGCCGTCTTGGTGTGATTGGCTTTGGCTTTGCCTTCGTTGCTGTGGTGATGTTGCCAGTGTTGGGTACGGATTTCAGCAAAGGCGCTGTGCGCTGGTATTCGCTGGGCTTTGCCTCGATCCAACCGTCAGAATTTCTTAAGCCGGGATTTATCATTGTCGCCGCTTGGTTGATGGCTGCCAGTCATGAGCTGAATGGACCGCCCGGTAAGGCGATGTCGCTTGGCCTTTTGGTGGTCATTTCAGCCTTTCTCGTGACCCAGCCTGATTACGGCCAAACCGCGTTGATCGCTTTTGGCTGGGGTGTGATGTATTTTCTGGCAGGGGCGCCCATTATTGTGTTGGTCACCCTTGTAGGGCTGGTCTTCATGGGGATGACTGTCGCCTATAATAATTCGGAACACGTCGCGCGACGGATTGATGGGTTTCTAAACCCCGATGTCGACCCCACGACCCAGCTTGGGTATGCCACAAACGCAATCCGCGAAGGTGGGTTCTTTGGTGTTGGTGTCGGTGAGGGACAGGTGAAATGGTCCCTGCCTGATGCGCACACGGATTTCATCATTGCGGTGGCTGCAGAAGAATATGGCCTAATTCTGGTTCTGATCATAATTGCGCTTTATGCGACCGTTGTGGTGCGCAGCTTTATGCGCCTGATCCAGGAACGTGACACATTCATCCGCCTGGCGGGCGCAGGGCTTGCGGCGATTTTCGGCGTACAAGCGCTTATCAACATGGGTGTTGCGGTCCGTTTGTTGCCAGCCAAGGGCATGACCCTGCCATTTGTCAGCTATGGCGGATCTTCGCTTATTGCAGGTGGCATTGCTTTGGGTATGTTGCTGGCGTTCACCCGCACGCGCCCACAGGGCAAGATGCAGGACGTCTTTAATCAACGAGCAGGCTAATGTCGCATACCCAACCTCTTCTTGTGATTGCCGCCGGGGGAACCGGCGGCCATATGTTCCCTGCGCAAGCTCTGGCCGAGGCCGTGTTGCGCAAAGGCTGGCGGGTTAAACTGTCCACTGACGCGCGTGGGGCGCGCTATACCGGTGGCTTCCCGCATATGGTTGAAGTGGAAGAGGTTAATTCTGCCACGTTTTCGCGTGGTGGTCCGCTGGCGAAACTGATGGTGCCGTTTAAGATCCTTGGGGGTGTGCTCTCAATGGCGATGCGTTTGCGGCGTGACCGCCCTGCGGCGGTGGTTGGCTTTGGTGGCTATCCGTCCATTCCGGCGATTGGGGCCGCCTGGATGCTGGGCCTGCCGCGGATGATCCATGAGCAAAACGGCGTTTTGGGGCGTGTGAACAAACGCTTTGCGACCCGTGTGAATTATGTGGCCTGCGGCACATGGCCCACCGATGTGCCCGAGGACGGCGTGGCCATTCACACCGGAAACCCTGTGCGAGGCGAAGTTCTGAAACGTGCGGGCGCTGGTTATATTGCCCCCGGTGACTACCCCATGTCGATTTTGGTGATGGGTGGCAGTCAGGGCGCACATGCTTTGTCTGCAAATGTTCCTCCCGCTATTGCCAGCCTGCCGGGGCATCTTTTGCGCCATATTTCGGTAAGCCATCAGGCGCGCGAAGAAGATCATGACGATGTGGTGAGTTATTACGCCGAACATGGGATCCGCGCGGATGTTCAACCGTTTTTCGATGACATTCCGCGCCGCATGTCTGAGGCGCAATTGGTGATTAGCCGGGCGGGGGCGTCGTCTGTGGCAGATATATCGGTCATCGGGCGCCCATCGATCCTGATCCCTTATCCCTACGCCACCGAAGACCACCAGACGGCAAATGCTCGTGGATTGGTTGATGCACAGGCGGCGATTTTGATCCCGGAAAGTAAATTGGACGCCGCCACACTCTCAGCGCAAATAGCAAATGTATTAGAGCATCCCGATGGGGCAGTTCAGATGGCGCGTGCGGCGTTGTCAACGGGCATCCCTGACGCTACAGACCGCCTCGTGGCATTGATAGATGAATTGACAGGACAAAACACATGAACGCAGCCGCCACCAAATTGCCCACCGAAATGGGTGTTATTCATTTTGTCGGCATTGGCGGCATTGGGATGTCGGGGATTGCCGAGGTTCTTTTGAACCATGGCTACCGTATTCAGGGTTCGGACTTGAAAGCATCGAAAATCACGGACCGTTTGAAAGAGCTTGGCGCAGAGATTTTTGTCGGTCAGCGTGCTGAAAACCTTGAGAATGCCGAAGTGGTGGNNCGCCGTGCCGAAATGCTGGCGGAACTGATGCGGTTGAAATCCAACATCGCCGTTGCGGGTACGCATGGCAAAACCACCACCACAACAATGGTTGCCGAAGTGTTGGTCAACGGGGGCATAGACCCGACCGTGATCAATGGCGGCATCATTCACGCCTATGGCTCCAACGCGCGTATGGGGCAGGGCGAGTGGATGGTGGTGGAGGCGGACGAAAGCGACGGCACCTTTAATCGCCTCCCGGCGACCATCGCCATAGTCACCAATATCGACCCGGAGCATATGGAGCATTGGGGCGATTTTGACACCCTGCGTCAGGGGTTTCTGGACTTTGTGTCAAACATTCCGTTTTACGGCTTGGCCGTTTGTTGTACCGACCATCCTGAAGTGCAATCGCTGGTGGGTAAAATCACTGATCGGCGTGTTGTGACCTTTGGCTTCAATGCGCAAGCTGATGTGCGAGCGGTGAATCTGACCTATAAGGGTGGGGTTGCGCATTTTGACATCGAGCTGCATCACGAAGGCACAAAGATCGAGGGATGCACGCTCCCGATGCCCGGAGATCATAATGTTTCCAATGCCTTGTCTGCTGTGGCTGTTGCGCGGCATCTGGGCATGAAACGCGAAGAAATCCGGTCGGCTCTGGCCGGTTTTGGTGGCGTGAACCGGCGCTTCACCCGCGTGGGCGAAGTGAATGGCATCACCATCATTGACGATTATGGTCACCACCCGGTTGAAATTGCAGCGGTGTTAAAGGCAGCACGACAAGCCGCCGAGGGGCGCGTAATCGCCGTGCACCAACCGCACCGTTTCTCGCGCCTGCACGATCTGTTTGAAGATTTCTGCGGCTGCTTTAATGAGGCCGATGTTGTTGGCATTGCCGATGTGTTTTCTGCAGGCGAAGACCCGATAGAGGGCGCGTCGCGTGACGATCTGGTGGCCGGGCTGGTGCGTCATGGACACCGCCAAGCAAAGGCAATCCCAGACGAAGAGGCGCTATTGGCGCTTGTTCAGGCAGAGGCAAAACCGGGCGATATGGTCGTGTGTCTTGGGGCTGGTACGATCAGCACATGGGCAAATGCACTTCCTGGAAAAATGACAACATAAACAGATGGGGTTTCTGCTTTTTGCCGCGATCTACTTCTGTTTGGGGTTATGGCTTGGCCTGTCACGTCTGAGCGTGGCCAAAGTGGTTCTGTCTGCTGTGATATTGCTGGCAATTGGTGCTTTCTTCATCGGAGGGCTTTCGGTGCTCTCGAAAACCGTGCTGAGTTTTGGGCCGGTGATCGGGTTTTCGGCGGCTTTGGGGCGAGCATTTCGACAAATGCGAAAAGGGCGTTAAGCAGATGAGTTTGGTTTTGATCCTATCCTGCCTTTGGGTGGTTGCGACGAGCATCGTCGCGTTTTTGCCCATGCGATTGCAATTCCTTCCCGGATTGGCGCTTTTACTCGTGGCACCTGTATTGATCACATGGATCGGCCTGGCACATGGCTGGATCTGGACAGGATTTGCCGTTTTTGCGCTGGCGTCCATGTTTCGCCGCCCCTTGTTGGCCGCACTCCGTCAGATAAGGGCGACCTCATGACATTTTCACTGGTTCTCGCGTGTTTATGGGTGATTGGCGCTGCGATTGCCGCGCTGTTTCCCTCGCGGGACAAGCACTGGAAAACGGCCTATGTTCTGGCGGCGGTGGGCTTGCCCCTGTGGCTCTTTATTGTTTATGAGAACGGGATCTGGGCCGGAGCTGTCACTGCTATCGCCGGGGCGTTGGTCTTGCGCTGGCCGCTGATTTATTTCGGGCGTTGGCTGCGCCGTTTGCTGAAGGAAATGTCCAATGGCTCTGCCTGATCAAATCGAAATTCGCGGCAGTTTAATGGCGGAAAAAGAGCTGGCAGGCCTGACGTGGTTGCGGGTTGGCGGTCCGGCGGAGTGGTTGTTTATGCCTGCGGATGAGGATGATCTGGCAGTGTTTCTGTCCCAGCTTGATCCAGATGTCCCCGTGTTTCCCATGGGTGTTGGATCAAACCTAATCGTGCGCGATGGCGGTATTCGCGGTGTTGTCATTCGCATGGGGCGTGGATTTAACGCGATTTCTGTCGACGGCCAAAGGGTCACGGCGGGTGTCGCGGCACTGGATGCGCATGTCGCGCGCAAAGCGGCTGAGGCAGGCGTCGACCTGACATTCCTGCGCACAATTCCGGGTGCAATTGGTGGCGCCGTGCGCATGAATGCCGGCTGCTATGGATCTTATGTTGCCGATGTTTTTGTAAAAGCGCACGCCATAACCCGGTCGGGCGAGCGTGTATGTCTGTCACCACAGGACTTGAATTTTCAATACCGCCAAACGGACCTTCCAGAGGGCTGGGTGATCACCCGTGCGGAGCTTGAAGGGCCCACTGAAAATCCGCAGACCCTCGCAGATCGGATGGATGCGCAGCTGGCCAAACGGGATGAAACACAGCCCACCAAAGACCGCACAGCGGGCAGCACGTTTCGCAACCCCGCGGGGTTTAGCTCCACTGGGCGAGCCGATGACAGTCATGAGCTGAAGGCCTGGAAGGTGATTGAAGACGCCGGAATGCGCGGTGCCGCGCGGGGGGGCGCGCAGATGAATGTGATGCATTCCAATTTCCTGACCAATGTTGAGGGGGCCACCGCGGATGACCTAGAAGGACTTGGGGAAGAGGTCAGAAAAAAGGTTTACGAACACAGCGGCATAAAGCTACAATGGGAAATTATGCGTGTGGGTGAACCGGCACCAAAATAAGCTGGCCACAACAAAAGCATGATATAGGGATTGAGACACAATTCCGATGAATTCAAGGGGCGGTACAGCCTCATTTAAAGCAGATTGGGATCATTAGATCCGACTATGGACCAATTGGTCCGGGATACGAGGCACATGACGGGCAAGTCGAGCAGGACAGCCCCGAAAGTCGTGGTTTTATTTGGTGGCCCCTCAGCTGAACGCGAGGTGTCACTAAGTTCCGGGCGTGAATGCGCCAAGGCTTTGCGGGAAGAAGGTTATGGTGTGGTCGAGCTGGACGCTGGACCCGACCTTGTTGAACGTCTGAAAGAGATCAAACCTGATGTTGTCTTCAACGCGCTGCACGGCCGTTGGGGTGAAGACGGTTGTGTGCAGGGCGTGTTGGAATGGATGCAAATCCCTTACACCCATTCTGGTGTGCTCGCGTCTGCCATTGCGATGGACAAAGAGCGGGCCAAAGATGTGTTTCGCGCAGCGGGACTACCCGTAATGGCATCGGTTCTGGCCGACCGAGAAGAGGTCAAGCAGCGCCATGTAATGGATCCCCCCTATGTGGTGAAGCCCTATAACGAAGGAAGCTCGGTCGGGATTTATATCGTTAACGAAGGGGCTAATAGCCCGCCCAAGCTGGCTGACACCATGCCGCAAACGGTCATGGTGGAAACCTATGCGCCGGGGCGTGAGATGACCACTGCGGTAAAAGATGGCGTCGCCTTTGCTGTGACAGATATCATAACCGACGGTTGGTATGATTATGACGCAAAATACGCCGAAGGCGGATCGCGTCATGTGATCCCTGCCGACATTCCTGCCGAAATTGACGCGGCCTGTCGTGACTATGCGGTGCGCGCGCATCAGGCGCTTGGCTGTCGCGGTGTCAGCCGAACAGATTTTCGCTGGGATGAGACGCGCGGGCTGGACGGTCTGATCCTGTTGGAGACCAATACGCAACCTGGCATGACACCGACGTCATTGGTCCCGGAACAAGCGGCCCATCACGGCATGAGTTTCGGCGCGCTTTGTGCCTGGATGGTGGAGGATGCATCATGCAACCGGTAGACCGCCAAACATATCACGCGGTCGCCGCCCCAGCGCCAAAACAGCAGGGGCTTCGCCGTGATCCCGCCCCATCGCGCATGGCCTATAAGGCACACCGTCTTTGGTTGACGCCTGTGTTTCGCGCCTTTTTGCGGGTCGGCGTGCCTGTGTTTTTGGTCTTGCTGATGACAGGTTGGTATTTTTCCAACCCCACCAATCGCTATGCCATTGGTGAAAAACTGACCGAGATGAAACGCTCGGTTCAGGAGCGCCCAGAGTTCATGGTGAAACTCATGGCAGTTGAAGGGGCGACCCCGATTGTCAGTGATGCGGTGCGCACCATCCTTCCCATTGATTTCCCGATTTCCTCCTTCGATCTCGACCTTGACGTCATGCGCAGTGAGATCATGAAACTTGATGTTGTGGCCGAGGCAGAGTTGCGCATTCGGCCCGGCGGCGTGTTGGAGGTGGCAATTTCCGAGCGAGACCCTGTGATCGTTTGGCGCGCGGGAGAGCAGCTTGAGCTGTTGGACAAGACCGGACACCGTGTGGCCAGTCTCACCGCGCGCTCCGCCCGAGCTGACCTGCCATTGGTGGTGGGCG
>DDMF01000046.1:260-20681 GCA_002340515.1 Rhodobacteraceae bacterium UBA2553 | reverse complement strand
AAATCCGCGACCACCTCTATGATCATTTGGCACCTTAGTTCGAAACTTTGTTTGCGGAATTGAATCCTAAAGGTTTAGATAATTTGGTGCTCAGGCGTGCGCTGATACGCATTGGTTTGTTGCAACACCGCGCTCCCCCTTGTCACTCCCCCCCATCCCCGTTATATCCGCACAGTCGCTAGGCCCCAGATTCGTTCTGTGGCCTTTTGATATTTGGAATTGGGGACCTGTTTGCGCTAGATAACGGGGCCCTTTATTGGTCACCTGCTCATATGCAGGGGGCTTTACTTTCCAGGGGATGATGTCGGGAAAACTCGGTGCATCGCCTGAGCTAAACGGAAGACAGAAAGCATGGCATTAAAGTCGTATAAACCGACGACGCCAGGCCAGCGTGGGCTGGTTCTGATCGACCGTTCGGAGCTGTGGAAAGGTCGTCCGGTTAAATCCCTCACCGAGGGTTTGACCAAGTCGGGCGGCCGGAACAATACCGGACGGATCACGTCGCGCCGCCGTGGTGGCGGGGCAAAGCGTCTCTATCGTATCGTAGACTTCAAACGCAACAAGCTGGATATTGCAGCCACAGTTGAGCGGATCGAATATGACCCCAACCGTACGGCCTTTATCGCGCTGGTAAAGTATGAAGACGGCGAACAAGCATACATCTTGGCCCCTCAGCGTTTGGCTGTTGGCGACAAGGTGATTGCATCTGCAAAAGCTGACATCAAGCCGGGCAACGCAATGCCGTTCTCTGGCATGCCGATCGGTACTATTGTTCACAACATCGAGATGAAACCAGGCAAAGGCGGCCAGATCGCCCGTGCAGCTGGGACATACGCTCAGTTTGTTGGTCGTGACGGTGGTTACGCACAGATCCGCCTGTCCTCAGGTGAACTGCGCCTCGTTCGTCAGGAATGTATGGCCACTGTTGGTGCCGTGTCGAACCCCGACAACTCGAACCAAAACTTCGGTAAAGCCGGCCGTATGCGCCACAAAGGCATTCGTCCGTCGGTTCGTGGTGTTGTTATGAACCCGGTTGATCACCCCCACGGTGGTGGTGAAGGTCGGACTTCTGGTGGTCGTCACCCGGTAACCCCATGGGGTAAGCCGACCAAAGGTGCGCGTACTCGCAACAAGAACAAAGCGTCGTCGAAGCTTATCATTCGCTCGCGTCACGCTAAGAAGAAGGGCCGTTAAGATATGGCACGTTCTGTCTGGAAAGGCCCTTTTGTTGACGCTTACGTCCTCAAAAAAGCCGAGAAAACCCGCGAGAGCGGTCGCAACGAGGTCATCAAGATCTGGTCGCGTCGTTCCACCATTCTGCCCCAGTTTGTGGGTCTGACCTTTGGCGTTTACAACGGCCACAAGCACATCCCAGTGAATGTGACCGAAGAAATGATCGGCCAGAAGTTTGGTGAATATTCGCCGACACGTACCTATTACGGTCACGCGGCTGATAAAAAAGCGAAGAGGAAGTAAGCCATGGGTAAGGATAAAAATCCCCGCCGCGTGGCCGATAACGAAGCAATGGCTAAGACCCGTATGCTCCGTACGTCCCCGCAAAAACTGAACTTGGTTGCTGGTATGATCCGCGGCAAGAAAGTTGATCGTGCGCTGACCGATCTGACTTTCTCGAACAAGCGTATCGCAGCAGACGTGAAGAAATGCCTTCAGTCCGCAATTGCTAATGCCGAGAACAACCACAACCTCGACGTGGACGATCTGATCGTGGCCGAGGCCTATGTGGGCAAAAACCTGACCATGAAACGTGGTCGTCCACGTGCGCGTGGTCGTTTCGGCAAGATCATCAAGCCGTTCTCGGAACTCACCATCCTGGTGCGTCAAGTTGAGGAGCAAGCGTAATGGGTCAGAAGGTTAATCCAATTGGCATGCGTCTGCAGGTCAACCGTACTTGGGACAGCCGCTGGTACGCTGAAAGCAAAGATTTCGGTGATCTTCTTCTGGAAGACATCAAAATCCGCGACTTCATCAAAACCGAGTGTAAGCAAGCCGGCATCAGCCGTGTGATCATTGAGCGTCCGCACAAAAAGTGCCGCGTCACAATCCACACTGCACGCCCCGGTGTGATCATTGGTAAAAAAGGTGCAGACATTGAAACTCTGCGCAAGAAAATTGCCAATATCACCGACAGCGAACTGCACCTCAACATCATCGAAGTGCGCAAGCCCGAGCTGGACGCTGCCTTGGTTGCAGAAAACATCGCTCAACAGCTTGAGCGTCGTGTGTCCTTCCGTCGTGCCATGAAACGTAGCGTGCAAAACGCTATGCGTATGGGTGCGTTGGGCATTCGTGTGAATGTTGCTGGCCGTCTGGGTGGTGCTGAGATCGCCCGTACCGAATGGTACCGTGAAGGTCGTGTGCCCTTGCACACCCTGCGCGCAGACATCGACTATGCACATGCTGAAGCAATGACGCCTTATGGCATCATTGGGATCAAAACCTGGATCTTCAAAGGCGAGATCATGGAACACGATCCACAAGCGCGTGACCGTCGTCAGGCTGAGCTCCAAGAAGGTCCCGCGCCCCGTGGCGCCGGCGGCCGTCGTTAAGGAGAAGATAGATGCTGCAACCAAAGCGTACAAAATTCCGCAAAATGCACAAAGGCCGCATCCGCGGTGAAGCAAAAGGCGGATCGGATCTGAACTTTGGCACATACGGTCTTAAGGCGATTGAGCCTGAGCGCGTAACCGCCCGTCAGATCGAAGCTGCTCGTCGTGCGATGACACGTCACATGAAACGCCAAGGCCGCGTATGGATCCGGATCTTCCCGGATACCCCCGTGTCCTCAAAACCAACCGAAGTTCGGATGGGTAAAGGTAAGGGTTCGGTAGACTTTTGGGCTGCCAAAGTGAAACCCGGTCGTGTGATGTTTGAAATCGACGGTGTATCGGACGACGTTGCCCGTGAGGCCCTGCGCCTTGCCGCAATGAAACTCCCGGTCAAAACCCGTACTGTGGTACGCGAAGATTGGTAATCTTCGCGCGTGCGGTGTAGCGGATTTTCAAAGAAAATCTGCGGGCCGCACCACGGTTAGAAAACAAAAGCCCCCGTCGAGCAATCGGCGGGGGTTTTTACTATTTATGACTTAAATGATAGAAGGCGCGTGCGTTGGGCTTCACATCACTCAAGATACTTTGGTGGGACGTCCGCTTGGCTACGCGACCAAAAGCGCCTCTCCACCGGGCAAAAGCACCGTTATATCAGATTCGGAGATGCCGGTTGTATTCGGCATCGAGATTGATGAGGTGATGCTGGTAAATTCGGTACCTTCGTTTGTCGTATAAGGGCCTACGCCAGATTTCAATTCGAAGGTCAAGTTGACGTTGGTGCCGGTTTTTGTGGTGTAGGTTCCGTCTCGGTTATAATCTCTGTATTCTTCCTCGACCAATTCGATCTCAACCAAATCGAAATTTTCAAACCCTTCGGTGCTTTCCAGGATAAGGTGATCTGAGCCTGGTTCGAAATCGATAATTCCTAGAGAAGATTCGTCATAAGTCAGGGCGCCATCAGCATCCACTTGGTAACCGTAACCTTCGGAGAAAAAGAACGGGTCAAAACCTATCTGATCTTGTATGTCTAGATGGAATGTATCCGATCCGGCCCCGCCAGCCACGCCTACACCGAGCGTATAATATCCGTCGCCTGGGGCTGGGGAGTAGTTGATTTCAAAAAGATCGTCCCCGGGTCCTCCATCACCGCTACTGCCAAATGGCATTGCTGTGGTATAAAAGTCTAGGGTATCGTTGCCTTCTTCCCCATAAACACTAAGTGAGCTGCCGCCGGATAGAATGTCATCGCCTGGGCCTCCGAGAATTGTGCGTGAGGCGTCACCTGCAGTGCTCGAAGAAGAAATTGTGTCGTTGCCTTCGCCGCCGGCGATCGTCGTGAAGCCGGATGTTATTTCGACTATATCGTCACCTGCCCCCAGAATTAGCGTTCCACCGTGCCCAGTTTCCCCTGGGTCACCGGTGATCGTGTCGTCGCCATCTGAGGCTACGAATTCATAAATGCCATCGGCTTCGTCGGGTAGAGCAGACAGGTCAATATCTAAGCCTTCGGTGCTGTCTCCGAAGTATAAAGTGCCGTCAACAATTTCGTGAGAAGGCCGCTCATCATCAGTGTCGGAAGGGGGGGAGTCTCCACTGTCATCATCATCATTGTTGTCACTTAAGACCAAGCCAGTCAGCCCCAGGCCGACGAATAACATAAACAAAGGCCCCAAAATACACTCCTATAAATTGAATCGCATGAGGTAAAATCTAATCAATTCTACCCTGCAGAGAAGCAACCGTAAAGTCAAACTATCCCTTGCCCCCACACCCCATTCCCCCTATAGACGCGTATCGCACAGATTCCGGTCACGGGATTCGTGTGTTTTGACATTCACCCACCAGGATAAGGGTCACCTGTCGCATATGGGCAGCGCTCTCTGGTGCAAGGAAAGGACAAGGCGAAATGAACGCCAAGGAACTTCGTGAGAAGTCGCCAGAAGAGCTGAAAGCAGCTCTCGTCGACATGAAGAAAGAAGCCTTCAACCTGCGCTTTCAGCAGGCCACCGGCGCCATCGAAAATACCGCTCAGATGAAAAAAGCACGTCGCAACGCCGCACGTGTAAAAACCATTCTGAACGAAAAAGCAGCTGCTGCTGCGGCAACCGAATAAAGGAGCCTGAGATATGCCCAAACGTATTTTGACCGGCACCGTGACTTCGGCCGCCAACGAGCAAACTGTAACCGTTTCTGTAGAGCGTCGCTTTAAGCACCCGCTTCTGCAAAAGACCGTTCGTAAGTCGAAGAAATATCGCGCTCACGACGAAAAGAATGCCTATAAGGCAGGGGACCAGGTCCGCATCATCGAATGTGCGCCGAAATCCAAAACCAAGCGTTGGGAAGTTCTGGAAGGTTAAGCCTAGCTTACCTTCCCGGACGACTTAACAAGTCGAAACCCTGGGGGTTCCGCCATGCATCGGCGCCCCAAAGGTCGGGAGAAACCACATGATCCAGATGCAAACCAATCTGGATGTAGCTGACAACAGCGGCGCGCGCCGTGTTCAGTGCATCAAGGTTCTGGGTGGTTCCAAGCGTAAATACGCATCCGTAGGCGACATCATTGTTGTCTCGGTTAAGGAAGCCATTCCGCGCGGTCGCGTTAAAAAAGGGGACGTCCGTAAGGCCGTCGTCGTTCGCACCGCAAAAGAAGTCCGTCGTGAAGACGGCACCGCCATTCGCTTCGACCGCAATGCGGCCGTTATCTTGAACAACAACAACGAGCCCGTTGGCACCCGGATCTTTGGACCGGTTGTTCGCGAACTCCGCGCGAAGAACTTCATGAAGATCATCTCGCTGGCTCCGGAGGTTCTGTAAGATGGCTGCTAAACTGCAAAAAGGCGATAAAGTTATCGTTCTGGCCGGTAAAGACAAAGGCAAAGAAGGCGCGATCGCATCTGTTGATCCAAAAGCCGGAAAAGCCATTGTTGACGGCGTGAACATGGCCGTACGCCACACCCGTCAAAGCCAAACGTCACAAGGTGGCCGCATCCCGAAAGCGATGCCAATCCAACTGTCGAACCTGGCTCTTTTGGACAAGAACGGCAAAGCGACCCGTGTTGGCTTCCGCGAGGAAGACGGCAAGAAAGTACGTTTTGCAAAATCAACAGGGGAGACCATTTGATGTCTGATTATACCCCCCGTCTGAAGTCCGCGTATAAAGACAGCGTTCGTGCCGCTCTGAAAGAAGAGTTCGGCTATAAAAACGATATGCAGATCCCACGTCTGGACAAAATCGTTCTGAACATTGGTTGCGGTGCCGCAGCCGTGAAGGACTCGAAGAAAGCCAAGTCGGCTGTTGCTGACCTGTCTTCCATCGCTGGCCAACAGGCGTTGACGACCAAAGCCAAGAAATCGATCGCTGGTTTCCGCGTCCGTGAGGACATGCCGATGGGTGCGAAAGTAACCCTTCGCGGTGACCGTATGTACGAATTCCTGGACCGTCTGATCACCGTTGCGATGCCCCGTATCCGCGATTTCCGCGGCGTTTCGGGCAACTCGTTTGATGGCCGTGGCAACTATGCCATGGGCTTGAAAGAGCACATCGTGTTCCCAGAAATCGACTTTGATAAAGTGGATGAAAACTGGGGCATGGACATCGTAATTGCCACCACCGCGAAAACCGACGCGGAAGCAAAGAGCATGCTGAAAGCCTTCAACATGCCCTTTAACAGCTGATCCGCGGGAAGGAATAGACATGGCTAAAAAAGCAATGATCGAACGCGAGAAGAAGCGTCAGGCTTTGGTGGAAAAATACGCCGCCAAACGTGCCGCTCTGAAAGAGATCGCTAACGATGAAAGCAAATCGATGGAAGAGCGTTTCACCGCTCGCCTGAAACTTGCAAAACTGCCGCGTAACAGCTCGGCCACACGCTTGCACAACCGTTGCCAGCTGACCGGTCGTCCGCATGCTTACTATCGTAAACTCAAAGTTTCGCGGATCGCGCTGCGGGAACTTGGCTCTAACGGCCAAATCCCCGGCATGGTGAAATCGAGCTGGTAAGGGAGAGACAGATATGAACGATCCTATCGGCGATATGCTCACCCGTATCCGCAACGCTCAACTGCGTGGTAAAACCACTGTTTCGACCCCTGCGTCGAAACTGCGCGGCTGGGTTTTGGATGTTCTTCAGGACGAAGGTTACATCCGCGGCTACGAAAATGGCACCGACGTAAATGGTCATCCGACCCTTGAAATCGGCCTTAAATATTATGATGGCACCCCTGTCATTCGCGAAGTGAAACGGGTTTCAAAACCTGGTCGTCGCGTTTACATGGGCGTGAAAGACATCCCACAGGTCCGTCAGGGTCTGGGTGTGTCGATCGTGTCCACCCCCAAGGGTGTCATGTCGGACGCAAATGCTCGCAGCCAGAATGTTGGCGGCGAAGTTCTTTGCACCGTCTTCTAAGGAGGTCTGAATGTCTCGTATTGGTAAAAAACCAGTCGAACTGCCCGCTGGCGTTAGCGCTTCGGTTTCAGGCCAGACTGTTGAAGTAAAGGGCCCGAAAGGGACCCTCACATTCACCGCCACCGACGATGTCACAATCACCGTCGGGGACAGCAGCGTTTCGGTTGAGCCTCGTGGCAAATCGAAGCGTGCGCGCCAACAGTGGGGCATGAGCCGCACAATGGTTGCCAATCTGGTAACGGGCGTGTCCGAAGGCTTCAAAAAGGAACTCGAAATCAACGGTGTTGGTTATCGTGCGTCCATGCAGGGCAATGTCCTGAAACTGAACCTCGGCCTGTCACATGATGTTGACTATGTTGCACCGGAGGGCGTCACTGTGACGGCCCCTAAGCAAACCGTCATCATCGTCGAAGGCATCGATCAACAACTCGTCGGCCAAGTTGCGGCCAATATCCGCGCCTGGCGGAAACCCGAGCCCTATAAAGGCAAAGGTATCAAATACAAAGACGAGTATATCTTCCGCAAGGAAGGTAAGAAGAAGTAAGGACCAGCAAGATGGCAAACAGCAAACGGACCCTGTTCCTCAAGCGCCGCCTGCGCGTCCGGAACAAACTTCGCAAGCACAATGTGGGCAAAATGCGCCTCTCTGTGCACCGCTCGAACAAGAACATCAGCGTTCAGCTGATCGACGACGTTCAGGGCACAACACTGGCCTCGGCTTCCTCTCTCGAGGCAGCTTTGGGTGTGGTTGGCAAAAACAACGTAGAAGCCGCTTCAAAAGTGGGCGCTGCAATTGCCGAACGTGCCAAAAAGGCCGGTGTCGAAGAATGTTACTTCGACCGCGGTGGCTTCCTGTTCCACGGCAAAGTGAAGGCCTTGGCCGACGCAGCCCGTGAAGGTGGCTTGAAGTTCTAAGAAATAAGCGCAACCCGAAAAGTGGAAACCGGTTTTCGGACCAAGTTGCGCGACAAAAAAAAGAGGAGGGCAGATATGCCCTCCCGATGATCCGGGGGCGACAGGTTAACCCCTGTCGCTCACCAGGATTGAGATTTTACGGCGTAAAACGCCACATGAAAGGATTTGCCTCATGGCAGAACGTGAAAACCGCCGGGGCCCCCGTCGCGAACGCGACGAAGCACCGGAATTCGCAGATCGCTTGGTTGCGATCAACCGCGTATCCAAAACCGTAAAAGGTGGTAAGCGCTTTGGCTTCGCAGCCCTTGTGGTTGTTGGCGACCAAAAAGGCCGCGTTGGCTTTGGTAAAGGTAAAGCGAAAGAGGTCCCAGAGGCCATTCGTAAAGCCACCGAGCAAGCCAAGCGTCAAATGATCCGCGTGCCTCTTCGTGAAGGCCGCACCCTGCACCACGACATCGAGGGCCGTCATGGCGCTGGTAAAGTGGTTATGCGCACAGCCCCAGAAGGGACCGGTATTATTGCTGGTGGCCCAATGCGTGCCGTGTTCGAAATGTTGGGCGTTAAAGACGTGGTTTCCAAGTCTTTGGGTTCCGCAAACCCCTACAACATGATCCGTGCGACCATCAACGGCTTGACCAAAGAAGCAAGCCCGCGCCAAATCGCACAGCGTCGTGGTAAAAAAGTGGCTGACATCCTGGGCAACAACACCGCTGCCCCGGCTGAAACCACTGACGCGTAAGGAGATCTGACCAATGGCTAAAACCATCGTTGTGAAACAGGTCGGCTCGCCGATCCGTCGCCCCGCCAAACAGCGTCAAACGCTGATCGGCTTGGGTCTGAACAAGATGCATAAAACCCGTGAGCTCGAAGACACCCCCGCCGTCCGCGGCATGGTGCGCTCGATCTCTCACATGGTTGAGATCATCGAAGAAAAAGGGTGAAGACCGGTTCAGACCGCAAGGTCTGACACGCCTTCCAGTGGAAGGATTGAGGTTTGAACGGGGACAGCCCCGGCACCACGTTTCTTTAGAAATTGAAACGCCCCGGTCAGAAATGGCCGGGGCGTTTTTTTATTGCATATACCAGCCCGTTTTTTAAAGCTGGCTGAAAAGGTGAGGATTTAATATTTTGACAGATCAAACTGCAGAAACTCAGAGGTTGATCCAAAGTTTTAACAATGAGGCACAGGCTTATTGGCGACAGTTTCATTTGTGGCTTGGGATTGGATCGGCTGGCGGTGCCATTTCACTTGTAAGTCTTGCCTCAAGTCTTCCAGACCCTGTTTTCGCCTTCAACTTATTTTTGCTGAGTTTTTGGTTTTTCTTGGTTGGTGTCGTGGCGTCAGGGGCATCGCTTGTATGCCTGGCCAAACGAGCTGAAAAAAAGGCAGATCACTTTGCGTGTGCGCATAATCGGGATCAACTCTCGAACAGTATTAAGGCAACCCCTGAGGTCATTTCATCACCCCATAGTTTGGCTGATGAAATGAATTCTGGGCGTAATCAGGAAATTGCCAAACACGATAAATGGCATGAGAAAGCTGAACGTGCGTGGAAGTCGCAAAACGTCTGGTATTGGCTATGGGGAATATGCCTAGCCGGTTCTGGATTGGGTTTTGTCGGTGGTTTTATTTGGGCGTTGTATCGGGTCTCGCACTGTGGACTTTTGCCGGTTGGCTAAAGCATTCACTAACAAGGCGTGTAATTTACCCGTATGAATACTCGCTGTCTTGGCAGCGCCTACCCTGCATCGGGCGCTGGCCTAAGCCCCAACCCCTGCACCCAACGCAACCCGGCCCTTCCAAATCTCGGGCTGGTCCAAGCCAATACACAGGCCTAAGAGAGCGGCAACTTATCACCCCCTGAACCGGAGGCCCCTATGGCCGCTCTGACCGCTCCCCTTGGCCTCTTCGCCGCTCTCATCGCAACAACCACATTGGCCACCAAACGCTTTTTGGCTTCAAAGCCGACCCCAACGTGGTCGGAATTCATGCATGACTGCAATTGCGGTAAGTAAGCAGAACATTTGATCCGGCGAGATATGCGTCAGAGGCTGATACCAGAGACGATATGAGACAAGACCAAAAGACCCCGGCGACCGTGCTGGGGTTTTGACGTTTTGTGCCGCCCGCTTTTAGATGCGAGCTCATGCCGCACACCGTCTTATTGCGGGGCGACCTGCGCGCGCCTAAGCTGGTGTTGCCTTACTCGGAGTCCATCATGACCCACGCCACCCCCAAAACTCTGAAGGCCATTGGCCTGATCGCAGTCATATTCGGCGTGATGACCGTCTTTGCCGGGGGCATGGCGATCTTTGGCGGGGCAGGGGTGCAACAGGCGGTGGGGGACGCGGTGCCGTTGGTGTTGACGTTCAACTTCGTGGCGGGGTTTGCCTATATCCTTGCGGGCTTTGGACTGTTGCTCGCGCGGCCATGGTCGGTCTGGGTTTCAGCGGCGATTGCGATCGGTTCCCTTGCCATACTTGGGTATTTGGCCCTGTATGTGATGCAAGGCGGCGCGTATGAGCCGCGCACCGTGTTGGCGATGCTTTTTCGCACGCTCGTCTGGGGGGTGATCTTTGTGATCAGTCGCCGCGTTCTTTTGCGCTGATCGCTGCGCGCAACCCTTGCAACGCTTTGCCCCATGTTCTATACGCCCCCGGTGGCGCGCATTTCGGTGCGGTCCATAGAATCAAAATCACAAGCCGTGTTTGGCCTCCCGACGCTTCTGGGGTCAGTTCCGGCAATAGGAGAAGCGATATGAAACTTCATGAACTGCGCGACAATCCCGGCGCAACAAAACCCCGCAAACGCGTTGGTCGTGGCCCGGGTTCTGGCACTGGTAAAACCGGTGGCCGTGGTATCAAAGGTCAAAAATCCCGTTCGGGTGTAGCCATCAAAGGTTTTGAAGGCGGCCAAATGCCGATCTATCAACGCCTTCCCAAGCGTGGTTTCACCAAGCCGAACCGCAAAAAGTTCGCCGTGATCAACCTTGGTCTGATCCAGAAATTCATCGACGAGAAAAAGCTCGACGGCAAAGACATCACCGAAGACACCTTGGTTGCTTCGGGTCTGGTGCGTCGCAAGCTTGACGGCATCCGCGTGCTGGCCAAAGGCGAATTAACCGCCAAAGCCAACATCACCGTAACCGGTGCGTCGAAATCGGCTGTGGAAGCTGTTGAGAAAGCTGGCGGTAAACTTACCGTAGCGGCCCCGGCTGCGGCTGAATAAGACCTTGTTCGGGGCGCGATTGCCCCTTACATGTCTTTTACGTTTTCAAACGCCNNGGACCGGCGGCGTTTTTCTATATTAGGGGGCCTTGATGGCATCTGCAGCAGAACAAATGGCCGCAAACATGAGCTGGGGCGCCTTTGGCAAAGCCTCGGAATTGCGCCAGCGCATCTTATTCACCATCGGCTTGCTGATCATTTACCGCATCGGCACCTATATTCCTGTTCCCGGCATTGATGCCGGCGCGCTTCGCGACTTTATGGAGCAGGCGCAATCGGGTATTGCCGGCGTTTTGGGCATGTTCACCGGCGGCGCCTTGTCGCGGATGGGTGTGTTTGCGCTGGGGATCATGCCGTATATCTCGGCCTCGATTATCGTACAGCTGCTGTCTTCCATGTGGGAGCCGCTGAAACAGCTGAAAAAAGAAGGCGACGCGGGCCGCAAGAAGATCAACCAATACACCCGTTACGGGACGGTTCTTCTGGCCACCGGTCAGGCCTTTGCACTGGCAAACTCGCTGCAAGCGGGTGATCTGGTAACAACGCCCGGCGCGTTTTTCCTGACAGCCTGTGTGATCACCCTTGTGGGCGGCACCATGTTCCTGATGTGGCTGGGTGAGCAGATCACCGCACGCGGCATCGGAAACGGCATCTCGCTGATCATCTTTGTCGGCATTGTCGCGGAAATTCCCGCCGCTTTGGGCCAGTTCCTTGCGTCCGGTCGCTCGGGCGCCGTCAGCCCCGGTGTGATCATCGGCGTGCTGGTGATGATCGCGCTTGTGATTGCCTTTGTGGTCTTTATGGAACGCGCGCTCAGAAAGGTGCATATCATGTATCCGCGCCGCAACGTGGGCATGAAAGTCTATGAAAGCAACTCATCCCACCTGCCGATCAAAGTGAACCCGGCGGGCGTGATCCCGGCGATTTTCGCCTCGGCCCTTCTGTTGCTGCCAACCACCATTTCGACCTTCTCGTCGGGTCAAACCGGCCCGATCATGTCGACGGTTCTGGCGTATTTTGGCCCCGGCCAGCCGCTTTACCTGTTGTTCTTCACCGCGATGATCGTGTTCTTCACCTTCTTCTACACCAAAGAAGTTGCGTTTAAACCGGACGAAGTGGCGGACAACCTGAAAAACCAAGGCGGATCCATTCCCGGCATTCAGCCCGGCAAGAAAACAGCGGCGGCTTTGGACTATATCGTCACGCGTATTTTGGTGCTGGGTGCAAGTTACCTTGCGGCAGTTTGTCTCTTGCCAGAGATTCTCCGTAGCCAACTCGCCATTCCGTTCTATTTTGGGGGGACCTCCGTGCTAATCGTTGTTTCGGTGACCATGGACACAATCCAACAGGTTCAGTCCCACATGCTGGCGCACCAGTACGAAGGCCTGATCGAGAAATCCCAATTGCGCGGTAAGAAGCGTAAGAAAAAAGGACCAGCTAGACGATGAATCTTATTCTTCTCGGACCACCCGGTGCAGGTAAAGGCACACAAGCGCAATTCCTTGTGGAAGAGCGGGACATGATCCAGCTTTCCACCGGTGACATGCTGCGTGAAGCCAAAAGCTCGGGGACCGAGATGGGTCTTAAGGTTGCCGCCATTATGGATGCTGGCGGCCTTGTGACCGATGAGATCGTCATTGGGTTGATCAAGGAAAAGCTGCAGGGCGACAAAAAGGGTGGGTTCATCTTTGATGGCTTCCCCCGCACCCTGCCGCAGGCGGATGCGCTGGCCGATCTGCTTGCTGAGCAGGGCGAGAGCCTGGACGCTGTGATCGAGATGCAGGTGGATGATGAGACGCTGGTGAAGCGGATTGTGAACCGCGCCGCCGAAGCTGTCGCCGCAGGCAAAGAAGCCCGCGCGGATGACAATGAAGAAAGCGTGCGTTTCCGCCTGATGGAATACTATAAAAAGACCGCACCGCTAATCGGCTATTACTGGGCCAAAGGCAACCTGACCTCGATTGACGGTTTGGGCGAGATTGCCGAAGTGAAAGCGTCGATTGCGGGTGTGATGGACCGTTAAGTCTTCCGCACTGAGTTTCAGAAAACGCCGCGCATCTGTCGCGGCGTTTTTTGTTGTGATGTGTGTCTGGAGTGAGGCCGTTGAAGGGGCTTTGCCCCTCTTGCCCGATGGGCAATTCACCCCAGGATACTTTTGGAAAGAGGAAGAGGCACGTATGAAACGGAGGGCAGGACGCTTGGCTATGAAGCTCTTGTGGAAATCCATCCTTGACCTTTCCCCAAATCCCTTCTAATTCACCACATCCCTTACGGGAATCGGTGTTTGCCGGGGTCGCACCCCAAGAACATCGGATCATCGAATTCAGCAAAGGCCCGCAGATTTGATCCGCGGGCTTGTGTTGTGAAAAAAGGTTCCGGCATTACGGAACCGCAACCAAAAGGAACATAACACTTGGCACGTATCGCCGGCGTTAACATCCCGACCCATAAACGGGTCCCGATCGCCCTGACATATATCACTGGTATTGGCCACACATCGGCCGCTGCT
This sequence comes from Rhodobacteraceae bacterium UBA2553, assembly GCA_002340515.1. Lineage (GTDB taxonomy): Bacteria > Pseudomonadota > Alphaproteobacteria > Rhodobacterales > Rhodobacteraceae > Aliiroseovarius. The sequence continues at coordinate 7,056 of DDMF01000046.1, read as the reverse complement.
ATCTGCGAAGCCGTTAAAATCGACGTCACCCGTCGTGTTAACGAACTGTCGGACGCTGAAATCCTCGCCATCCGCGAGCATATCGACGCGACCTACACCGTAGAAGGCGACCTTCGTCGTGAAGTTCAGATGAACATCAAACGTTTGATGGATCTGGGCGCGTACCGTGGCCTGCGCCACCGTCGCAACCTTCCTGTACGCGGTCAGCGTACTCACACCAACGCTCGTACCCGCAAAGGCCCCGCAAAGGCCATCGCTGGTAAGAAGAAGTAAGGGAGGGTTTGATCAATGGCACGCGATAAAACAACTCGTCAAAAGAAAAAAGAGCGCAAGAATATTGCCTCTGGTGTTGCTCACGTTAACTCGTCGTTCAACAACACCAAAATCCTCATCTCTGACGTTCAAGGCAATGCAATTGCCTGGTCGTCGGCGGGCACCATGGGTTTCAAAGGGTCGCGTAAATCGACACCTTATGCCGCTCAGATGGCTGCTGAGGATGCTGGTAAAAAAGCACAAGAGCACGGCGTTAAAACGCTCGAAGTTGAAGTTCAAGGCCCCGGTTCGGGCCGTGAGTCAGCTTTGCGCGCGTTGGCTGCGATCGGTTTCAACATCACCTCAATCCGTGATGTAACCCCGATGGCCCACAACGGTTGCCGTCCGCCTAAGCGCCGTCGCGTTTAAGCACCACATTATTTGCCGGGGCACGGGATTATCCGTGGCCCGGCTTTTTGTCGTTTTTAACCTCGGGCGTCCTGCCCTTACGGACATGGGGACGGGACTGGAATGGAGGGACACATGATCCATAAAAATTGGGCTGAGCTGATCAAGCCAACACAGCTTGAAGTGAAGCCGGGCAATGACCCATCACGTCAGGCAACTGTGATTGCCGAACCGCTGGAGCGTGGCTTTGGCCTGACGCTTGGCAACGCGCTGCGTCGCGTTTTGATGAGCTCGCTGCAAGGCGCGGCCATCACGTCGGTTCAGATCGACAATGTTCTGCACGAGTTCAGCTCGGTGGCCGGCGTACGTGAAGACGTGACCGACATCATCCTGAACCTCAAAGGCGTTGCGATCAACATGGAAGTCGAAGGGCCAAAGCGTCTGTCGATTTCGGCCAAAGGCCCACTGGTTGTCACCGCTGGTGATATCTCGGAAAGCGCTGGCATTGAGATCCTGAACAAAGATCACGTGATCTGTCACCTGGATGACGGCGCTGATTTGTTCATGGAATTGACCGTGAACACCGGCAAAGGCTATGTCGCCTCTGACAAAAACAAACCGGAAGATGCGCCCATTGGCCTGATCCCGGTAGATGCGATTTATTCGCCCGTCAAAAAAGTGTCGTATGACGTTCAGCCGACCCGCGAAGGTCAGGTTCTGGACTATGACAAACTGACGCTGAAGCTGGAAACCGACGGGTCGGTCACGCCGGATGACGCCGTGGCCTATGCTGCGCGCATTCTGCAAGATCAACTGTCGATCTTCGTGAACTTTGACGAGCCCGAATCGGCCAACCGTCAGGACGAAGATGATGGTCTCGAGTTCAACCCGCTTCTGCTCAAGAAAGTGGACGAGCTGGAACTGTCTGTGCGGTCTGCAAACTGCCTCAAGAACGACAACATTGTCTACATCGGCGATCTTATTCAGAAAACCGAAGCAGAGATGCTGCGCACGCCAAACTTCGGCCGCAAGTCCTTGAACGAGATCAAAGAAGTGCTTTCGGGCATGGGTCTGCACCTCGGCATGGATGTCGAAGAATGGCCACCAGAAAACATCGAAGACCTGGCGAAGAAATTCGAAGACCAGTTCTAAGATTGACAGACGACCGGGGGCGGCGTAAAGCGGCCCCCGTGCGCATTCCCACGACAAGGGAACCGGTTTTCCGGTTCGGGAATGCGCGCACCAAATGCCCACATTGGTGGGGAATAGGTGCGAAATCACAAGGATTTCACACCCGGGTGATCCTACCCCAAGGAGAGGGACCGACACGCATCGGTTCTCAGACAAAGCATCGCTCATTCAAGAGCACCAAATGAAGGATATGAAATATGCGTCACGCAAAAGGCTACCGTCGCCTGAACCGGACCCACGAACACCGCAAAGCGATGTTCGCAAACATGGCTGGCTCGCTTATCGAGCATGAGCAAATCAAAACCACTTTGCCAAAAGCAAAAGAACTGCGTCCGATCATTGAAAAAATGATCACGCTGGCGAAACGCGGCGATCTGCACGCCCGTCGTCAAGCCAACGCCCGTCTGAAGCAAGACATGCATGTTGCAAAATTGTTCGACGTGCTGGGCCCGCGCTTTGCCGAGCGTCAAGGTGGTTACGTTCGCGTGCTGAAAGCCGGTTTCCGTTATGGTGACATGGCGCCAATGGCGATCATCGAATTTGTGGACCGTGATGCCGACGCCAAAGGCGCCGCTGACCGTGCCCGTCTGGAAGCTTTTGAAGCAGCCGACGAAGAATAAGGTTACTTAGGTAACCCAAAAGCCTCGCCTTTTGGCGGGGCTTTTTTTATGGCAATCTGGCCAATGCGGTCGCGCAAAGATCGAAATTTCTAGGTTCGGGCCGTTGGTTGGGCTAGACAAAAGAAATAATTACGATTTTAACGAAACTTGTATCAACGCTTTACTATTATAGGTTGTTTGACAATATTGGGCCTGTCTAAAAGGATAGGCCTCTACCATGTCAGGGATGATCTTGGAACATGAGTGACGTACAAGGACTTGATCAAGGGTTGGCCAAGCTGGCCGATATGTCCCCAAAAGGCTATGCCTTGGGGCTCCATATTCGGTTTGCCTCTGCCCACCTAATGATCCAGACCTATGACCCCCGCTGGACCGAAATCTATACCGAAAAAGGGTATATGCTTGCGGATCCCATGGTGTTTTGGGGATTTGGCACAGAAGGCGCGATCCGTTGGAGCGCGCTTAATCTGCCCGATCCGCACAACATTCTGGGACAAGCCGCCAGTTTCGGCCTGAAGTACGGGGTCGCCGTGTCATTCGGCCCAACATCGTCACGCACAATCGGTGGATTTGCACGCGGGGATCGGGAATATACCGATGCCGAAATCGCGCAAATCCAGGATGTTGTGCAAGATTTGCACGTCAAATCGACCCCCCCTGAACAATTGACATCAGCTCAACGAATGGCGCTGAGGCTTATCGCCAAAGGCAGCCGCCACACCGAGGCGGCCGCTCTTTTGGGGATATCGGAAAGTGCACTTAAGGCCCGTTTGCGCAGCGCGCGTGAACGTCTTTTCGTGCGCACCACGGCCGAGGCGATTCAACGAGCGCAGGAGTATAATTTGCTCTGACAAATCGCACGGTCTCAACAGGTTCACCAACCGTGGAGGCTAGGATGCAAACGACAACCATATCTTTTCAGAACATGCATACGCATGGGGCGCTGCTGACCAATATTCTCAAGGCCAGACGCGAATGCTTTATTGTGCAAGAGCACTGGGATCTGCCGGAAACGGACGGGATGGAGTTCGACCAATATGACACCCCGCAAAGCCGCTGGATTGCCGTGCACGAAGGTGGGCAGGTGCTGGCGGGCATTCGCCTGACCCCAACCACCGCGCGTTGCGGCATGTACAGTTATATGATCCGTGACGCCCAATTTGGATTGCTGCAATCCATCCCCGTCGGCATCCTTTACGACGCCGCCCCGGTGGCAGCGCATGTCTGGGAAAGCTCGCGGGTGTTTGTGTCCCACGACGTGCCCTCGGCAGATCGTGGCCGCATCCAGAAAAGCCTGATTGATGAGATGGTGCACACCGCCCGCAGCCTCGGTGCGCGCGAAATTCTTGGGCTTTGCCCGCGCGCCTGGAAACGCTGGATGCGGATGTTGGGCTATGAAACCGAATATGTGGGGCCCCCGCTGGAAATTGGCGGCACGATCAATCAGGCGATCCACATGTATATCAGCCCGCCGATCCATTGACCGGCGCCATTCGCCCGGCCGGTGATTTGCACGTTTTGCGCTTTTCACGCCGGGGCGGGGTGCCTAATGTGGCCCCATGGCTGACCTGTTTGAAACCACGAACCACGAGGCATCTGAGCGTGCCGGGCGCGGNNCGCCCGCTGGCGGATCGTCTGCGCCCGCAAACCTTGGGCGAGGTGATTGGGCAAGAACAGGTGATCGGACCAGAGGCCCCCTTGGGGGTGATGCTGGCCGCCGGTGCGCTTGGATCGCTGATTTTCTGGGGCCCGCCCGGCGTGGGCAAAACCACCATCGCGCGGCTCTTGGCCCATGAAACTGACCTGCATTTCGTGCAGATCAGCGCGATTTTTTCGGGCATCTCTGATCTGCGCAAAGTGTTTGAGGCCGCCAAAATCCGTCGCCAAAACGGGCAGGGCACCTTGCTGTTTGTGGACGAAATCCACCGCTTTAACAAAGCCCAGCAAGATGGGTTCCTGCCCTACATGGAAGACGGCACCATCCTTTTGATCGGTGCCACCACGGAAAACCCGTCGTTTGAGCTCAATGCCGCAGTGCTCAGCCGGTCACAGGTTCTGGTGCTGACGCGTCTTACACTGGGCGATCTGGAACGCCTTGCGCAACGGGCCGAACAGGAAGTGAACCGCCCCTTGCCCTTGGATGGCCCCGCGCGTGAGGCGCTTTTGGAAATGGCGGACGGTGATGGCCGTGCGCTGTTGAACCTGATCGAGCAGGTGATGGCCTGGCCGGTCAAAGAAAAGCTCGACACCAAGGCGCTGTCCACCCGGCTGATGAAACGCGCCGCCGTCTATGACAAATCCGGCGATGAGCATTACAACCTGATTTCCGCCTTGCATAAATCCATTCGCGGCTCTGACCCGGACGCGGCCCTTTACTGGCTGGCGCGCATGTTAGAAGGCGGCGAAGACCCACGGTTTTTGGCGCGTCGACTGACGATGATGTCGACCGAAGATATTGGCATGGCCGACCCGCAGGCCAACACCGTCTGTCTGAATGCCTGGCAAACCTATGAACGGCTGGGCAGCCCGGAAGGCGAGCTTGCCTTGGCCAACGCCGCCGCNNCCTCGCCCTCGCGCCGAAATCCAATGCGGTTTATGTGGGCATCAAAGCGGCGCGGGTGGCGGCGCGCAAAACCGGATCAGAACCGCCGCCCAAACACATCCTCAACGCGCCCACCGCCTTGATGGAAGATCAGGGATATGGTGCGGGTTACGCCTATGACCACGATGCGCCCGACGGGTTTTCGGGCCAGAACTACTTTCCCGAGACGATGAAACGCGGCGTCTATTATTTCCCGGTGGAACGCGGGTTTGAACGCGAGCTGAAAAAGCGTGTTGATTATTTCGCCAAGCTGCGTGCCAAACGACCCAGCTAAGCGCGCCCTTTGCGCCGAGACGACGGAGATATGTGATGAAACCGCATGAGAGTGAGCTTCCCGATGGGGTGACATGGACGCGGATCTGGGATCCGGCGTTGCGGGTGTTTCATTGGGCGCTGGCCGCCGCTGTGATCGTGACATGGGGGCTTGGGAAGTTTGGCCCGACGATCATGACGCTGCATATTTACCTTGGCTACGTCGTGATTGGCCTGTTGGCGTTTCGCCTGATCTGGGGGTTTGTCGGCCCTAACCCTGCGCGCTTTTCCCATTTCCTGTTTGGCCCGAAAAAGACGCTGGCTTACGCGGCTACCTTGCCCAAACGACGCCCCAGCTATTGGCCCGGGCATAACCCGATCGGTGCTTTGTCGGTGTTTGGCTTGTTGGCCATTTTGGGCGCGCAAACCGCCACGGGGCTGATCTCAGACCCCGATGATTTCCTCAACGTGGGGCCGCTTGCGAAATACGTCTCGTTTGAAACCGCACGTTGGGCGAATGGCTGGCATTACCGGCTGTCGTTGGTTGTGCTGCTCTTGGTCGGATTGCATCTGGCGGCCGTTTTGTTTTACCGGTTTTGGAAACGCGAAGATTTGGTCACGCCGATGATCACCGGGCAAAAAGCGGTGCGCGACGCGGGCGAAATCCCCCCCGAAAACACCCCCCCGAATTCCCCCAGCGCTTGACAAGAGCCGCACTTCGGCCCAGTCAGTCCGCATGATGACACATCTTATCCAAGTTGCACTTGGCGGCGCCCTCGGGGCGTGCGCGCGCTATCTCACCGGGGTGGGGGCAACCCGCCTCTTTGGTCACGGCTTTCCCGCGGGCACGATGATCGTGAACGTGCTGGGATCCTTTGCCATGGGCGTGCTTTTGGTGGTGCTGGCCCGCAAAGGCGGCCAGCAATTTGCCCCGTTTCTGATGATTGGTGTGTTGGGTGGCTTCACCACCTTTTCGTCGTTTTCATTGGATGCGCTGACCCTGTTTGAACGCGGTCAGCACGGCGTGGCCCTGGGCTATGTGCTGGCATCTGTCGGGCTGTCTTTGGCGGCGATTGTGGCGGGCGTATTTGCGACCCGAATGGTGTTGGCATGAGCAAGGTTCAAGTGGTGACACTGAGCGAGGATGACGCAGATCAACGGATCGACCGTTGGGTGCGCCGGATGTTTCCCCATGTGGGACAGGGGCGCATTGAAAAAGCGTGCCGCAAGGGGGAAATCCGTGTCGATGGCGCCAAGGTGAAAACCTCAAGCCGTGTGGGGCCGGGGTCTGAAATTCGCGTACCGCCCTTTCCGCTTCCCGAAGCGGGCGACGTGAAACCCAAGCCGCAATCGCGCGTCACCGACGCCGATGCCAAGATGATCCAATCCTGCGTTCTCTATCGGGATGAGCATATCATCGCGATCAATAAACCGCCCGGACTGCCCAGCCAAGGGGGGTCCAAACAGACCC
>DDMF01000046.1:0-214 GCA_002340515.1 Rhodobacteraceae bacterium UBA2553 | reverse complement strand
GCCTGGCCGAAGCGCTGAAATTTGAGCGTGACGACAAACCCCGCCTTGTGCACCGTTTGGACAAAGACACTTCGGGTGTGCTCTTGCTCGCGCGCACGCAAAAGATGGCAAATGAGCTGACCCGCGCCTTTCGCGCCCGCACCACGCGCAAGATTTATTGGGCGCTGGTCGCAGGTGTGCCGCAGCCCCGTTGGGGCACGCTGCGCTGGGGGCT
>DDMF01000158.1:33378-36552 GCA_002340515.1 Rhodobacteraceae bacterium UBA2553 | reverse complement strand
CGAAAAACCTTAAACGAAGCGCTCTTTCGCTGCAGTTGCTCCAATGGCAGCATCCGGCGCTTCGCGGCGTTTGCTATCAATTAGCATCTTGGGCAGGAAGCCAAGTTTTGCTGCGAGCACACGCCAGACCTGCCGCTCTGTTGGAGGCCAACATTCGAAATGGGTGGCGGACCTCATGGCAGCTGGTCAACCCCTAACCCATTTCCCAAATTACGAGTGAACCAAAACGTTCAGCCAGCCTAATCCCAGTCATGAGAGTGAAATGCCAAAACGCCCGCCGAGTCGCTCAAAGTGACACCGATCCATGGTCCGACAATCGGTCCCATCTTACATCTGAGCGTAGGTTTGCCAGGGCGCAAATTCTGCATCGCCGATATCAAGTGCTTCTGACTTAGTTTCTCGGCCGGACGCCGTTGCTAGAATGGTTTCGAAAATTCGTTTGCCCGCTTCGGCCACGGTTTCGCTGCCCTCGGCAATTGTGCCGCAATTGATATCCATGTCATCCTGCATGTGGTGAAACATCGCGCTGTTCGAAGCGATCTTGATCGAGGGGACAGGTTTATTGCCGTAGCACGACCCGCGGCCTGTCGTGAAACAGATCAAGTTGCAGCCCGAGGCGACCTCTCCGGTAAGGGAAACTGGATCGTAACCGGGGCTATCGACAAAGACCAAGCCTTTTGCCGTGATCTTCTCGCCGTATTGGTAAACACCAGTCAGGTTGGTGGTTCCAGCCTTCGCAACTGCGCCCAGAGATTTTTCGAGGATCGTGGTCAGCCCGCCAGCCTTGTTGCCAGGGGTTGGGTTGTTATTCATCTCGGATCCGTGCTTAGCGGCATAGTCTTCCCACCACTCCAGAAGATCGACCAGTTTTTGACCAACTTCGGGCGTGGCTGCGCGGTCCGTCAACAAGTTCTCAGCCCCGTAGATCTCGGGCGTTTCGGCCAAAGCTGCCGTGCCCCCGTTCCTGACCAGAAGATCGACAGCATGGCCAAGCGCAGGATTTGCCGTGATCCCGGAATAGCCGTCGGATCCGCCGCATTGAAGTGCGACACTAAGATGAGAAGCGTCGATCGGTTCCCGCTTCGCCTTGGCTGCTTGCTGCAAGGCGGTTTCGAGCCACTGCAGGCCCTTCTCGATCGACTTGCGCGTGCCACCCGCACTTTGCAGCGTGTAATACTGAAAGCTCTCGTCGACGGGTCGCCCGTAGGCTTCGAGCATCAGCGGGATCTGGTTGGCTTCGCAGCCAAGGCCCAGCATCAGGACCGAAGCGAAATTGGGATGGGTCGCATAGCCCCAGATGGCTCTTTGCAATTTGCGAAAGGCGTCGTCATCCGTCCCAATACAACACCCGGCCCCGTGGACAATCGGCACAATACCGTCGACGCCGGGGAAAGAGTCCAGCAGGCCCGAACGCTCGGCCTCTTTGGTCAACAGTTTTGCCGCAGACGCCGAGCAATTCACCGACGTGACGATGCCGAGATAGTTCCGGGTTCCGACCGTGCCGTTGGCGCGCCGATAACCATCAAAGGTTGCCCTTTCGTGCAGAGGCAAAATGTCTGTGGCCCTGGCATGTGCGCCAAAGGTTTCGCTGCGGTGAAAGCTGGTCATTGCCACGTTGTGCACGTGTACATGGGCGCCGGCGGAAATATCCTGTGTGGCGACACCTATGACGTTGCCATACTTAGTGATTTGCTGACCGGTGCCGATTGCTTTCAGGGCCACCTTGTGCCCGGACGGGATCTTATCGCCCGCAGTCAGGCCGGTCGCGGCCAACGATGCTCCGACCTCGATCTGGCGCAGGGCCACGGCGATATTGTCGCTGTCGTGCAACGTGAGGATCTGCGGGCTGTTCATTGGGTTCACTCCTGAATGTTATTTATGTTGGATAAGGTGTGGACGCGTACCTGCGCCTTGTGGCGCAACAAGGCCATCAACTTACGGTCGCGATCGGCTTGTGCTGCGGGGATATCGGCCACGGGGATGCGCGCATCGAGTTCGGACCTCAATCGGTTCTCGACGATGTCCGCCCAGTTGACGTCCTCATAAGGGCCAATGCCAAAGCCGCGGTACATGTCGCCATATCTTTCGACGTATTGCGCGATCCCTTCGGGGGCGTTGAGGTGGATCGTCTGCATCGGTCCCATGAAGGACCAGCGCAGTCCCAGCCCGTCGCAGATGGCCTTATCCAGATCGGCCGCCGAGACGATGCCGCTGCCCACAAGTTTGAACGCTTCTTCAAGCAACGCGCCCTGCAGGCGGTTGACGACAAAGCCGTCAATCTCCTCGCTCAGCACGATAGTTTCGCGATGGCAGGCGCGCATCAGGTCCGTGACATCTGAGACGATTTTGGCATCGGTCCACAGAGTGGGCACGATTTCAACGGCGGGAATGAGGTGCGGGGGATTGATCGGATGCACAACAAGACAGCGATGCCGCCCTGTCATATCCTCGCAATAGCGCGACGCGGCTATCCCGGAAGTTGAGCTTCCGATCGGCACGTCGGGCGCTGCGATAGCATCGAGCGAACGCGTGATCTCGCGTTTCAGATCAAGTCGCTCGGGGCCGCTTTCCTGAATATAAGCCGTGCCATGCAAGGCATCTTCGAGGTCATGCGCGATTGTGATTCGTTGCAATATCGCGGGCGCTTCGGATGCAGAGACAAGATCAAACTCCACAAGGTCCGCCACACGGGTTTCCATTGACTTCAATGCGCGCTCTGCCGTCTCAGCCGAGGCATCATACATCGCAACGTCAAAGCCCGCCTGTGCAAAAACGGTCGCCCAGCCCTGTCCGATCAAACCGCATCCTATAGTCGCTATCTTGGTCATGTTCATTCTCCCTTGCGTGCCCGACAAGCGGTTACGCCATCGTTACAGTGTCATCCGTCGTTTCGAAGCGTGCGTCGGTTGCAGTGCGCAGATCTTCAAGTGTCAGACCCGGCGCAATTTCCTTCAGGATCAGACGGGATCTGGCGACTTCGAACACGGCCAGGTCCGTGACAAGCAGGTCAATTGGCCGGTTCGACGTCAGGGGCAGATCGCAGGTCTGAACGACCTTGCTAACGCCGTTCGCCACGTGCTGCATTGCGACGATGACGCGCCGGGCGCCGGTTGCCAGATCCATCGCGCCCCCCATACCCGGAACCATCTTGCCGGGGATCATCCAGTTGGCGAG
>DDMF01000158.1:33191-33316 GCA_002340515.1 Rhodobacteraceae bacterium UBA2553 | reverse complement strand
GGGATCATCCAGTTGGCGAGGTGCCCGGTCTCATCGACCTGCAGGCCACCCAATACGGTCAGGTCGATATGACCGCCGCGAATCAGCCCAAAACTCATAGCGCTGTCAATGGCGGCTGCGCCCGG
>DDMF01000158.1:22672-33176 GCA_002340515.1 Rhodobacteraceae bacterium UBA2553 | reverse complement strand
GCATCCGTCAGGTCGGGGTCTTCCATGCCTTCGGGTGGCCGCGCGCCCGACCCGATGACGCCGTTCTCGGATTGGAAGAATACGCCTGCATCGGCAGGAACGTAGCTTGCCACAAGGCTGGGCAGGCCAATACCGAGATTGACGAGCGTACCCGGCTGAATTTCTTGTGCGACACGACGAGCGATGCGTTCCTTCGGCGTCATCTAGCGTGACCTTTCTATCAAGTGATCCACAAGTATGGCGGGCGTCCGCACCGCATCCGGGGGAATGACGCCGACGGGGACGATATGCTCCGGCTCGGCGATGACGGTATCCGCCGACATCGCCATGATCGGATTGAAATTTTGGGCGGTCAGAGAGTATCCCAGATTACCCAGATAATCCGCCTGGCGTGCGGCGATGACGGCGAAATCGGCACGAATGGGTGCTTCGAGAAGAAATCGCTTGCCGTCGATTTCCAGGATGCGCTTGCCGTCCTCCAGCCCGGTGCCAAGCCCCGTCGGCGTGACGACGCCGCCAAGCCCCATGCCGCCGGCACGGATACATTCGACCAACGTCCCTTGCGGCATCAGTTCGACATCAAGGCTTCCTTCGTTCATTTGCTGCTGCGTCTCGGGGTTCAGGCCGATATGAGACACGATCAGGCGTTTGACAGCCCGCGCGGTTATGAGTTTCCCGATACCGCGCCCCGGCTTGGCCGTATCGTTCGCGATCAAGGTAAGATCGCGCCTGCCCACTGCCACGAGCGCGTCGATCATTCGGCGCGGTGTCCCAACGCCCATGAACCCGCCGATCATGATCCTGGCCCCATCCGGAACAAGTGCTGCGGCCACCTGGGGCGAAAGTGCTTTTTTCATCTTGTCACCCACTGAGAAATCAAACGGTTCCAAATGCCGCCGACAGGACGGGCAAAGGTCGATTCAGAAGGCGACCTGATCGCCACCCTTAAGTTCAAGGATTTCGCGGGCTTCATCCGGTGTGGCGACTTGTAGACCCAGCCCTTCGATGATGCTGCGGATCTTCTTGACCTGAACGGCGTTCGATGTCGCCAACTCGCCGCGCCCGGCCCACAGGCTGTCTTCGAGGCCCACGCGCACATTTCCTCCCAGCGTGGCGGCTTGTGTGGCGATCCGGAATTGGTTCGCACCTGCGCCCAGGACCGACCAGCGGAAATCGTCACCGAACAGCCGGTCGGCCGTGCGCTTCATGTGCAAGACATCTTCTGGATGACCACCGATGCCACCCAGCAGTCCGAACACCGATTGCACGAAAAACGGCGCCTTGACCAACCCGCGATCAGCAAAATGTGCGAGGTTGTAGAGATGCGAGGTATCATAACATTCGAATTCGAACCGGGTGCCGTTACCGTAGCAGGTCTCAAGCATGTATTCGATGTCCTTGAACGAGTTGCGGAACACCAGATCTTTCGAGCCTTCAAGATGCTCGCGCTCCCAACCGTGCTTGAATTCCTTGAAGCGATTCAGCATCGGATAAAGCCCGAAATTCATCGATCCCATGTTCAGCGAGGCCAACTCGGGCTGGTATGTCGCTGCGGGCGCGGCGCGCTCTGCGACGCTCATGTAAGGGCTGCCTCCGGTGGTGATGTTGACGACAGCATTCGTGCCCTGCTTGATCCTTGGCAGGAAGGCCGCAAAGCCCTCTGGACTCTGATCGGGTCTCCCATCGGGATGGCGCGCGTGCAGGTGCAGTATGGAAGCTCCGGCCTCCGTTGCGGCTAGCGACTCTGCTATGATCTCTTCTGGTGTGACCGGCAAATGCGGCGACATAGAAGGCGTATGGATAGCGCCTGTGATGGCGCAGGTGATGATGACTTTGCCTGCCTGTGGATTTATCGTGCTCATGGTCGGACTTTCTTGTTTTGAATCACAGAGTTTCGACATTGCCGTCGACGGCAAGGGATTGCCCTGAGAGATTGTTGCCGAGATCGGAAATCAGCATTGCCACAGTCGTGGCGACATCGTCTGGCGACACCATGCGACGCAGCGAGATATTCTTGAGATACTCCTCGCGCATCGCATCAAAGCTGACACCCGTTGCCTCGGCGCGGGCGCTGATTACACCGTCCATGCGCGGACCCTCTACGATGCCCGGTAGGATAGCGTTCACGCGGATGTTGTCGGGGCCAAGCTCCTTTGCAAGGCTTTGGGTCAGGCCGATCACGCCGAACTTTGCGGCGGAATAGGGCGTTCGATAGGCATAGCCATGCTTGGACGCGGCCGAACCCATGTTGACCAGAGTGCCGCCGCCAGAAGCTTTGATCAACGGGATCGCTTGCCGCGCGCACAGGAATTGCCCTGTCAGGCAGATATCAATGCAGCGCCGCCACTCGTCCGGCGACAGGTCTTCGATATTGCCGGTCGGCCCTGCGATGCCAGCATTGTTCACGAGTGCGTCAAGACCGCCAAGCCCAGATCTGACTTTGTCAAAGAATGCCGAGACAGCGGCATCGTCTGAGACATCCGCAACCTCGGCAATGCAACCCTCGAAGGCCTCGCTAGCCCGCTTTAGCGAATCCGCGTCAACATCACAGATCGCAATCCGCGCCCCCTGCGCAAAAAGTGCGCGCGCAATAGCAAAGCCGATACCACTCGCGCCGGCAGTCACCACAACTTTTCTGCCCCTAAGGCCAGGCAATCGCATGTCGGCCATTGTATTCGCCGCCTCAATCAGATTCCGGTTCACGTCATTCTCCTTCAATTGCCGAACACCGCGTCAGGTGCCCAAAGCACAAGGCTAGGCCAGATGATCAGCAGCGCGAGGCCGAAAAGTTGCAGTGCAACGAACGGTGTAATGCCGCGATAGATCGTCCGGATCGTGATCTCAGGCGGGGCTACGCCTTTGATATAGAATAGCGAATATCCGAAGGGCGGTGTAAGGAAACTAGTCTGCAGGTTGACGGCCACCAACATAGCGAACCACAAAAGCTGTTGTTCTTTTGAGAGACCCAGACCGAAATCCAGGCCCGCGACGATGGGCGCAAAGAGCGGCAGCACGATAAAGCTGATCTCGACCCATTCAAGGAAGAAACCCATGACAAAGATAAGAAGCAACAAAATGCCCAGCGTGCCATAGGCACCCAGATCGAAAAAGAAGATCGCGTTCTCGATCATCTTGTCGCCCTTCAGGCCTTTGAACACCATGCCAAAGATCGTTGCGCCCACAAGCACGCCGAGGATCATGGCCGAGGTATTTCCGGTCTCGCGGACGCAGCTGGAAAGGGTCGGCAGGGTTAACTTGCGATTAATGGCGGCCAGGATCATTGCGCATATCGCCCCAAGACCGGCCGCTTCGGTAGGCGTTGCCATACCCGTGGCAATGGACCCAAGCACCGTCAGGATCAGTGCCAGTGGCGCAAACAGATCGCGCATTAGGGCCATGGCCAGCGATCCTTCGGCCCGAACCGATGTAGATACGGGTGCATAGCTAGGCTTGGTAAGCGCAATAAAAACGATGTAGGAAATATAGAGCCCGCCGAGCAGCAGGCCGGGCACAATCGCGCCTAGGAAAAGCTCACCCACCGAGATTTGCAGGATGTCGCCCACCAGAACCAGCATGATCGACGGCGGGATTAAAATGCCCAGCGTGCCCGACGCGGCGATGGTGCCGACGGCCAGTTCGGGCTTGTAGTTTTCCCGCAGCATGATCGGCAAGGCAAGCGTGCTCAGCATGACAACCGAGGCGCCGACAATACCGGTGCTCGCCGCCATGATGATCCCCAGCAAGGCGACCGAAATCGCCAGCCCGCCACGTTTGCGTCCAAGCGCCCGTTCCAGCGAATAGAGAAGGTTCTGAGCCAGTCCGGATTTGTCGAGCATAGCACCCATGAAGACGAAAAGTGGAACCGCCAGCAGAAGCCAGTTCTCGATGACACCCGCATAGATCCGCGATACACCGATCTTGAGGAAAGCGAACGGCAGTCCACCGATGAACGCAAAGAGGACACCGATACCACCGAGCACAAAGGCCACCGGGTATCCGCTGAAAATGCCGATAAGCAGACACAGAACCATCGTCAGGGGAATAATATGTTCAATCATCGAGGTGCTCGAGTTCTTTTGTGAAAAGTCTGCGCAGGTTGCGTATGGTCAGACCGATCCCGGCAAGCAGCATCAGACCGAAACCGATAGGGATAAAGGCCTTGAGGAAAAAGCGGTCATACATCCCGTCATAGTTCGAGCCTTCATTCATAGCGAAGGAGCGCACGGCGAAGTCATATCCGTTGTACATCACGACGGCGCAGAGCGGGATGAGCAGCACCAGGTGCCCGAAGACATCCACGATGGCCATTGTCCGCGCGCTCATATTCTGGCGCAGGAAATCGACCCGCACATGGCTGTCGGTGATGATCGCCCCTGCCATCGTGAGCATCAGCATGATACCGAACAGGTGCCACTGAAGATCGCCAAGGCTCGACAGCGTCAGTTTTGCCCCGAACAGAAAGACATCGGTTTCCCAGCTAAAGATCGTGCCCACCTTGGCAGCCGACAGCGCGACGCTGATCAGAACCAGCGCAAGAATGGGCATGAGCAGCCAGGCGGCCGCCCGGCCGATCCATACGATTCCTTTCAGAACCGTATGGACCAGGCCGGTGCCAAGATCGGGATCACCCGAGCGCGAATCCAAATCCTGTGCCAAGATCTTACTCGGCCGGCAGGGTCTGGAGTGAGTTCCAGCGACCCGCTGAAGCGACGAAGGCGTTGTATGACTCAAGTGCCTCGGCGTAGAGCGGATCTTTCGCAGCCTCGGAGGCCAACACGCGTTCTGTCGCGGCACGCAGTTGGGTCAGAACGTCATCCGGGAAACGCTTGACGATGGTGCCTCCGGCCTCAAATTCCTCAATCTGAGGCGTTTGTGCGCTTGGTGCATAGGCCAGGGTCCATTGCAGGCTGGTCTGGCAGGCCGCTTCGTACATGCCTTGCTCTTGCTCACTCATCCCGTTCCAGACATCCATGTTGATCATAAGGACGTCGGCGGCAGAGGTCTGATGCCATCCAGGATAATAGTAGTATTTGGCGATCTGGTTAAAGCCCAGGTCCTTGTCGATGATCGGCAGGGAGAATTCCGTTGCATCGATCCGGCCGCGCTCCAGAGCGAGATAGATTTCACCAGCAGGCAGGTATTGGGCCGAGGCCCCCAATTCATTCAGCACGCGCGCACCGACACCGGCCATGCGCATCTTCAGACCGCTGAAATCCTCAATCGAGTTGATTTCTTTATTGTACCAGCCACCCGGCTCAGGCGCCGTGACGTGACATGCCATGATCTTGATGTTCAGTGGGTCAAAACCACGCTGCACGATTTCCAATCCGCCTCCGATATGCAGCCACGCAGCCATATCTGCGGGTGTTCCACCAAACGGAGTGCCGCCGATCTGGCCCACTGGCACTTGTCCGCCCCATTGCGCCAGAAAGCTCCATCCCGCGGGAATTGCGCCCGAGCTGACGTTCTCAAGGATTTCCCCTGCTGGGACCAATTCGCCAGCGCTGTACATTTGGAAACCGGAATTTCCGCCGCTCATCTTCCTGAGGCTCTTATCCATCAGCTTTGCACCGTCGGCCAGGAATGTGAGGTCCTTGGGGATGTTCATGTGGACGTCGAGAATATCGGCCTTCGCCGACGCGCCAAAAGTCATTGTGCCCGCGACCAGCGCCGCGGTGAGTGTCGTGTTCTTCATAATTTCCTCCCATTTGGGCTGACCTACGAGAGCTCAAAACGCGTCCCATTATCAGCAGTAGATAATTGATATTTGATTCTTGATCAAAAATCAATTTAGAATTAATCGCACAATTCTTCCCATGGGCCGGGTGTCCACACACTGGTAAAGGGATATTGGTTTGAGATAGCTAATTGTCGGTTTTGTTACGCCGACTCAGCTTCAAAAAGCATGCGAACCAGCACATCATAGGCATCTGAAAGGTCTGAAGCCAAAGCCTCCGACGCGGCCTGCGCATCACCCAGACGGATGGCCTGGACGATGTCGCGGTGATGGATGTTTGAAACCTTATACTGGTCCTCATACTCAAGACGATAAAGATGCGGGCTCACCCGCAGCCAGAGCGTATCAATCACTTCGACTAGAACCGGTGACTTCGATTGCTGATAAAGTCGGAGATGAAACTCGTAGTTGGTCTTGATATAGCTTGGGACATCGCCAGATCGCTCAGTGGTTTCGAGCCGTTTGAGCAAAACGTCTAGGTCTGACAGAAAGGCGTCGTCGCGGTTTTTCACGGCCCACCCTACGGCCAGCGCTTCGATCTCTACCCGTACATTGCGCAGATCAGTCAGTTCGTCGTAGTCCAGCACAGGTACGCCCACCGACCGACCTGAAACATTGCCTAGCACGCCGATGGCCAGAAGGCGCGTCAACGCCTCGCGCACCGGCATGGCGCTGACACCAAAGGCCTTGGCGACCTTTGAGACTGGTACCGCCTGACCGGGTGTGAATTCGCCCTCGCGCAGCAGGGTACACAGCCGATCATAAACTTGATCGTGCAGCTTATCCTTTTGGATTGGTTGTTGGTTCTCAAACATACTGCGTGTCTTTACACAGAAGCAGTTGGCAAATCCATAGGCCGTTTCCGGGCTATGGCGTTTTTCGAATGGACCGTTACTTTCGCTCTGGCTGGGTAATGCGATTCCGACACCCTTCAAAAGGAGCTGAAAATGACCACCGACACCACATCATCCCGAATCGAAGGAATGCGAGACATGGAGCCCCAAGCGCGGCGGGCGACTGTGGCGCAAATGGCTGGTCTCAAAGCATCTTCTGCCGAGGCGTTATCGGGTGCCGCTGTCCTCGGGCTCGACGTGGCAAACTGCATGATAGAGAACGTGATCGGTACATTCGAATTGCCCTTGGGGTTGGCGACGAATTTCGTAGTCAACGGACGCGACTATCTTGTGCCAATGGCTGTGGAGGAACCCTCCGTCGTTGCTGCGGCCTCTTATATGGCAAGGATCGCACGCGCCGGGGGTGGTTTCCAAGCCAGCTCGACCATGCCGATCATGCGGGCGCAGATCCAAGTCCTCGGGCTGACTGACCCCTTTGGCGCACGTGCAAGGTTGCTGGCAGAGCGTGATGCGCTTGTCGAAATGGCGAACGCCAAAGACACTGTCCTTATTGGCCTTGGTGGCGGCTGCAAAGACATCGAGGTTCACGTGTTTCCTGAAAGTCCGATCGGAGCAATGTTAGTTTTGCATCTTCTGGTTGATGTGCGCGACGCGATGGGGGCCAACACTGTCAACACAATGGCCGAGACTGTAGCCCCTTATGTCGAAAAAATCACAGGCGGGACCGTGCGCCTACGCATTCTGTCCAACCTTGCCGACAAGCGGATCGTGACTGCCAGCGTACGGGTGGCCGCCGACGCCTTGACGACGCAAACACTGGATGGTGCAGAGGTGGCACAGGGCATTGTTGAGGCCTGCGCGCTGGCGCTGATCGACCCATATCGCGCCGCGACCCACAACAAGGGCATCATGAATGGCATTGACCCCGTTGTGGTGGCAACGGGCAACGATTGGCGTGCCATCGAGGCGGGTGCCCACGCTTTTGCCGCGCGTTCCGGCCGCTACACATCTCTGACAAGGTGGGAAATAGCCAAGGACGGTGCTCTGATGGGCACGCTGGACATACCTATGGCGATGGGCATCGTTGGCGGGGCTACGCGCACCCATCCCGCAGCACAAGCCGCGCTTGATCTGATGGCTGTATCCTCGGCACAGGAACTCGCCGAAGTGACAGCGGCTGTCGGGCTGGCCCAGAACATGGCCGCGCTACGGGCCCTCGCTACCGAAGGTATCCAAAGGGGGCATATGACCCTGCACGCTCGTAACATCGCAATCACCGCCGGCGCGACCGGCGGAGACATCGACCGCGTCGCAAAAGCAATTGTCGCGGCTGGCGATGTCAGCGTCGCACAGGCAAAACGGTTGCTTGAGGCAGACAACATGTCGTAAAGACCTGCGGTTTGCGCGACACCCAATTGCGCAAACCGCACCGGAGAATTGGATTTGCCAAGTGGTGATCCAGATCGTCTTGGTCTGCATATATTGCGCCAAAGCCGCGGTGCCGTTGTCGCGGACCCGTGATGCCGACATCTTGTAACCGCCAAACGGGGTTTTGCTATCGCGTTCGGAAAAGCCGTTGACAGACACTGTGCCGCACGGCAACGAACGCGTCGTTTGTATTGCTCGGTCGATATCTCGGGTAGCCACGAACGGACAGACTGGTAAAGCTGTTAAGTAGAATCAGGCGTTTTGGCCAGTGTCCAGTAAGGGCGGGACTTGCCACGGCCGATGGCAGCTCTATGCACTTCGTGCCCGTTCATGCGTCAAGCAGCATTCGCCAATGTGGGCTCAGAGCCGCCTCTCAATTTCTTTCGGCAAAGTGATCTGAAACCGTGTCCCTGCCTCGCCAGTCTCAGCCAGCGCCAGCTCACCACCATGGCCCCGGATCAGCTCGGCTGCAATCGCCATACCCAGCCCGGAGCCGCCTTTGCGGTTGGATCCGGCAAAGGGTTGAAACAGGTTCTCACGGGTCGACAACGGCAGGCCCGGCCCGGTGTCACGCACATCAATGATCCAACTGTCGTCGCCCTCACTGGCGCAGATGGCAATCTCACCCGGCTTACCTGTCGCAACAATCGCTTGGCGCGCATTGCGCACAAGGTTTGACAGCACACGGTACAGCTGTTCGGGGTCGGCGCGCAGCATAAGGCCAGAAGGCACATCCTCGGCGAAACTCAGATCATGATCCCCCGCCGACAGGCGTTCACTGTCAATAATATCGCCCACCAGTTTGGCCAGTTCAATCCGTTCCAACCTTGGGGCGGGCTCTTCAGCCTTGCCGAACGCCAAAGTGTTTTCACACAAGCTAACGGCACGCGAGATCGAGTTCATCAGCTTTGGACCAATGCGTTTCACCATCGGATCTTCGCTCATTTCCATCCGGTCGCCAAACAGCTGCGCGGTGGTGAGGATATTGCGCAAATCATGGGAAATCCGCGCAACCGCCCCGCCCAGCTGCGCCAAGCGTTCCTTTTGCTTCAACGCATGGGTCAATTCGGTCTGAAGCGCATTTAACGCCACCTCTGCATCGCGCAATTCGGTCACGCCCGCATGGGGCACAATGATCCGGCGCGTATCTTCGGGCGAGCGTGCATAGGCGATCATATTCCCGACCACACCCCGGATCGGCCGCACCATCAGCCAGCGCACCGCAAAGAACAGCAACGAGGCGGTGATCAGCGAAATCACCGCCGACAATTTGGCGATGTTCAAACCGTAATCGATCATGGCTTTGCGCAGATTGCCGGTGTCCATGGTCACCTCAATCAGCTCACCGCCCATCTGTACCGGCTTGCCGATCACGCGGATCACCTGAGGCGTGGGATTGGCCAGACGCGACAGGGCGGCGCGCATCATCTCCCACGGGGTCGACATGCGCAGATCAAAAGTCTGATCCACCGCATGGGGCATCGGGGAGTTCAATACCAGTTCGCGGATTTCATCGCGGCGCAGCACCACGTTGAAAACCTGCGCGTTTTCCAACAGTTCCGCCTCCAGCGCCGGGTCGATCATGTCATCAGCAAGCAGAACCAGCGACGCAATCTGCGCACGCTCCAGTCGCGCCAGCAAATAATCTTCGCGAAAACGCGCGACTGACGGCACAAAGATCAACACTTCGGCCAGCATGACAAACGCCATGGTCAGGATCAAAAATCGGCCGGACAGGGAGTTTAGCACAGGTTGTTCCGCCTAAATCGTTACGGCAGCCAGCGTTGTACGATGCCAACCACCTGTTTCACCTTAAGATTATCAAAAAGTCGCGGCGAGAAATAGGCCCCTGCTGCGCGTTTCGACACCTCGGCCATTGTGGGGTATGGTGCGACCATCGCGGCAATCTGGCTCATCTTGAGGTTATTGGCCATTGCCAGCGACCAGATGGTGATCATTTCCCCGGCTTGCGGGCCGACAATGGACACGCCCACGGGGCGGCCTTTCACAACCATCACCTTGATCAAACCCTTAGCCTGTTGGGTGGCCAGCGCCCGGTCGTTGCCGGAAAAATCAAAGCGCGCCACCTCTAGCCGGTCACCATGAGTGTCTTTAGCTTGCGCCTCAGTCAAACCCACTTGCGCCATTTCCGGCGCGGTGTAGGTGGCCCAAGGGATGTGGCTGGTTTTCGCCTTTGACGGCAAGCCAAACAGCATGGAGCGGATGATTACCCCCGCATGATAACCCGCCACATGGGTAAATTGCAGCCCGCCAGCCACGTCGCCAATCGCGTAGATCTTGCGGTTTGTGCTGCGCAACCCAGCGTCAACCTTGATGCCCGCACGGGTGACCACGACGTCAGCTTTGTCCAGATCAAGCTTGTCGATATTGGCTTTGCGCCCCACGGCGACCAACAGGTGGGTGCCTTTGAAAATGCGGCCATCTTTGACCTCAACCTCAATGGCGCCGACGTCGCCGCGCACTT
>DDMF01000158.1:9891-22654 GCA_002340515.1 Rhodobacteraceae bacterium UBA2553 | reverse complement strand
CGGCGGCAAGGGCCTCTTCTTCGATACTGATCCCATCTGCGCGCAGGGCGTCCAGCACCTGCACTGCCATTTCCGGATCATCCCGGCCCAGCGCCTTGGCCCCTTCGATCACCGTGACTTCACAGCCCAGACGCCGATGCGCCTGTGCCATTTCCAGCCCGATGGGCCCGGCGCCGATGATCAAAAGATGCTTTGGCTGATCGTCCAGATCAAAGATTTGTTCATTGGTCAGATGCGGCACCTGATCCAATCCGGGGATCGGCGGCACAAAGGGGGATGACCCGGTTGAGATCACAAAACGGCGGGCTTCAATGATAGTATCTCCCGCCTGCACTTCGCTGCGCGAAATGAAACTGCCGTATTCGGTGATCACATTAACGCCCAGACCCTGAAACCGCTCCACCGAATCGTGGGGTTCAATTGTGGCGATGGTGGCGCGCACATGGTCGTGGGCCGCTTTCCAATCCATACCTTTTTGGCCTGCGTGCAAAAGCGCCTTGGACGGCACACAGCCATAGTTCAGGCAATCGCCGCCCATCTTGTGCCCCTCTAGTAGCACAACAGACGCGCCCATTTGCACCGCCCCCGCCGCGACCGAAAGCCCACCGGATCCAGCGCCAATCACGCAGATATCTGTCTTGATACGCTTCATCACGCAGTTCCTTTTTTCAGGACTTTCAGCACCATGGGAAGGGCGGCCAGCGCCACAAGACCCAAGATTGGCAACAGGATATGAGGTTCAAAAATGATGCCCAAGTTCGGCGTCTCACCACGGGCAAACACTTCGCCCAGCCCCGCGCCCACTGAAGTATAGACCAGCCCGCCCGGAATGATGCCCACAAAGGTTGAGATCGCAAAGCGGTAAAGCGGCACGCCCACCAGTGCGGGGATCAGATTGGCCACAAAAAACGGCACCGCAGGCACAAGGCGGATCAGAAAGAGAACCGACCATTGGTTTTCATCAATGCCATCTTTGATCTGCTTCACGGCCCCGTCCGAGCTCTCCATTTTTGCGGCGAGCTTTTCGCCCAGCCCCCAGCGTGCGGCCAGAAAGATTACAATCGCACCGATGGTGGCCCCGGTCATGTTAAAGAGGACTCCGGGGAAAGTGCCAAAGAGAAAGCCCCCCGTGAGCGTCGCAATCGTTGCCCCGGGCAGGGAGAACCCAACAATCACCACATAAGCGGCGACAAACACCAGAACCGCCAACAGATAATTGGCATCGCGAAAGCCGATCAAAGCCTCGCGGTTCTCAGCCAAGGTCTCAAAGCTCAGATAATCGCGCAGGGTAAACGCGCCGATGACCGCCACGGCCAGAATGGCAATCAGCGGCAGGCGTTTCAAAAGCGGGTTGGCCGAAAGTGGCTTAGGGTGGGGCATGTCATGTGTCCTTGGGACCGAGCCATCAGATGAAGTCATCGGGTATTCCTTTCACGTTGCGGGCAACATGAGGGTTGGGGGCGGGCTTGCCTACCCACCGACATATGATCTCACAGTTGCTTGAACTGAGGTGAGAATATCGGGGCGAAAGGTTACAAAACATTTCAGTTGCGGCGCTAAGACACCACAAATTCGGGAAAAACCCCTCGACCTCTGTCACATATTGCGCTTAGGTCATCCGGTATTTTTGCCCAAAGGACGCCCCTGATGGACCTTTTGACCTCTCTCATCACCTATGCGCTTGCGCTTGGGATTGCTGCTGCCATCCCCGGCCCCGGAATTGCCGCCCTTGTGGGGCAGGCCATGGGGGGATCTTTGCGCAACGCTTTGGTCTTTATTTTGGGCATTGCCTGTGGGGATGTTGTGTATCTGACCATCGCGGTCGCCGGGCTTGCCGCTGTTGCCAAAAGTTTTGCGGGGGCGATGATTGTCTTGAAATTGCTGGGCGGATTGTATCTGACCTATTTGGCCTATCAATTCTGGACCAGTGACCCCAAAGCGCCAAAAATGGCAAAGTCGCGCAAGCACAACACGCCCAAAACGATGCTCTCGGCCTTTTCCATCACGATGAGCAATCCAAAGGCGATCATCTTCTATCTTGCCCTTGTGCCGAGTGTTCTGGACCTGAACGCCGTAGGGCTGACGGAATGGAGCCTGTTGGTGCTGGTCAGCGTGGCTGTGCTTTTCGCCGTGCTCACCCCCTATGCCTTATTGGCCAATAAAGCAGGCCGGGTTTTGGCACGTTCCAGCACGCTAAAAACCATGAACCGTTGGGCTGCCGCCTTTATTGGCACGGCCGGCCTTTTGATGATCACAGAGGCAGGTCGGGCCTTGCGACGCGCCACCTAGAGCGTTTCCAGTTTTTATAGACGCATCTGCTATCGCTTTTCGCGTTTGAGCGTAGCGAAAGGCCGCGAACAAGCGATACAATGTGAACTGGAAACGCTTTAATAGGTCACTTGAAGCATTCCCAGCGGGCGGCCCAAACAATCCGGCCCCTTGGGCAATCATTTGGCAAGAAATCTTGCTTGCCCCATTTGACTTGCCGCCAAATGCCCCCTATAGACCGGGCTTCGAATGACACTTGTCCCGAATCCTTCCGCGGGCTGTTGATCTGAGAGATCAGAGCGCAGAACCGCATCAGATGGAAACGGGCTTAAACGGAGACGGGCGATGAAACGCACCTACCAACCCTCGAACCTGGTTCGCAAACGCCGTCACGGCTTCCGCTCACGTATGGCCACCAAAGCTGGCCGTAAGATCCTGAATGCGCGTCGCGCAAAAGGCCGGAAGTTGCTGAGCGCATAAGCGTTGGTTGCAGTCATGACTGCACCAGACAGTAACAAGACGCAAACCGCCGAGACCACTGGGTCTGCGGCGGTTTTTGCGCGTGGCGATACCCAAAGTGACACATTCAGTGATGATATGTCTGAAAAACTGATCACCCTGACCCAAAGGCGCGATTTTCTGGCCGCTGCCCGCGCGCGCCGTGCGCCACAGCCGGCCTTTATGCTGCAAGCCCGCAAACGGCGTGATGGCGAAGAGCCTGACGCAGGCATTCGTGTCGGCTTTACCTGTTCCAAAAAGGTCGGCAATGCCGTGGCACGCAACCGTGCCAAGCGTCGCCTGCGCGCCATTGCGCGCGAGGTTTTGCCCGAGCTTGGTCAACAAGGTTGGGACTATGTGCTGATCGGCCGCAAAGACGCCACCGCAACGCGCACCTATAGTGATCTGACCACAGACCTTATCCGCGCCATCAAAGACATCCACGCCCCGCGCAAGCCCCGCAAAAACTAGAAAACTAGAAAACTAGAAAACTAGAAAACTAGAAAACTAGAAAACTAGAAAAGCCACACGGCAGGCCCCAGATTATGTCAATGACCCCACTTGCTCATATCGCCGCCCTGCCGATCCGCGCCTATCGGATGATTTTCTCGCCGTGGGTCGGGTTTAATTGCCGTTATCAGCCAACCTGTTCCGCCTATGCGCTGGAAGCCTTGGAAAAACACGGCGCGATCAAAGGCAGCTGGCTTGCCGCGAAACGCATCGGGCGCTGTCATCCGTGGGGCAATTGCGGGTACGACCCGGTGCCGGACCAAAACACATCTGACAACAAAACCTGCACCGACGACACGCATCGCCACTGACATCCGCACTGACGTGCCTTTTGCGCCACAGGTGGGCTTTTCTGTAAACTGCTGGTTGATCCGCACTCTGTTTGCGCTAAAACACCCCCATCCGCAACGCATACAATAAGGAGGCTAAACATGAACTACATCAGCGCATTCTGCCTCCGTGCAGCGGGAACCCCGGCCTATTTCGCTTCGTGATCATCCGTATCACCGCCTAATTGGCCCCGTCATCCCCGGTTTTTTGAACATCTCACACAGAGCCTTTCTGCGTGTATTTGTCTGATCGCCGGATCTTTCTGACACCTCCCGCATACGTTCGCACAAGACCAGTACCACCGGCCTATCGCCCGTGGTGTTGCCCTTGTTTCGCTGTGGGATATCCACCCTTTCATTTCACCTGCACCTTGTGTGCAATCCAAACAAGAGGGCCGGTCGATACGCCGGTTGCATTAAAATGATGGACAGTAATTTTCATCCTGGGGCCGTGCGCCTTCAGGATCTGATCGACGAGATCGTCACCGAATATGGTGGCCTGCGTGTGGCCCGCGTGCTGCTGGCAAACCTGCTGGCACGTCTGCGGCAACGCCCGCTGAACAAAGGGATGAGCAATCATTTGCGGCGCGATATTGGACTTCCGCCGCATGATCCACCCCCGCCATTCCGAGATCTCATGATGTAATCCAAAGCGCGGCTGGTGGGGCAATTTCCTGATCAGTCGCGCCGCATCCAAACCACCACCAGACCCGTATGCTCGATGCGCTGCTGCGCCATCGGATGGCCCCGTACGTCCAATGTGCGGCCATTGTGCGGCGAGTTTGGTGACAAATTAATGCTTGAGCTGAACCTCACTTGAGGTCGCAAAACGCATAAGAATCACGAAAGGAATGCCACATGAGCGATATCACAACATTGATTTATCCACCGCGTCCCAAGAACCCAATGGCACAGGTGATCGCTGCCCTTGTGGAACGTCACGGACGCTGGCGCGTGTTGCGCGCAGCGCTTTTTGCGGGTCAGCCTGCGATACACCGTAAACGGCGCGCCGACGTGCCCGAAAACCTGAACAAAGACGTAGGGCTGACGGACACAACGCAGAAAGCCCGAACAGGCAAGCTGCCCACACGGGACATTATTCTGTAAGGGGTCAAACGGATGGCGTCACGGTCTGCAGGCCAGGCTGTGACGTCCCCCCTTAAAGGCCCGCTTGATAGTCTTTCCAAATCCCGCGAAACGCCGCCTTTTCTGCTGGGCGAGCGCGCAGGTTTGACAGGGCGGGTTCAATATCGGTGACCCCCCCGCCATCGCCAACAACCACAAGCATCACCATCCCGTATTGCCTGTGCCTGCGGCAGCGCAGCCCATACACGCCTGGGGTCTGAAACGGCACCTCAACCCGTGGCGCGTTTGAGATGGCCACCTCGGGCATATCCGCGCCCCACAAGGCCGGAATGGAATGCACCGTGTGTTCACCGGTTGAGTTCAGGAACACGATCGCCTCGCCCGGTTCAAGGCGCACCAAAGACGGGTCAAACCGAAACATACCCGAGGCGGCTGTTGCCATAGGGTCCGTCACCTGATCCACCATGTGTTCGGTGTGCATCGTCCCATCTCCATGGGCCATCTGTGCCAGATCCACAGTGACGTCATCCGCGGTTGCTGTTGCGGCAAAAAGGGCAAGAACCGCCCCCCAGATCCCAGTCATCATCACATCCATCGTGTTCTCCAAACCTTCTATTGCACGTAAGGTGGCAATCCTGACAAATTCACTCTGTAATTAGAGGGGCTCGCCACCGCCTTGATCATGATCAATTCCCCCCTTGTGCTTGTCAGACTGGGCGAAACCGCCTAAATGCGGGCCATGACTGACACGCTTGATGACATCCACCCGCTTTTCGCTGGCGCCCCTTCGACCACCGAGTTTAAGAAACTGCGCAAGCGGATCATCCGCAATGTGCGCGAAGCCATTGACCAATATGGCATGGTAGAACGCGGGGCCAAATGGCTTGTTTGCCTGTCGGGTGGCAAAGACAGTTACACCATGTTGGCCGCCCTTTATGAGCTGAAATGGCGCGGTATTTTGCCGGTGGAATTGGTGGCCTGCAATCTGGATCAGGGACAGCCCGGTTTTCCCGCGACGGTCCTGCCTAAGTTCTTGGAAGGTATGCAGGTTCCGCACCGCATCGAGTATGAAGACACCTATTCCATTGTCATGGACAAGATCCCCCAAGGGCGCACATTTTGTTCACTCTGCTCCCGCCTACGACGTGGAAATCTTTATAGAATCGCCCGCGAAGAGGGCTGTTCTGCGGTTGTGTTGGGCCATCACCGCGACGACATCCTAGAGACGTTTTTCATGAACCTCTTTCACGGTGGCCGCCTGGCGACCATGCCGCCAAAACTGGTAAACGAAGAGGGGGACTTGTTTGTTTATCGCCCGCTTGCACATGTGGCCGAAGCCGATTGCGAAAAATTTGCCACCCAAATGAACTATCCTATTATCCCTTGCGACCTCTGCGGATCACAGGACGGATTGCAGCGGCAACAGGTTAAGGGAATCATCGATCAGTGGGAAAAAAACTTCCCCGGGCGGCGGCAAATCATGTTTCGCGCCCTGATGAACACCCGTCCCAGCCATCTTTTGGATCCGCAATTGTTCGATTTTGTTGGGCTTTCGCGACCATCACCCGCAGATAGTGAAAAATAAACTTAAAATTCCCGCGCGCATTAACGTTCGATTGACTCCGTGTTCCTAATTTGTCCTTAGACGAGGCGCTCCTGCTTCGGATCAAGAGGACGAAGAAGCATGGCTGCCACCGGCACTTCTCATATTTCGCACCGTATGAAAGAAACCATCCGCACAGCATTGGTTGGTCCACAGCTTGCAGCGTTTTTGCCAGCAGCGGCTTTGGGAATTTATTGGTTCGGTGGCGAAGGTTTCTTGATGTTCTTTGCCATTGTTTTTCCCGGCATTTTGTTGCTCGCGGGGATCATGACACAACCCGCACCACGGGCAAATTCCGGCCCCGTCGATCCGGTGACAGACCTCCCATTGCGGGACCGTCTTATCAAATCCATTGACCGCTCAATCCTGCGCGAGGACTCTCCTACCAAAGCCTGCGTGGTGATGGAGGTGGATGATTTTACGAATGCCCGGCGCAATCTTGGCGAAGATATTGCTGACCGTATGCTGTTCACATGTGGGGAACGAATAAAAAGCGTCCTACGAGCCACCGAGATGCTCACCTATCTTGGCGGCGCCCGGTTCGGCCTTTGCCTCGACAAAACCCGACGGGCTGACCTCGAAGCTCTTATTCAACTTTCCTCGCGCATTCAGGCGGCATTTGACACACCCCTCGTGACCGAAAATGTGCAGGTTCACTCCACCCTGTCAGTGGGTTTTGCCCTTCCCTCTCGCATTTCAGAAAAAACTGGCGAGGCCATTTTAGCCGCGGCAGAAAGCGCCCTGCAAGAGGCGCGGCTCTCCGGCCCAGGGTCCATTCGCGCCTATTCCAACGAAATGAAACCCCGTGTTTCAGCTTCCGAACACACCGTAAAAGAAATTCTCAATGCGCTGAATGACGGGCAAATTGTTCCCTGGTTCCAACCTCAGCTGTCGACAGACACAGGCGCCTTGTCCGGGTTCGAAGCCTTGGCGCGCTGGAACCACCCCGAAAAAGGCCTGATTGCACCCGGCGCCTTTTTACCTGCCCTTGTACAGGCAGGACTTTCCGAACGGCTTGGTGAAGTTATTCTATATCACTCTCTAACAGCCTTGAAAGACTGGGATAAACTTGGCTTGAAAGTGCCTGCAATCTCGGTGAATTTCTCCGCAGACGAATTACGCAACCCTCGCCTGTTTGAAAAAGTAAAATGGGAATTGGACCGGTTCGAACTTGAACCTGACCGGCTGACCGTTGAAATCCTTGAAACGGTTGTGGCACGCTCGGATGATGATATCACATCTCGCAATATCGCCTCTTTCTCACATTTGGGTTGCGGCGTGGATCTTGATGATTTTGGGACAGGTCACGCTTCAATCTCAAGCATTCGTCGATTTGATGTAAGCCGCATCAAAATCGACCGCTCCTTTGTCACGCATGTCGACACGGACCGTGATCAGCAAAGCATGATCGCAGCCATATTAACGATGGCGGAGCGCTTAGGCCTGGAAGCGATCGCCGAAGGTGTCGAAACCCATGGCGAGCATGCCATGCTCGCACAATTAGGCTGCACCCATGTCCAAGGATACTCGATCGCAAAGCCCATGCCCTTTGATGCGACTGTCAGCTGGCTGCAAACCTTGGAAGAAAAAGTCGCCGCATCAGCCGTTTTCCCCAAGCGCGCGTAAGTGAAGAAGCTTAAAAATCTGGGAAAACTGCTTGACCTTTTGCCTCTGGACCGCTTGAACCACTCTGACCAATTCTTCAAGAGCGGTGGGCCAAATGGACGACCAGAATAAGAACCTGATCCTGGCAACAGTATTAAGTTTCCTCGTAATCACCGGATGGATGATCATGTTTCCGCCGGCAGACCCGGCACCGACACAAGATGACGTGCCAGCAGTTGTGGCAGAAAACATCGTGCCGTCCGCAGGGCTTGAGACAAGCACCAGCGCTGCACCTATGACTACAGCGGCGGGCGAAGTCTCCACACAGGCCGACGTTGCACGCATTGCAATCGACACCCCAGAACTCTCCGGCTCCATCTCCTTGCTTGGGGGGCGCTTTGACGATCTTAGCTTGAAAGCATATCACACGGAATTGTCGGACCAGAGCCCAATTGTGAAACTGCTAAAACCAGCGGGACAGCCAGACGCCTATTATGCTCTTTATGGTTGGACCCCGGGCGGCAGCACCGCAGTGGAAGACGTACCAGGGCCGTCAACCGTTTGGCAAATTGAGGAAGGCGAAAAGCTGACGCCATCCACGCCCGTCACCCTTCGCTGGGACAATGGCAAGGACTTGACCTTCCGCCGCAGCGTGGCCGTTGATGACAAGTTCATATTCACCATCAGCCAATCGGTCGAAAATACCGGTTCAGAGGCACAACGCGTGGCCCCTTATGGGGTGCTGGCCCGTCATGGTGAACCAAAGAATCTCAAAGGTTTCTTTATCCTGCACGAAGGCATCATTCGCCAGACAGATGAGCTGGAGGAGTTGGACTATGGCGACGCCGTAGATTTCGAATTCGACAGCCGCGAAGGCGCTCGTGCTGATGTGGTTGACGTGAAAGAGAACGGCTGGATCGGCTTTACGGATCATTACTGGATGACCACAATGATCCCGGCTGGTGACCAACCCTTTACCTCGGCCGTGCGCTATGGCGAGCAATCCGACATCTACCAAACGCAAGTCCGCATGCCCGTGGTCGACGTTGCACCGGGGACCACCGCCACGGTTGAAACGCGCCTGTTTGCCGGCGCCAAAGAATGGGAAACCATCCGCAATTACCAAAACGAAGACGGCATCTATCACTTCCTCGACTCGATTGATTGGGGTTGGTTCTTCTTCCTCACCAAGCCGATTTTCGCCTTGCTGCATTGGCTGAATGGCGTCATCGGTAATATGGGGTGGGCGATTATTGGGCTGACGCTGGTGATCAAGGCTGTGCTCTTCCCACTGGCCTATAAATCCTATGTTTCCATGGCGAAGATGAAAGAGCTTCAGCCTGAAATGGAGAAGATCAAGGAAGCGGCTGGCGACGACCGGGCCAAAGTTCAAAAAGAAATGATGGAGCTTTACAAGCGGGAAAAGGTGAACCCAGCCTCTGGGTGTTTGCCGATCCTGATGCAGATCCCGATCTTCTTTTCGCTCTATAAAGTGATCTTCGTCACGCTGGAACTGCGCCACGCGCCTTGGGTCGGTTGGATCCAGGATTTGTCCGCCCCCGACCCCAGTTCAATCCTGAACCTGTTTGGCCTTTTGCCATTTGCGACACCGGGACCAGAAAGCATTCTGGCCATCGCATCGCTTGGTATTTTGCCAATCATTCTAGGTGTTTCCATGTGGCTGCAGCAAAAGCTGAACCCAGCGCCCACCGACCCCACACAGGCCATGATTTTTGCCTGGATGCCTTGGGTGTTCATGTTCATGCTGGGTCAGTTTGCCTCGGGTCTGGTGCTGTACTGGATCGCCAACAACACCATCACCTTTACGCAACAATATCTAATCATGCGTAGCCACGGGCACAAACCAAACGTGCTTGGCAACGTATTGAAAAGCTTCAAGCGTAAAACCAAGGACGCCAGTTGATGGGTCAAATCGCCCAGATTTGGCGCCACCCGATTAAGGCGCATGGGCGCGAAGCGCTGGTTCAGGCAAGGCTTGAACCAGGCCGCGCCCTGCCCTTTGACCGGCAATGGGCGGTGACCCATGCGGCGACAAAACTGGACGAAACGGCTGTGGAGGGCTGGCAGCATTGCCGCAACTTCTCACGCGGTGCTGGGGTGCCTTTGCTGCAAGCCATGCAAGCGCGTATGGATGTGGTCACGGGCACCATCACACTGACACACCCAAAGATGCCGGGGATCACATTCAATCCTGACCTTCCCACAGATCAGGAAAAATTTATCCATTGGGTGCAACCTCTTACGCCAAGTGGCCGCCCGCAACCCACTGGTATTTTCAAAGCAAAAAACGCCCTGACGGACAGTGAAACCGTGTCGCTTTCGATCATGAATCTGGCCAGCCATGACGCGATTTCTGACCGTGTTGGGCGGCCACTTTCGCCGCTAAGATGGCGTGGCAATCTGCTGGTGCGCGGGCTTAATGCTTGGGAAGAACGCAGCTGGGTTGGCAAAGAAATCCGCATTGGATCGGCTGAGTTTTTCATCCGCAAAGAAATCACCCGCTGCCGCATGACCGAGGCCAGCACCCGCACCGGGATGCGAGATGCCGACACTTTGGGCGCCTTGCGCGCGGGCTGGGACATACAGGAAATGGGCGTGCATGCGGTGGTCACCAAAGCCGGTGAAATTGCCGTAGACGACGAAATTAAGGTGCTATCATGAGCCAATTGCCTTTCCCCATGGCCGAAGAGCCAGATGACATCACACGCGAAAAAGGCCGCAAGCTTTTTGCCGGTGCCACCGACTTTTTAAAAGGTGTGGTTGCGATGAGCGGCATGCCCGATGCGGACCGGTTAGAGGTCTGTTTCGCGGGGCGCTCAAATGTCGGAAAATCAAGCCTTATCAACGCCCTAACTGGGCGAAAAGGCCTAGCCCGCGCCTCAAACACGCCGGGCCGCACACAAGAGATCAACTATTTCACCACCACTGGCGGGCCCTTTTTGGTCGACCTTCCGGGCTATGGTTTTGCCAATGCGCCGGTGCCGATTGTGGAGCGCTGGCAGCGTCTTTTGAAGGCCTATTTGTCGGGCCGCGCCAGCCTGCGCCGCGCCTTTGTGTTGGTGGACAGTCGCCATGGTGTGAAGGCCGTGGATGAAGAGATTATGGCACTTTTGGACCGATCCGCCGTGACGTTTCAGGTGGTGTTGACCAAGGTTGATAAGGTCAAAGACAAAGACATGGACAAGATGCTGGCGCAGGTGCGCGCGGCCTTATCGAAACACCCGGCGGCATACCCAGAGCTGGTGATGACCTCATCTGAAAAGGGTCTGGGGATCGAGACGCTGCGTGCGATTATCGCGGGTTTGGATTGATCCAAACCCGTTTTGAGACCTCTTGGTGCGACATCCAAAACTGTAAACAGTTTAAAGTTTCCAAACCCGAAACTGTAAACTCTTTAAAGGTCCAAAATCCAAAACTTTAAAGTCTTGCCAGCGCCCATTGGCAAAACTTTAAACTGTTTAAACCCCAAATCAGACGTGCTGCGCGCCGTTCACCTCGATCTCGGTGCCCGAGATATACGAGGATTGATCGGAGCAGAGGAAGTAGATCGCCGAGGCAACCTCTTCGGGTTGACCCAGCCGTTGCATTGGCAATTTCTCGACAATCTTATCGGTGCCAGGGGACAGAATTGCGGTTTCCACTTCGCCCGGCGCAATCGCATTGACGCGCACGCCCATGGGACCAAAGTCATGCGCCATTTCGCGGGTTAATGCGGCGAGCGCGGCTTTAGAGGTTGCGTAAGCGGCGCCTGCGAAGGGGTGCACGCGCGACCCGGCGATGGAGGTCACATTGACCACAGCCCCCTTGGCCGCGGCCAATTCATCCTTCAACCCGCGGGCCAAAACGACTGACGCAAAGAAATTCACATGAAAGACTTTGCCCCAATCCATCAGACCGGTGTTCAGGGTGTTGAGCCGCGATCCATCTGGCCCTTTGGGGGAAATGCCGGCGTTGTTAACCAGCGCATCCAACCGCCCGTCCAGTTTTTCCTGAATTAGTCCAACGGCGTTGATGGTGTCGGCGGGATCGGACAGATCCAGCACAACATGGTTTTCCTGACCGCCGCCCCAGGGGCATTCTTGGGGGAAGGGTTGGCGCGAACAGGTGATCACCCGCCAGCCTTCGGCGTTGAATTTGCGCACAGTGGCGTGGCCAATGCCACGGCTCGCTCCGGTCAAAAGTAGTGTTTTGCGGTCATCTGCCATGGGGGCCTCTCATGTCGCACTGTGCGATTTTGCCCACCCTACCACCGCAAAGTTTGGGCGCAATGCCCCTTGGCAGGACGCGATGCAGGCACTAACACAGGTGGGGAATGAGGATCAGCCATGAAGACGCAAAACATGAACCGTGATTGGATCGCCACCGCCAGAACTTTGTCGCAAGCTTTGCCGTATTTGCAACGCTACGCGGGCGCAACCGTGGTCATTAAATTCGGCGGCAACGCCATGGGCAGCGATGAGGAAATGGCGAGCTTTGCGCGCGATATTGTCTTGATGCGCCATGTGGGGGTGAACCCGGTTGTGGTACATGGCGGCGGGCCGATGATCAACGCGATGCTGGATAAGCTTCAGATCAAAAGCGAGTTTGTGAACGGCAAGCGGGTGACCGATGCGGCCACCGTCGAAGTGGTTGAAATGGTCCTGTCGGGCAGCGTGAACAACCGCATTGTACAGGCGATCAACGCCGAGGGCGGCAAGGCTGTGGGCCTGTCGGGCAAGGACGCCAATCTGGTGATTTGCGATCAAACCAACCCCGATCTTGGCTTTGTTGGCACCCCTGCGGATGTGGATGTCTCGGTGCTGCAATCGCTGGCCGAGGCGGAAACCATTCCGGTGATTGCCCC
>DDMF01000158.1:0-9838 GCA_002340515.1 Rhodobacteraceae bacterium UBA2553 | reverse complement strand
CATTGCCGCCGCCCTTAAGGCTGATCGCCTTTTGTTGCTGACCGATATTGAGGGTGTGAAAGGCGCGGATGGCGAGGTTTTGACCGAGCTGACGACCGAGCATATTCGCGAGCTGACCGCATCTGGTGTCATCGCCGGCGGCATGATCCCCAAAACCGAAACCGCCCTTGCCGCCATCGAAGGTGGCGTGCGCGCGGTGGTTATTCTGGACGGTCGCGCCCCAAATGCCTGTTTGCTGGAGCTTTACACCGACCACGGCGCCGGTTCGATCATTCGCAGCTAAGGGTCGCAAATCAGCTATTTAGTCTCGGATTTGTGCATTGCAAACGGGGACATAGCGCCTAGGTTGATCCTATGGAAAACGAAGCGCTTATCCGGCTTGCGGCCTTTCTGGGGCTGTTTGCCCTGTTCACCCTGATTGAGACACTGGCCCCCCGGCGTGGGCGGGCTTTGTCGCGCTCGCAACGCTGGACCACCAATTTCGCCATCATCATCATCGATGGGCTGACCACCCGCGTGATGGCGGTGTTTTTGCCGCTGCTTGCGGTGGGGGCGGCGCTTGATGCCAGCGCGCAGGGATGGGGGATCTTGAATCTCTTGCCCCTGCCCACTTGGGTGTCGGTGATTGCTGCGATGATCATCCTCGATTTTGCGATTTGGTTTCAGCATATGGTGTTTCACAAGCTGCCGCTGTTGTGGCGGTTGCACCGGGTGCATCATGCGGATCGCGACATTGATGTGTCCACCGCGCTGCGCTTTCATCCCATTGAAATTGCAGCCTCAATGCTGATTAAAATCGGCGTTGTCTACCTGATTGGCGCGCCTGCGCTTGGGGTGATCCTGTTTGAAATTGTGCTGAATGGATCGGCGATGTTCAACCATGCCAATATGCGCCTGCCGCTGGATGTTGACCGCGTGCTGCGCCAGTTTTTGGTCACCCCAGACATGCATCGCGTGCATCATTCGGTGCACCGGGACGAGACGGACAGCAACTATGGGTTTTGCCTGTCGATCTGGGATCGGATCTTTCGCACTTATACCGATCAACCCCGCGACGGCCATGATCAGATGGTGATTGGGCTTGAGTGGCAGGATGAGCGACCGGGTAAATTGGGGTGGAGCTTGATGCTCCCATTTCAACGTAAGTGAGCGCGCCCACAACCCTAGCAGAGGTCACAAAAGCCGCCCAAGCGGTGCAGCTTGATGTGTTTGGTGCGCTGCATGAGGGGGCTGATACGGTGCTGTTGCTGGGGCCGCATGAGCCGGGGTTTTGGGCCGCGTTTTCCGCCGCATCTGAGGCCTATGACGGCGCACCGGACCCGATGGATCGTTGGTCAAAGCGCGTGATCACGCCTTTGGCAGAGCAGTTTGGGGGTGCAGCGCTGTTCCCCTCTGATGGCCCACCCTATGCACCATTTTTCCAGTGGGCCATGAGGTCAGGCCGCGCGTGGCAATCGCCCGTCACTTTGCTGGTGCATGATCGCGCCGGGCTGTGGGTCAGCTTTCGCGGGGCCTTGCGGCTGCCTTACCAGCTGGCCCTGCCCGCCACGCCCACGCAACCCTGCGCCACCTGCGATGCCCCCTGCGAGACGGCCTGCCCCGTCAACGCCCTAACCCGCGACGGATACGACCTTGCGCAATGTCACGCCTATCTCGACACAAAAGAGGGCAAGGACTGTCT
The DNA here is from genome assembly GCA_002340515.1 of Rhodobacteraceae bacterium UBA2553. Taxonomy (GTDB): domain Bacteria; phylum Pseudomonadota; class Alphaproteobacteria; order Rhodobacterales; family Rhodobacteraceae; genus Aliiroseovarius. The sequence goes on along the minus strand of DDMF01000158.1, from coordinate 8,157 downwards.
GACGCAGGGCTGTTTGGTGCGTTCTGTTTGCCCTGTGTCACAAACTTATGGCAGATTGCCCGAGCAGTCCCATTTTCACATGAAAGCGTTTCATCCGACATGACCCTGACCCTGATCCTGACCCGCCACGCAAAATCCAGTTGGGGAGACGCCGATCTGGCCGACCACGACCGCCCGCTGAACAAGCGGGGGCATGCATCCGCCAAGGCCATCGGGCGCTGGCTGGCGGATCGTGGGTTGGTTCCCGACGAGGTGCTGTGCTCGGGTGCTTTGCGCACCCGCCAAACATGGACGCATATCGCGGAAACGATGGTGGGCGACCCTGCGGCGCAGTTCACCGATGCGCTTTATCTGGCCGACGCGGATGCGATGCGAAATGTCTTGGCACTGGCAGAGGGTAAGACCGTGATGATGGTCGCGCACAACCCCGGCTCTGCCTATATGGCACGCAAGTTGGTGGCAGAGGCACCCGAGCATGAGAAGTTCAGCCACTATCCAACGGGGGCCACGGCAGTGATAGAATTTGACGCCGATGATTGGTCAGAGGTGCAATGGAAAAGCGGTCGGGTGGTTGAATTTGTGGTGCCGCGCGAGCTGATTTAGCCACCGAGGAGCGCGCGTCAGATGGAACAGCATTCCGGTGGATGTCTTTGCGGAAAGGTGCGGTTCACCGCCACCGCCCCCCCAGACCGCGTTGGAATATGCCATTGCCTTGACTGTCGCAAACATCACGGCGCGCTTTTTTATGCCGCAGCTATCTTTGCGCAGGACGCAGTTGAGATCAGCGGTAAAACACAGGAGTTTCAAGGGCGGCATTTCTGCCCAACCTGTGGTTCGTCTGTGTTTGCACGCAGTGGGAATGAGATTGAACTGCACCTTGGGGCAATGGATGACCCGGATCAGTTTCAGCCCAGTTATGAATGCTGGACCAAACGGCGCGAAAGCTGGTTGGCAAAGTTTTCAGGTGTAACGCGGTTCATGCATGATCAAGAAACCGACCAAGAAAAATAACATACTCAGGGACGCTGCCGCTCGGCCTTACGATGGGCTCCGCCCGTTCTTCGGGCAAACGGTCCCCCGGACCGTTTTAAAACGCCCTCGAACCCCTGAGGTATTTTAAGCAAGAAAAAGAGGGCGCAGTTTGCGACCCTCTTTTACCAAGAGATCCGGTCTCTTTTCCTTGCACGGCCATCGGCGCCTCCGCCTGTACCGTAAATTCAACCTGTCAGATCTTGGTTAATGGGCTGTTACTTTTTCTTGCCAAAAATACCTTCGCCGAAGGCAAGAAAATCAGCCGAGAGCAGCGAGGCCACCGACGCGTTTGGCTTGGTGCTAAAAGACAAAAAACGCCCCGCAGCATGCTGCGGGGCGTTTTGATGTCATGGTCAGCGAGGTCAGAGGATCTGGCTGAGGAACAATTTGGTGCGTTCGGACTGTGGGTTGTTGAAGAACTCTTCTGGTTCGTTCTGTTCCACAATCTGCCCTTGGTCCATAAAGATCACGCGGTTGGCGACCTCTTTGGCGAAGCCCATTTCGTGGGTCACGCAGAGCATGGTCATGCCTTCTTCCGCGAGTGACACCATGGTTTCCAGCACTTCTTTGATCATCTCGGGGTCAAGCGCCGAGGTGGGTTCATCGAACAGCATAATGCGCGGCATCATGCACAGCGAACGGGCAATCGCCACACGCTGTTGCTGACCACCAGAAAGCATGCCGGGATATTTATGGGCCTGCTCTGGGATCTTCACCTTCTCAAGGAAATGCATCGCCACTTCTTCCGCCTCTTTACGAGGCGTCTTGCGCACCCAGATGGGCGCCAGCGTGCAGTTTTCCAGGATGGTCAGATGCGGGAAGAGGTTAAAGTGCTGAAACACCATGCCCACTTCTGAACGCACTTTATCAACGTTTTTCAGATCCGAGGTCAGCTCGGTTCCGTCAACGATGATCTGCCCTTCCTGATGCTCTTCCAGCCGGTTGATACAGCGGATGAGCGTGGATTTACCGGAGCCCGAAGGCCCCGCAATAACAATCCGTTCGCCTTCATAGACGGTCAGATCAATGTCGCGCAGCACGTGAAACGCACCGTACCATTTGTTCATCCCACGGATGTCGATGGCAACCTGATCTGACACTTTCATGGCCGAGCGGTCTGCGTGATGGTCGAGAGTAATTGAAGACATACCCTACTCCTTTATTTGTGACCCGTGCGTAGACGACGTTCGAGATACATCGAATAGCGGGACATAGAAAAACAGAACACGAAGAACATGAAGGCGATGAAGCCGTAAAGCTCCCACACCACACCGTTCCACGCCTGATCCGCACGGATGGCATTGGACAGACCCAGCGGGTCCAGAAGGCCGATGATCGACACCAGCACCGTGTCTTTGAAGACGCCGATGAAGGTTGAAACGATACCCGGGATTGAGATCTTGAGGGCTTGCGGCATGATGATCAGCCGTTGTGCCTTCCAGTAATCAAGTCCCAGCGCGTCCGCGGCCTCATATTGGCCTTTTGGAAGCGCTGCCAGTCCACCGCGAACCACCTCGGCCATATAGGCCGCCGCAAACAGGGTCACCATGATCAGCACCCGAAGGATGATGTCAAAGTTGGTGCCCGGTGGCAGGAAGATGTTCAGAAGCGTTGAGGCCACAAACAAGAGCGTGATCAGAGGCACACCGCGAATGAACTCGATGAAACCAACAGACAGCGCCTTGACGATCAACAGATCCGACTGACGGCCCAAGGCAAGCACAATCCCGATCGGAAGCGAGATGCCAATGGCGACAACCCCGATGGTGATCGACAGCATAAAGCCACCAAATTTCCGGCTTTCGATTTGTTCCAATGCGATGGGCAGGATCGCGTCCATCGCGCTTGCAAACGGTCCGATCATGAACAACCACCAGACAATCGCCACCAGAACCGAGATGATCATCCCGGCCAGACTGCCAACAACGGTTGACAGATAGCGATAGGCCAAGCCTGCCAGCACAAACCCAAGGGCTGCGCCAACAAACACCCAAATGGACCCACCCCACAGAAGGAAGGGCACCAAGAAGGGGAAGATTGCGGTAAAGATCAGCGGATTGGGCAGGCGTTTTGCCCCTGCTTCAATCTCGGCCGCCCGCGTGGCTTTGTCAGAACTGAACGCTTTGTAGCCAACAAACACAGCCGCCGCGAGTAAGACCACAACCGCGATCATGCCAAGCGTGCCGCCAATGGCATAAGCACCATAAGCCAGCGCCACCAGCAAAAGCACCCAATTCATCCGGCGCGAGATCATGTTGAAGAGCACCGGAATAACCGCCACGAACAGCAACAGGAACGCCAGATTTGGACGCCAGCGTTGATCAATGCTGCCGGCTTCTGACCCGTTTGGATAGAACCCATAAAGAAGCTGTTCCCAACGTTCGTTGATCACGCCCCAACAGGCCCCTTCATGACCGTTCAGAATGTCACGACATTCATTCAGCGAACCGCTGTTCCAGGTCGGTGAAAAGAGCCAGGGAAGCAGTGCCGCCAACACAAGAAAGATCAAGACAAGCGACACGATGGTCAGGATCGAGTTGACGATCCCGTTAAACAGGTTTGCTCTTGCCCAGCCCACAAACCCAACCGACGATGCGGGTGGGGTGCGTTCGGGCAACATTTCAGAGCGGACATAAGACATATCAGACATATCAGCGCTCCCTCAGTTTTACAGATTCGTTGTACCAGTTCATCACGCCGGAAATTGTCAGCGAGATGGCGAGGTAGACGAGCATCAACAAAAGAACCGTTTCAAGCTCGCGCCCGGTTTGGTTCATGGTGATGCCGCCCAACGTGCCGGTGATGTCCATATAGCCCACCGCAATCGCCAGAGACGAGTTTTTGGTCAGGTTCAGATAGTTGGAAATCAGCGGTGGAATGATCACCCGCAAGGCTTGCGGCAGGATCACCAGAGACATGGTGCGGTTTGAGCGAAGGCCCAATGCGCCAGCCGCCTCGGACTGACCTTTGGAAATCGCCAGAATGCCCGCGCGGACAATCTCGGCAATAAAGGCCGCCGTATAGATCGACAGCGCCAGCCACAGAGCAATCAGCGAGTTGCGCAGATGCGTGCCGCCTTGGAAGTTAAAGCCCTTCAGCTCGGGATATCCCCAGTGCAGACCCAACAGGACAAGCACAATCGAGGTTGGGATCACCACAACACCAAGACGCCAGTACCATGTGGCCGGACGGGTGCCGGTGGCCTCTTGAATGCGGTCCGCACGGCGTTTGATCAGACCAGAGGTCAGGATCCCCGCGATGAGCACCGCCAAAATAGCAATCAAATCAAGGCTCACGTCAAACCGAAGGCTGCTGCCCCCCAAAAGATGCAGATTGCCAAGCGAGTTTGTGAACAAAGGCTCTGGGATATAAACGCCGCGGTTTGTGACCGCCACGCTGTCCCACAGCGACATTGACGCCTCGCCTTTTCGAAAGGCACTTGGGGACGGCAACGTCTCGATCAGGATCGCCATGATGAACACGATCCACAACAAGACCGGCACGTTGCGGAATGCTTCCACATAAACGGCCGACAGGCGTGAAACGATCCAGTTTGGCGACAGGCGCAGCACGCCAATGATCACGCCCAGAACGGTGGCCGTGATACAGCCCAACGCCGCCACCAACAGCGTGTTCAACAGCCCGATCAGGGCCGCACGCAAATGGGTGTCTTGGTTGGAGTATTCTAGAAGTCGCTGGTTGATATCATACCCCGCAGGTTCGCCCATGAACCGGAAACTGGGTTCTTTACCCAGATCGGTCAGGTTTTGTGCGGTGTTTGAAAAGATCCAGCCGAGAAGCAACAGAAAGCCGATTAGGGCGACAATCTGAATGGTCATCGAGCGGTAGCGGCTGTCGTACAAAAGCATCGACAGACGGAACTGGCCCTGATGAGGGTCTGTAGTCGTTGTCATAAGGACATCCCCGTAGCCTCTGGCGATTTTTTTTGTCTGCGCCGTTTCGGCGCGCTCTGCCAGAGTGCGGTCACGTAAAGAAGAAAAGGGCGTGGAATATCCACGCCCTTTTCAGATGTGTTTAGCGGAAGGGCGGTGAGTAGATCAGGCCGCCGTCTTGCCACTGTGCGTTCAGGCCACGGGCCAGAGCAATCGGGGTTTCTTCGCCGATGTTCTTCGCAAAGACTTCGCCGTAGTTGCCGCCAGCCATGATCGCGCGCTTGGCCCATTCAGCATCCAGACCGAGCATTTCGCCCAGGTTGCCTTCGGTGCCGAGGATACGGTTGATCTCTGGGTTGTCGCCAGGAGCTGCCGACAATTCACCGATGTTTGCCGATGTGATACCCAGTTCTTCAGCCGAGATCAGCGCGTTCAGTGTCCAGCGGACAATGTCGCCCCATTCGTTGTCGCCGTGGCGAACAAGCGGACCAAGTGGCTCTTTCGAAATGATTTCCGGCAGAACAACATGCGCTGATGGATCCTCAAAGGTCGCACGTGTTGCGGCCAGACCGGACGCATCTGTGGTGTAGGTGTCGCACGCACCAGCAAGGTACTGTTGCTGACCTTCAGCGTTGGTTTCGATCGGAACCGGCTCATAGCTGATGTTGTTGGCACGGAAGAAATCGGCCAGGTTCAATTCGGTGGTGGTCCCGGTTTGGATACAAACAGTTGCACCATCCAGTTCTTTCGCCGAGCTGACGCCCATGTCTTTGTTTACCATGAAGCCTTGGCCGTCATAGTAGTTCACACCAACAAATGTGAACTTCAGGTCAACGTCACGGGACAGGGTCCAAGTGGTGTTACGAGCCAAAAGATCAACTTCGCCCGATGCCAGCGCGGTGAAACGTGTCTTACCGGTGGTTGGAACGAATTCCACGGCGTTTGCATCGCCAAGAACAGCAGCAGCAACCGCGCGGCAGACGCCAACGTCGAAACCTTCCCAGTTGCCGTTTGCGTCAGGTGCCGCAAAGCCAACAAGACCGGTGGTTACACCACAGTTCAGTTTACCGCGGGCTTTGACATCATCAAGCGTCGCAGCTGCCGAAGCACCAGCAGCAAGACCGGCGACAGTCAATGCGCCAAGAAATACGGTTTTTTTCATTTTTACCTCTTCCTGAGTTCACCCGATTTTCGGGCATTATTATCGGCCTAGTGGCCGTGGGTCAGATTGCGAAAGGGCTCTCCCCCCTCTCAGCGTGCCAAGAGTTTGTGCAAATTCATCAGAATTCGTCAAGGGTTACATCGAAAATATAAATACATGACGCAGGGGAAAGCGACAAAAACTGTCAGACGCTAACGTGGGGGTTGCGGGAATTTCTGGCAGGGTGACGGATTCATCCGGCGCAATGTCGGAAAAAACGATGGGCATGGATGAATGCGTCGCGTTTCACCGCCGCCTGTTCGGTTGCCAGCTCATCTTCGCCCCATTGCTCTTCTTGCCATTTTTCATCGACGCGAGACAAATTCCACGCCTCTTCCGGCGGCAAATGCCCCTCAGACACCGCAAAGGCGAGCACCAAAGACCCGGAAATCGCCACAAGATCGTGGAAGGCCGCCAGCTGAAAATGTGAAAAATCATGCACGCGGGCGGTCATACGGGCCAGATCCTGCGGATTTTGCGGGGCGTGGATCACGCCCGCGACCGGGCTAAGGCGCACATTTAGGACCGATTCGGCCCAATCCAGCACCGGATCCCACAGGGCAGACTGGCGTGCAATCAGCTCTTCTGGACCCGTGGCGCGGTAACACAAATGGTCGCTGTCACCATAGGCGGCCAACATGTCGGCCACCTCGGCAAATTGCGGGATCACCTTGTCGATGGCAGAGTTCGCCATCCGGGTAAACGGCATAGTGTTTGGGTCGACTTTTTCGACCTGCGCGTCCCATTCCGCGGCCATCGCCTCGGCCAATGCGCGGGTCGGAACCACCAGCGGCGTTTTCGCCGGTGTTTTGATCAGGCGGCCATCCAAGGCGACGGTAAATCCACCCTCGGTTACCTCAACTGTGGTCTCTTTCCAAAATCTTTTCGCTGCCCAGTTGCTCATATCTTGCCCCAAATCTGTTCCAACGCCGGTAAAAGCGCGTCATAAGAATCGACCAACTGGTCAGCTCCGGCGGAAATCAACGCGTCTGACGCGTGATATCCCCATGTCACACCGATGGTGTGAAACCCGGCCGCCACGCCCATTTCGATGTCAAAACTGGTGTCGCCAATCATCACCGCCTGATGCGCCTCGGCCCCTGTCTCGGACAGGGTGGCGTGCAGCATCGAGGGGTGCGGTTTTGACGGGTGATTGTCCGCCGTCTGGCTGGTCAGGAAAAAATGCCCAATATCGTGCGCGTGATAGGCGTGATCCAGCCCGCGTTTGGCTTTGCCGGTGGCCACGCCCAACAGGACTTCGTCGCGGGCATGCAGGGCTTCTAGCGCCTGACGCGCGCCGGGGTACATCGGCGCGGCAGCTTCGCCCCCCTTTTCGGCACGCAGTTTAATGAACATGTCTTTGTATTGCTGGGCGGCATGGTCCACATCGCGCGCGGTCATGTCCGGCACCAAGCGGCTGATCGCCTCACCCAGCGACAGGCCGACGATGGACAGGATTTCAGCGCGGGTGGGCAGGGCAACGCCCATTTCACCAAACGCCCGGTTCATCGCCTCGACGATAAAATCCTGACTGTCGATCAGCGTGCCATCAACATCAAACACCACCAAACGCAAATCGCTCATGCCTAATTCTGCCCTGCCCTATTGGTCCTGATCTTCAAACGGATCTTCGGCCACGTCACCCTCTTGCCAGCCCATATAATCCCAGGTGCGTTGCATATGGTCGGGCAGCGGGGCGGTGATTGTGATCTCTTTTTTGGTCACGGGATGTTCAAATTTGATGGTGCGCGCATGCAGGTGCAGTTTCTTGGACAGCTCACCGCCCAGCATCGCACCCCAGCCGTCGCCAAGGTTTTCCTGACCTGAGCCGCCATATTTGCCGTCGCCCGCAATCGGGTGNNTTCCGCCATATGCGCGCGCAGCTGGTGGGTGCGGCCGGTGACGGGCACCATCGCCACCCAAGCGCCGCGCGTGGCAAGGGTCGACAGCACCGCATATTCCGTGGTGGCGCGTTTGGCATCTGGCGTGCTGTCCACGCGGCGCGGATGCACACAGATCATCTTCTCGCCT
>DDMF01000156.1:11701-12929 GCA_002340515.1 Rhodobacteraceae bacterium UBA2553 | reverse complement strand
CAAACTTTTCCTTAGCCATGCGTATTACGCCTTGTCTTTTGGGGGGCTCGTTTGAGCCCGGGTTCATCATCGCGCGCTCGTTACTTGGTTGGCAGAGAAAAATCAAGCCTTAGCGTGCGCCTCAGGCGGCTAAAACCAATCTTTGTTTCCCTCAAGCCAGACCTGAATTTGGGCCGCAACGCGGATGGCGATATCTTGCATCTGTTCCTCCGCCGACATGGTCAGACCAGAGCTGACGAAGGATTTTCCCGATAAGCTCTCGATAACAGTGATTGTTTTCGGTTTTTCATTCAGTTTCCGGCCCGCCGCATCATCCCAGATACTGACCCCAAGCACGGCCACGGATTTGGGGGCTGCCACCACCGGCACACCGGGTGGGGCAAGGATGTATCCGTCTACTTTCACAGCGATGTGATAAAGCCCGGCCCCTTGGTAATTCTGGAACCGATCCTTAAGCGCGGCGGACAGCACCGCCTCCCATTCATCAGGGTCGGCTTTGCGCGACAAAGGCCCGGCTTGGGCGTGATCCGCCACCACCACGACATGCCCCAACCGAAAGGCGCCAATTGGGTCCGGCCTGTCCGTTTGTGGCGCGGGGCGCACACATGCTGTGGTAAGTGCCGAAAAGGCCACAATCAAGCATGTTTTCAGGACAGTGCGACGGGTCATTTTGTCTTCACATCCTGCGCGCGCGCAGAACTGTTGCCCCGATTGGGTCGAGGGTTGTCAATGGGGGCGTCATCCGCCTCATCTTCCCACCCATTGGCATCAGGATCCGCATCCGAAGACGTGCCACAGATGCGCTGCAGGTCACGCCACTGACCTTTGGACAAGACCGGATCATAGGTATGCCCGCTGTGTGCAGCAGACGCCGACGCCGCAATCCGTTTGGCAAATTGCGGATGCGACGACAGATGGGCGGCAAAGCCTTCCACATCGCCGTTTTCATCCTGCATGCGCTTAAAGAAACTGCCCAGCGCCGAGGGGGTTACATTTGCGGCCTCAAGCACCCCGTGGGCAAATTCATCCGCGCGTGTTTCGGCGGCTTGGGAATAGCTTGCGTTGACCAATTGGTTGGCCAGCATCAGCGCCACAGTGCCGCCCGCAAAATCGCCAAAGAGCAGCCCCAGAACCCCGAGCGAGCCCGCAGATCGCAACGCATCGCGCGTGGGATCCCGGTGCACCACATGGCCGATTTCATGGGCCAGCACGGCCGCCACCTCGTCCG
>DDMF01000156.1:3182-11677 GCA_002340515.1 Rhodobacteraceae bacterium UBA2553 | reverse complement strand
CTCGTCCGGGGTTTGGGCGGTGTCAATCAGCCCGCGAAACAGCACCACATGTCCGCCGGGCAGCGCAAAAGCGTTCACAAGTTCATGGTCAAACACATGGACTTCGACCGGATAGGGCAGATCAATCTCTGGTGCGATCCGCGCGTACATCTCATCAAGGGCGGCACGGCCGTCGGGGGTGTAGCAAGTCGACACCCCGCCACCCAAACCGGTTTCATCCAAAGCCACGCGAATTTGTTCAAGCGTCGCGTCACCCAGCGCCTTTTCCCCTTCAGCCGGAAGGAATTCCGCAAGTTGCGAGGCCATCAGCGGCACCAGCGCAAAGATGATCACCGCAACCGACGCCACCGCCGCAGTGGCCCAACCGACCAGTTTTGCCAAAGGCACGGGGCGCGTGCGGCGTGCAAGGGCCGTGGCACGGGTTTTGATGGCATTTGCGAGCGCCGCATCCGCCACAAACAGCCGCGCCAATTGCGCCTCTGATCTGTAAATCACCAACCCGGCGCGGTCGGCTTGATCTTTCAGGGCGCGAAGGTCATCCCATGGCCAAATCTCTTGGCGGCCTTCGGGCAGATGAACCACCAACCCGGCGCCTGAGACCGTAAGCCCAACGCGAGNNGACCGCGCGCTCGCCGGCCACGAAATCGGCGAATCCATCAAAGTTTTCCAAGGGTGTGCTCATATCGCGGCCCCCACATCCAAGGCGTCGGCAAAGCCTTCTGCCTCGGCAAATTCATCCCGATCCCGTTGCTGAATGCGGTTCAGGGTGTTGGGGTCAACCACCTGCGTCACTTCGGCGAAATGGCGGGTCATGGGAAGGGTGAACAGCGCCTGCGAGGCGGCGCCTATGATCACAAAACCAAGGAAATAGATCGCCACAAAAGCCGGTGTGGCCGCGACACCAAGCTGGGCCAGTCGCTCTGGATCAAACTCAAAACCGCCCGTGCCGCCGAGGGCCAAAATCACTAAAGCAACCGCCAGGATCATCACGCCATACAGCACAAGGTTCAGGATCAAGCCGCCCAATAGATAGATGCCAATGATCCGTCCGGGGCGGGGTTTGGTGCGAAAGCGAATCTCGCCCAATTCCTTGGCTTCTGTCATGCGTTTAAAGCTTTCGGCGCGCCAATAGGCCCAGCCGTAAATCGCCCATGGGACTGTCAGAAAAAACAGCGCCGCCCATGCGGGATTTTCCGACAGTGCCAGCATTCCCCCCGCCACAGCAGACAAGCCCAGCGCGTAATAGATGTGCCGCATCGCGCCAAACAAAAGCGTGCGTTTTCCGCCCTGCACAAATTGCAGATCGCCATAATAAGTACGGTTCACGCGGTATTTTTCCAGCCAAAGCGTGGTCAGGGGCCAGCTGAGGCCCACGCTCAGGATCGCCGCAACATAATGCACAATGGAGCGCCAGACATAGCCCCCGGCCCCGGGCTCTAACCCAAACCTGATCCCCCGCCAGCGGGTGCGCGCAAGAATGTATCTGCGCGCGCGGTATTGGGCAAAAAAGATGATCGGCGCGAGGCCCAGAAAGCTGAGCACATAGGCAATGCCATTGCCCTGAAACAGCGCAAAACTGAAATACATCAGGATCAGGTTCACCACCCCGATGTAAAACGCCATGAACACCACTGCGACCAAAAACCCGAGCAGTTTTTCGATTGGATCCCCGACATACTCAAGGGGAATGCCGCCGGGGCGAATGGCGCTCCAGTAATACCGGCGCAGACGCGTGCGCGCCCAGAACCGGTAAAACCCAAGGGTTAACAGCGTGAAAATACCGGTCTTAAACGCCAGTTTAAACAGAGCACCCGCGCGCCCTGCGTATCGAATGGGAAGGACGCGGGGGACCATGACTTACTCAAACTTGTTATTACGTGGGAACCCATGGGGGGGGGCTTTGCCGACACCGGCACGTTTGCCCAACCACGGTGACATGTCGCTTTCGGTGCGGGTGCGTTCGCCTGCGGGCCACGACAACCCCTCTTCCATCGAGAAGGTTTTCAGGTCCGACAGACCACCATCCAGTTCAAGCAATCCCTGTTTGCCGCGCGCCGTTTGGTATTTCTGCAGGCGCACCCCTTTGCCGCGCGTCATCTCGTTCAGCTCAGCAATTGGGAACACCAACAGGCGACGGTTTTCCGATATGATCGCCACGTGATCGCCGGACACGGGGATACAGACTTTGGCATGGCCATCGCCCACATTCAGCACCTGTTTGCCGGTGCGGGTTTGCGCCAGAACGTCCGCTTCACCCACCACAAATCCGTTGCCCTCGTTTGAGGCGACAATCAGCTTGCCTTCGGGACGGTGGATGAAAAGGTCAACGATTTCAGCCTCATTCGGCAGGTCCACCATCAAGCGCAGCGGTTCACCCATGCCCCGCCCGCCGGGCAAGTTGGCCGCCGACAGCGTGTAAAACTTGCCCTTGGCATCAAACACCAACAGACGGTCGGTGGTTTCCGCGTGGAACACAAAGCGCGGCCCGTCACCGTCTTTGAATTTCAGCTCGCGGGTCAGATCGATATGTCCCGACATGGCCCGGATCCAGCCCATTTGCGAACAGACCACGGTGATCGGTTCTTTTTCGATCATCGCCTCCAGCGGCACCTCTTCGACCTCACCAGCCTCTGCAAACATCGTGCGACGTGCGCCGCCTTCAAAATTCTTGCCAAAGGTCTTTTTCGACAGTTTCAATTGCTCGGAAATCTTGTCCCACTGAAGGTCTTCTGACGCCAAAAGATCCTCAATCGCCGCGCGTTCTTCCATCAAGGCGTCACGCTCTTTCACAAGCTCAATCTCTTCGAGACGGCGCAAGCTGCGCAGACGCATATTCAGGATCGCATCGGCCTGAACCTCAGACAGTTCGCCTTCGCCGGGCGCGGGCGAAACATAATCCGCCTCGGTCATCGCGCGGGCAATTTCACGGCCCCAGTTTTCGCGCATCAGGGCCGCTTTGGGGTCGTCATCGTAGCGGATAATGTCGATCACCCGGTCAAGGTTGAGGAAGGCGATGATAAAGCCCTCAAGCACCTCAAGCCGATGATCAATTTTCTCCATCCGATATTGCGATCGGCGCGCCAACACTTCGCGACGGTGATCGAGAAAGGCGCGCAGCACCTCTTTCATCGAGCAGACCTTGGGCGTGACCCCATCAATCAACACGTTCATGTTCAGACTGAACCGCGTTTCCAGATCAGAGTTGCGGAACATCATGTTCATCAACATGTCCGGGTCAACGTTTTTCGATTTCGGTTCCAGCACAATGCGCACGTCATCCGCCGATTCGTCGCGGATGTCGCCCAGGATCGGCACCTTCTTGGTCTGGATCACTTCCGCAATCTTCTCGATCAGCTTGGATTTCGCCACCTGATAGGGGATTTCGGTCACGACAATCTGCCATTGACCGCGCCCCAGATCCTCGACCTCCCACTTACTGCGCAGGCGGAACGCGCCGCGCCCGGTGCGGTAGGCCTGTGCGATGTTTTCAGCGGGTTCCACAATCACACCGCCGGTCGGGAAATCCGGGCCGGGCACGTAATTCAGCAAAGTGTCGTCGCGCACATCCGGCACTTTGATCATATGCAGGCAGGCGTCGATCAGCTCGGAGATATTATGCGGTGGAATATTTGTCGCCATCCCCACCGCAATCCCGGTGGAGCCATTGGCCAGGAGATTCGGAAATTCTGCGGGCAAAACAACCGGTTCCGTCAGGCGACCGTCATAGTTGTCGCGATAATCCACGGCATTTTCATCAAGACCCTGAAGCATCGCTTCGGCCACCATGGTCATGCGTGCTTCTGTATATCGCGCCGCCGCCGGGTTATCACCGTCGATATTGCCAAAGTTCCCCTGCCCATCCACAAGCGGGTAACGCACGTTGAATTCCTGCGCCAAACGGGCCATCGCGTCATAGATCGCAGCGTCGCCGTGCGGGTGAAAATCACCCATGGTATCGCCGGAAATTTTGGCGGACTTCAAGAACTTACCGTTTGATACCAGCTTAAGCCGGCTCATCGCATACAGGATGCGCCGGTGCACAGGTTTCAGGCCATCACGGGCATCGGGCAAGGCGCGGTGCATGATGGTGGACAGAGCATAGGTCAGATAGCGTTCGCCGATGGCACGGCGCAACGGTTCGGACACGGATAAGCTCTTGATATTGCGATTTTCGGTCTGATCAGTCATAATGGATATGTATCGGGGTCTTAGGTTTCGGTAAAGCTGCTTAAGGGGAATGCTGTCATACTTTCCCCGCAATATTTTTTAAAGTGAATTGTAGTGTACTGCCCTAAAGGGGGAGCGTTATGGGTATTATTAAACTAACTTTTTTAACCGTGGGTGCCATGAGTGCCGCGATGTTACATTTTGGGCGGGATGTTGACCTGCCTGCGGATCGGCTTGGCCTAGAGCCTGGCGTTGAACAATCGACCATCGAACCGGTGTCTGCTGCGGTGAAACAACCAATTTTGGTGGCCCCTCAACCTGCGAAAGTGATCAAAGCGGTGGCGCGCACCAAACCTGTGGTGGCACCAGATCCAAACAGCCAAGCGGCGCGCGCGGTGGCGGCGGCCAAACAGATGGCCGCCAGTGCAAAACTGACGCCCGCATCCGCCCCAGCGACCAGCACGGTTTTCCCCACTATGTATGTACAGGCCAGCGCCGTGAATATGCGCAGCGGACCGTCAACCCAAAACGGTGTGATTGGTCGACTGACCCGTGGCATGGAGGTCGTGAACATGGGCGACGCCGCCCCCGGTTGGTCACAAATTCGCGTGGTCAGCACAGGTCAACGTGGCTTTATGGCGTCAAAATTTCTGGCCGATCAGAAGTAATATTTCCATTCGCAGTTCCAGTTTCTTGAGGCAGACCCGAGCAGGTGCACCTCAGTCGGCGCGACCCACAAAGGGCGCGTCGATTTGCGTTTTCACCTCTCACCGCCATTTGCTCACTGCCTTTTTTATTGACGGCGAAGGGCTGGGTTGCGAGACCGTTGGGATGACCCAAAACACACCCAAAAAATCCGTTCTCATCACCGGCTGTTCCTCTGGAATTGGCTATGACGCCGCCCACAGTCTGGCCAAACGCGGCTGGCGGGTCTTTGCGACCTGCCGTCAGGAAAAAGACTGCGAACGCTTGCGCGGCGAAGGGCTGGAAAGCTTTCGTCTGGATTACGCAGATGACACCTCGATGCAGACCGCGATGGACGAGGTTATCACCCGCACCGGCGGCACGTTGGATGCGCTGTTTAACAATGGCGCCTTTGCCACCCCCGGCGCGGTGGAAGATTTGCCCACTGCCGCCTTGCGTGAAATCTACGAAGTGAATGTGTTTGGATATCACTCCCTGACCCGCCTTTGCCTGCCGATCATGCGCGCGCAGGGGCATGGGCGGGTGGTCAACAACTCATCTGTCTTGGGCATCGCCACCCTGCCGTGGCGCGGGGCCTATAGTTCAACCAAATTTGCACTTGAAGGCCTGACAGATACATTGCGGCTTGAGATGAGCGGCACCGGGATTGAGATTATTCTGGTTGAGCCCGGCCCGATCCCAACCAAAATCCGCGAAAACTCGATCCCCCATTTTGAGCGTTGGATTGATTGGGAAAACAGCCCGCGTGCCGGATTATACGTCAAGCTGCGCGCGCGGCTTTATGACAACAACGGCAAGCCCGATCCGTTCCAATTGCCGACCTCAGCCGTCACGGAAAAACTGATCCATGCGCTTGAACATCCCCGCCCGCGGCCCCGCTATTACGTAACCCGCGCCACCTATATCGCCGGGATTGGCAAGCGCCTTCTCAGCACACGTATGTTGGACCGGTTGACGCCCAGGGGATAAGTCAAAGAGGAAAGAAGGGGCGCTGCCCCTCGGCCGTGCGGCCTCACCCCGGGATATTTGTGACAAGAAAAAAGAGAGGGGAGCACCCTCTCTTTTCAAAGCGTAGAGCTTTTTCCTTGTGCGGTCATCGGCGTCCCCGCCTGTACCGCTCTGCCATGTTGGGCGCGAAGGGTTAACAAACCGTTGCGGCTTTTTTCTTGTTTCAAATATCCCCGCCGGAGGCACCCGACCTCTGCTAAGCCATCGGATCAGTTGACCCGCATAACCACGTAATCGGCAATGTCGATTAACATATCGCGGATCGGGTCTTCTGGCAGCTGCGCCATTGCAGCTTTCGCCTTTTCCGCCCAGGCCAGCGCTTCAATGCGGGTGTCTTCCAGCGCGCCGTGCTTGTTCAAAAGCGCCAGCGCATGTTCCAGATCCCCGTCTTCTTGCTGACCTTTTTCAATGGTCCGGGTCCAGAATGCTCGCTCATCGTCGTCGCCACGCGCCACAGCTTTGATCAGCGGTAGGGTCAGTTTGCGTTCGCGGAAATCATCGCCGATGTTTTTGCCCGTGGCATCCCCGCCCCAGTAATCCAAGAGATCGTCGACAATCTGGAATGAGATGCCCAGCGCATCACCATAGTCATAAAGCGCGCGCACGATGGCCTCATCCGCGTCCGCAATCACGCCGCCCACTTCGGTGGCCGCAGAAAACAGTGCGGCGGTTTTGCCGCGCACCACTTGAAGATAGGTGTCTTCCGTTGTAGCCAGATCCTGTGCAGCAGTCAGTTGCAGCACTTCGCCCTCGGCAATTGTGGCCGACGCATTGGACAGAATGCGCAACACATCCAGCGATCCGGTTTCGGTCATCAGCTGGAAGGAGCGTGAAAAAAGGTAATCCCCCACCAGTACGCTTGATTTATTGTCCCAAAGCAGGTTCGCGGTGGGGCGACCCCGGCGTTGGGCGCTTTCGTCCACCACATCATCATGCAAAAGCGTCGCGGTGTGGATGAACTCAACCGTCGCGGCCAGATGCAAATGATAAGGGCCGTCGTAACCACACAGCTTTGCCGCCGCCAAGGTCAACATCGGGCGCAGACGTTTCCCGCCCGCCTCAACCAGATGCGCGGTCACTTCTGGGATGCGTGGTGCGTGTTTTGACGCCATGCGATCGCGAATCAAGGCGTTAACAGCCGTTAATTCTTGCTCCAAATGCGCCGCCAAACGCTCATGCGGCTTGTAACTTGCATCTTTCATCATGCTCACGATCCCGTCACATGGCTCGACAAACCCATCGGTTTGCCCTTAAGTCTTTGAGTATGAAAGAGCTTATTCGCACAACAGACCCCACCGTGATCCCCTATGTAACAGCCCTTCTTGAAGGCGAGGGTATAGCCTTATTTGTGATGGACGTCCATATGAGCGCCTTAGAGGGATCAATAGGAATTTTACCTCGTCGCGTTATGGTCCGGGACCAGGACCTTGCCGATGCGCAAGTGATCCTCCGGGATAATAACATTGCGATTGAAGGGTGACTGGATGAGTTTGATGCAAATGGGTTTGAGCGAAGATAAATTTCTGGGCGGTCGGCTGGTGCTGACCCAACCGTTAAATGGCTACCGCGCCGGGGTCGATCCGGTCTTCTTAGCCGCCTCCATTCAAGCCCATGCGGGGGAATCAGTGCTGGATCTCGGCTGTGGCGCGGGGGCGGCGGCGCTGTGCCTGGGCGCACGGGTTGATGGTTTGCGTCTGGTTGGGGTGGAACGCCAGACAGAATACGCCGAACTTGCCCGCAAAAACGCGGATGACAATATGCTCGATTTTGAGGTGTTTGACGGCGACGTTGCTGACCTTCCAAGCGAAGTGCGTGAAGACACCTTTGATCACGTCATCATGAACCCGCCCTATTACCTGCGCGACCGCGGAAGCGCCTCGCCAGATACCTTGCGCGAAGGGGCGCTTGGCGAAGATGTTCCCCTGTCGGTCTGGATCGATCAGGCCACGAAACGGGTCAAGCCGCGCGGCTATATCACGTTGATCCAAAAGGCCGAACGCCTGCCAGAGGTTTTGGCGGCGATGGATGACCGATTGGGATCCGTTTTGGTCAAACCCCTGTCCCCCCGCATAGGTCGCGTGACCACATTGGTGATTGTACAGGCCCGCAAAGGCGGCCGAGGAGCGTTCCGGTTGGCAGCCCCTTTGATTTTGCACGAAGGCCCGCAACATGTGGGGGATGTGGAACATTACACACCCGAGGTATCCGCCATTCTGCGCGAGGGATCTGCCTTTCCGCTTTGGTGATTACAGAACGATTATTTCACCGCGGGCGAAATTATGCCGCTAATTGCAACCAATTCGTGACACAGGCGAAATTTTATGCTGCACTCAGGGGGTAATCATCAACATAAGGAGTATCCCCATGAGCGTCACTTCACACGTCGAAGAGCTGCGTCGCAAACATGAAGCATTGGCCGGCAAAGTAGAAGCCGCACAGCGCGCACCGGGCTCCGAGGACCTTGAAGTCACCGAGTTGAAAAAGCAGAAACTCAAGCTCAAGGAAGAGATTGAGCGCCTGGTCAACGCCTGATCAGCACCATTTCTTCGCGCGCGCTTACCCCTTTGTGGTGCTGGCGCGCGCGGCCATAACAGCCCCAAAGGTAATCAATAGCC
>DDMF01000156.1:0-3153 GCA_002340515.1 Rhodobacteraceae bacterium UBA2553 | reverse complement strand
CCCGCCAGTAGCAAAGACAGGCTTGGCGCTGCGATACCGGCGAATATCAACACCAAAGTCGACAAAAGTGGTGCGCCATAGCTGGCAACGCCAAGCAGCTGAATGTCGCCCCGTTTGACCCCCACATCCCAGACATAAAACGCCAAGCCGACGGGCCCAAGACCTAGGCCCATGATCGACAGCCACCCAAGGCGACTTGTGGGCCAGACCGTGTCTTCAAACATCATATGCGCGCCCAGCGCCAAGACCGCGGTTGCAAGGCAAAATACCACAACCGACGCTGTGGGTGTGTCGCCAAGTCGACGGCTGAGCACCGAATACCCAGACCACGTCAGCGCACATAAAAGCGCCAAACCGTACCCGGGCAACGCTTGGGCGGAAAACCCGGTTGCCCCGCCCAGCACAATCAACGCCGCCCCGGCAAATGAGATAAGCGCACCAATCACATGCAGGGGGCGCAGATGTTCCCCCGGCAAAAGCCCCGAGAATAGCACAATCATCAGTGGCCAAAGGTAAGCGATCAATCCAGCCTCAGCCGCTGGTGCCATGCGCAGCGCCGAGAAATACAGCGCGTGATAGCCAAACAAGCCAAGCGTCCCAAAGACGTAAACCCGCCAAGACACCCCACGCAGCACAGAAAACCCCGTGGAGGTCCCGATCCAGACCCCGCCCAATGTACCACCAATGGCAAAACACATCGCCGCGAGCTGAAACGGCGGCACCGGCGCGGATCCAACGGTGAACAGCGCCAAAAGCGCCCAGAGCAGCACAGCCCCAAACCCCACCAAGGTGGCTTTTGAACGGGTCATGACAATTCCTCTACCGGGGTGATTTTCATTGTGTCCGCGACATGGGCGGTTTTTTCGATTTCCTCAAGCATCCAATCCAGCAACGCGCGTATTTCCGGTCGGGTTTCCCGCCCAAGGGCACAGAGAAACCGAAAATGTGCGCGAGTGGAAATTGCCTGTCCGTAAGGGGCGACAAGGCGCCCCTCCATCAAGTCTTTTGAGACAAAAAACCGTCGCCCCAAGGCCACCCCGGCCCCGGCCATTGCGGCATCCAGCGCGTGATCCGCCTGATTAAAGCTCAGCGCGGGGCCGGGGCTCGCATTGATGCCCGAGGACCGAAACCATGCGGCCCAATCGCATCGCGGTTGCAGAAAATCAATCGAATGGTCGGTGATCAGAGGGGCCGTCAGCAAAGCCTCTGGTGTTGGATAGCGTTCCGCCAGTTGCGGGGTCATCACCGGGGTGATCCATTCCTCGGACAAGGGATGTGAAAACAATCCACCATCCGGCCCATAGCCGAAACGGATCGCCACATCGACCTCATCGCGCGACAGATCCACCATGTTCAAACTGGCGGCAAAGCGCAGCTCTACCTCGGGGTGGGCCTGCGCAAAAGCATACATGCGCGGGGCAAGCCATTTTGAAGTGAATGCCGGACCAGCGGTCACCGTCAGAACATTGGTATCAAGGGTGCGCCGCGCCGCGCGCCACGCGGTTGTCAGGGCTTCAAACCCTTCCTGCGCACCGGGGGCCAGCACCATGCCCGCTTCGGTCAGCTCTACCGCCCGGTTCATGCGGTAAAACAAGGGCGCGCCAAGATGCTCTTCCAGAGATTTGATCTGAAAAGACAAGGCGGCGGGGGGGACGTGAAGCTCTGACGCGGCCTTTTGAAACGACATATGTCGGGCAGCGGCATCAAAGGCGCGAAGGGCGGTCAGGGGGGGCAAACGATCGGACATTTCAGATTAGTATCACTTAACTGAAGCTTGAGAAAGTCTCGTTTGTTATATGTGTTTCAAAAGGCAATAGTGTCTACAGTTAAATTGCACTTGAGGATATCCCAATGTTGGAAACCGCACATACCCAAGACTTATACCATCATTATCAAACTGCACATTGCTTGCGTGCTGAGATGTTCAGAGCCGTTTTCGCGTGGATCATCAGCCCCTTTCACACCGCGAAAGGCTGGAAAGCAAAACGGGCCGCGCGGATGGCGCAGCCCGATCTGATGCCTTGCGGGTGCTAGGCGCGTCGCGCCCCTAGCACAGATATTTTACACAAAGAATTGTGCGCCGTTGGCCGAAATGGTCGAGCCATTGATGAACTCGGATTTCTCATCCGCAAGGAAGGCCACACAACGTGCGATTTCTTCTGGCTCGCCAAGGCGACCTGCTGGGATCTGACCAATGATGCTTTCACGGACTTTTTCCGGAACAGCCATCACCATTTCCGTGCCGATATAACCTGGGCAAACCGCGTTGGCGGTGATGCCGAAACGCGCGCCTTCTTGCGCCAGGGATTTCACAATACCCAGATCGCCGGCTTTGGTTGCGGCATAGTTCACCTGAGCGAACTGACCTTTCTGACCATTGATCGAGCTGATCACAATCACCCGGCCAAATTTGCGGTCGCGCATGCCGGGCCACAGCGGATGGACGGTGTTGAACACGCCGGTCAGGTTGGTGTCGATCACCTCTTGCCACTGTTCCGGGGTCATTTTGTGGAACGGGGCGTCGCGGGTGATGCCCGCATTTGCGACCACAACGTCAATGGGGCCAAGATCGGCTTGCACCTGCTCCAGACCCGCTTTGGAATCCTCGTAACTGCCCACATTCCATTTGTAGGTTTTGATCCCGGTTTCTTCGGTAAAAGCCGCAGCTTTCTCGTCGTTGCCAGCATATGTGGCGGCCACGTCATAGCCTTCGGCCTTCAGGGCTTTTGAAATAGCTGCGCCAATGCCGCGCGATCCCCCAGTGACGAGTGCAACTCTTGCCATGATATATTCTCCCAGTTGGTGCTTATTATTGGTAATGTTATTACTTACGGAAACATGGAAACGCAACAATATTACGACAAGAAATTCTGCGCTGCGGCTATTTCGCTGCTTCCGCAGCAATAATTCTGCCAAATTGCCTATTTTTGTCGCAATTGTTCGCCGCTGCTTCCGCAGCTGTCACCCCAAGATTAACGAATCGGAGGCGCACCGCAAGTGGGTTGCGCCCGCGATGTAATACGCACGCTAAACGTTCATCGGTCAGCGTGGACAGCACACACAAAAAAAGGGCGCCGAAGCGCCCCTTTTCATCACGGTAAGCTCGGTTATGGACGCTCAAGGCACATCGCCACGCCCATGCCGCCGCCGATA
>DDMF01000005.1:40567-41392 GCA_002340515.1 Rhodobacteraceae bacterium UBA2553 | reverse complement strand
CAAGGTTTTTCTGGTGCCGCAAGCCACCTGTTTTCACCTTTCGCCCAGTGTGGCCTATGCCAAAAAGGGCGGGCAGCGGCGCGGGGGGCGGCTGTGGTTTGAGATTTGGGTCTTGCGCAATAACTTTGTGTTCCTGCGCCGGTTCGCGCCTTATCTGAAGCAGGAATTCGGGATTTCCCCAACGCGGGCCTGGTTGCGCTTGGCGGGGTCGCGCGTGTCGCCCGCGCGCGTATTGCGCGCCTTTCGGGCCAAAGGGGGTTAGATGCACGATCTGTCCCAAACCCAGCGCTTCGTGATTTTGCATCTGGCTCTGCCACTGCTTTTCATCGCGCCAGAAGTGATCAATCTCGGGGTGATTTTCCTGCGTTGGGATTACCTTGTGATCCTTTACGTGGTGCTGAGTTTCGCCCTGTCATCCGCGCAAAACCCGCTGCCGAACACCTTGGCTTGGCAACAGGCAACCACGCTGATCTTGCTCATTTACGCGCTTTGTTCTGTGCTGATGGTGATGCGTCTTGGGGCAGGTTCCAATTTCATGTCCGGCGTGAAATATGCCAGTTGGCCGATGAAGGTGTTCTTATGGGCGGTGGGCGTTTGGTTTGTCTTTGCATTGCTCAGGGCCGGGGCGTTTGATCTTTACCGTATGCTTGCTGTCTTGGTGCTGGTGAGCCTTGCGATGCAGCTGCTCGAACTGACCTTTCCGGCGTTTCGCGACTGGAGCTTTCGTTATTATCCCGTGGCATCCGTTGATCGGTTGCGCGATTTGGGATACCGGGCACGCGGGCCGTTTAATGGATATGATACCGCCTCGCTTTTCTTTGTGCT
>DDMF01000005.1:36267-40527 GCA_002340515.1 Rhodobacteraceae bacterium UBA2553 | reverse complement strand
TGGTTCTGCTGTCCTGCGTCGGCGCGTTTCTGGCGGCGCGCACCGGGTTGATGCTTTTGGTGTTTTATTTGATCTTTGCCAAATTCGCCCGTGGGCATGTGGTGACCAAGCTTTTGTGGGTCGTGCTGGCGGGGGGGGCGATCCTGTTTATGCCAGACGGATCCGGCGGTGTCGCCGGACAGGACACCAGCCTGACGGGTCGTTATCTAGAGGTGCTTCAGGCGCTCATGCGCGGCGACCTTTTTGCCATCCAATCCCTGTCCGGTACGTTCCATATGAATGCCATTTTGATGGCCGAAGAGTTTGATTTTTTCTGGGGTACCGGCCTGTCCGCGGCGACCACGGCCGATCAGCTTTACTTCAAATATCTCTATATGTTTGGTCAGGTCGGGTTGGTGGTCTGGGGAGTGATGCATCTTTCACTTTACCTCATTTGCCGGGCAACATTGGCGAACACGCCAGACCGGATTGTGTATCGCAACACCGCGCTGGCAATGCTTGGCCTGATTGCCTTGGCGCATATTAAAGGCGGCAATTATTTTTTTGCGGCGCGGCTGGGGGAACATGTGGCGTTGATCCTGATCCTGTCCACGGTTGGGCAGCCATTAAGGGATATGCGCAATGGATAAATTTTTCACCATCGACATGACCGACGGATCTTCCCAACGCCGGCTGCACCTGTCGGATCCGACCCAGGGATATGGTTTGGATCTTGGGATTGAAACCGGCACGTTGGAAAGCTTTTTCTCTTTTGAAAATCGCGCGCTGGGCACCGCGACAGAACAATCCGCTCGGTTTTACAGCGATGGGGCGAATTGGGCATTTGAAGCGGAGATTGCGTTTGAAACGGCGTCGGTCATGCTGTGCGAAACAGGGGCGGCCACGGCCATGGGCGGGCATCGCAATCTACAGCTTCGCGCGCGCGGGGCGTCATCTTTGATGGATTGTGTTCAGCGGTTCGTGATCCCCAAGTCGGAGGTCAAAACCGCGCGAATTGGCACCAAGGTCATCCCCCATAAGCGGCGCAATTTCTACCATCAATTCCCAGCAGAAGAAGTCGCCTTAACCTTGCAATCGGGTGCGGTGTTGCGGTTCACCCCGGATCTAATTCCGCTGCCCAAGGGGTTCGCGCATATGGTCTATTTGCGGGATGAGCCAGATGCATGGATCCTACATTTTCGCGCCCTTGCCCTTGCCCCGGATCGCTATGTTTTAAAGGGGTGCAGCCGGTGGTTTAACCGGCCGGTGCCCAAGGCGGTGCAAAATGTGGTGTTTGCCATTCCGGGCCTGCGGGATGGGCTTTTATACATACGTGAACGCCTCTCACAGCGCATTCCGTTTCAGGTGAATGGTGCTGTGGACATGATGCTGGATGACGTTTTGGAACTTAGCGTGCGTTGGAGGGTTGAGGATGCGTGAAAACTGGACCGGATTTTATGGCCCCGCTTATCGGCTTTTGCTGCAACATGCGGAGCGGGAGGAGCCTTCGGATGCGGTGTGGCAGCAGATTGTCGCGTTCCAGCAAGACAACCCGCCTTTGGAAGGTCATTGGGAGTTTTTGGCGCTGGGCTATGCACTTTTGTTCGATCGGACAGAGGAGTTGAGCGCAACGGCGCGGCTTCGATTATCGTGGCTGAAAAATCAGTTTCAGGCCACCCATGCCACCGCAAATTGGCGGTTGATGGCGCGGCTTGTCAATCGGCGGCTGGACCGGGGGCGATTGTGTTTTGCGGATCTTGGCAAGGTGGATCTGGTGCCAGAGGAAACCGGGTTCCTGCCCGATCTTGCCGGGGATAACAGCACACAATATCACGCGTTTTTGCTGTTTCTGATCATGCGGTTTGGGGATGTGCAGGACAAGGATTTGACCCAATGCGTGGCCGCCGGATTGACGTGGCTAACGGATTGTCATGCGAAATTTGGCGATCCGTCCCCGCTGGGTCGGGGGCGGTTCCAGATCTTTGGATATGCCGCTATGGCGGGTCTTGCGACGCTTGCGAAAGATTGGGGCCAGCAGCTCTCGCCGGATTGGTGCGCCACGGTTTGGCATCGCTTGCATGCGCGCGCGCCCTGTGGTGCCTTATCTGCCCATTGGGATGGTCCGCATCGGCGACATCTGTTGCACGGCTATAATACCGTTGAGGATTACCCGGCCTTTGCCGCCCTTTTGACCCATGGGATTGTCCCGCCGTCAGAAGTGCCTCCACCAGAGACATCCCTGTGGTGGCATGTCTTGGACGAGGAGGGGTCGGGGCTGATTGCCGACCAAAACGGTGCTCGTCTTGCTGTCTTGATGGCTCCACCCCCCATGGGATCCACCGGGATGCGGCAGGCCATGCGGCAGCTTTTGACGCGTAAATCGGCGCATGAACCACGGCCTGAAAAAATCGCCGACCCGTTGTTTCTATGTGGCGGTTGGGCAAAGCTGTATCACGTCGCCAATGAGACCCGGTTTACCCTTGATACGACGCTAAAATTATCACCGTTTTTGGCCACCGAGCTGACCCTCTGGTCCCCGACTCCGGCGCGAAATGTGACCGCTGTTGGCAGT
The DNA here is from genome assembly GCA_002340515.1 of Rhodobacteraceae bacterium UBA2553. Lineage (GTDB taxonomy): Bacteria > Pseudomonadota > Alphaproteobacteria > Rhodobacterales > Rhodobacteraceae > Aliiroseovarius. The sequence goes on along the minus strand of DDMF01000005.1, from coordinate 37,976 downwards.
GCCGAGATGGCAGAAATGACGTGGCAACAGGCGGGCGGCGCAATATGGCATGGTCATACGCTTCGCCTTGTGCGGGGTGGGAAAATCAGCGTGGCTTGGGGGCGAGATGACTGAGTTGACCGCCCCTTCGCCCTTCGTGTCAAAGCTTGCGCAACTGGCCGCGTCAGACGGGTTTTGGCGGTTGATCGACGCCTATACACCGCGGGTGTTTGGGTTGCTTTTCCACTCTTATCTGCTGGTGAGTTTTGGGGCGGCCCAATATGCGTTTCCAGGTTGGGTGCTGGGCAGTTTTGGCCTGTTGCTCGCTGCTTTGCCGGATCCACATTCCTATATCCTCGTGCGTGCAAATGGCGCGCGTGCGCATCGGCTTTCCGCGCTGTGCGTGCCTGCGGTTCTTGCAAAACTGGCGCTGGCCGGGGCAATTGCGTTGGTTTGTGTTGTGGTCTTTGCCTCTGATAAAATGACCACCGTTTTTGACGGCACTTGGATCTGGGTGGCTTTGGCGTCCATTCTTTATGGCGGAACTGAGTTTCTTTGGGCGGTGCTTGGCACCGTTTCCCTGTCGACGGGGCAGGTGCGACGGGTGGCGATCTGGGGGCTTTTGGCCCGCGGTCTGTCGGTTGGTGCGCTAGTGTCGCTGTGGCACATCGGTGGGGGAACGCTGGCGACATACCTTAGCTTGGCGGCGCTTCCCGTGATCGGTGCCTGGGCGTATTTGTCCCCAAAAAGCTGGCGCTTGCGCCGCGCTTGGCGGTTTTTTTCCAAGGCTGTGCGAACCTATGCGGGCTGGGTACAGGGTATTTCATTGATCACGGTGGGGCTGTTTCAATTGCCAACCCTGGCCCTGGGGATGTGGTCTGGATCAGATGCCGCGCTGGTCGGATTTGTCGCCTTTGGCAGTCGGCTGTTGCAGGCGGGATTTCAGCCGTTTCAAATCCTGCAATCCGTGGTGATCCGCGATGCGTCTGCCGCCCACCGCGCGGGGCTTTCTCATGCGCGATCTTTTCTGTGGACCCTGTTCAAAACCGGCGGGGCGGGTTTTGCGATTGTCACGGCTCTGGCGCTGATCGTCGCCTTTGCTCAGGGGATCATCGCGCAAAACAGCCTTGTGCTGGGGGTTGCCATGTCGCTGGGCATCGCCCTGTCAATCTGGTTTCGATATGAGTTGGCCCAGACGCTCGCGACACGCGCGGCGCGGTCAATTTTCCTGTACGGCTATGCGCCTGTTTTTGTGCTGGCCGTTGTGGCAACCCCGGCCTGCCTTGCCTTGTTTGGGGTCAACGGCTTGGCGATTGTAGTGTTTTTGGGATGGGCCGGATTGTCCAACAGTTGGAGGTGGATCGCATGAGATGTCGTGACCTGTGGGTGGCGCTGCGCCGTGGCCAAAGCCAAGTGGCAGATCGCATTCGGTGCGGGTTTTGGCGGATCGGGCTGAACCGCCAGCGCGTGACGATTTTGCCGGGATATACTGCGACCAGCATCGACAAAATCCAATTTGGCCAAGATGTGCTGTTGTCTCATCAGGTGTTTTTGCAAGGCGCCGGGGGGCTGACATTCTGTAGCAAAATTATGGTTGGCCCAAGGGTGAGTTTTATCACCGCAGGTCATGACCTCATCACGCGCCAGGCAACCACGGGGCCGATTGTGGTTGAGGACGGCGTATGGATTGGCGCGGGCGCGATGATCTTACCCAATGTCACACTTGGGGA
>DDMF01000005.1:28573-36226 GCA_002340515.1 Rhodobacteraceae bacterium UBA2553 | reverse complement strand
GACGTGGCCGCAGGTACGGTGGTGGGGGGCGTGCCTGCGCGCGCATTGTCAGACCCGGCGCTGGATCCAAAGGATATCACCTATTTCGACGCTTCCAGCTGGCGCGGACAATTCTAAATCTCTGCCAGTTCTGGACATGTCTTCAAATTACCTTAAGGTGTAATGTCAAAGAATAACACGCCTTAACGGAGAGTCGTATGACGATTGTTCCCATCCTTTTATGTGGCGGTTCTGGTACCCGGCTTTGGCCGCTGTCGCGTAAATCCTATCCCAAACAATTTGCCCGGTTGGCGGGGGATGACACGATGCTGCAGGCCTCGGTCAAGCGTCTGACAGGCGAAGGGTTCGCGGCCCCTGTTGTGCTTACCAATTCAGATTTCAGGTTTATCGTCACGGAACAATTGGCTGAAATTGGCGTGGATCCCGGTGCTATTTTGATTGAGCCAGAGGGGCGCAACACCGCCCCCGCCGTGCTTGCGGCCGCTTTATGGCTGGCCCAAACCGACCCTGACGCGATGATGCTGGTGGCCCCGTCGGATCATGTGATCTCTGATGCTGAGGCGTTTCAAGAAGCGGTGATGATCGGGCGTGAGGCGGCAAATGACGGTAAGCTTGTCACCTTTGGCATTACCCCCACCCACCCGGAAACGGCCTATGGGTATCTGGAACTTTTCAACAATCCAAATGGCTCCACCCACCCGCTTGACCTCGTGGCTTTTATTGAAAAGCCAGACGCGGGCCGGGCTGCCGAAATGCTGGCCACGGGGCGATTTTTGTGGAATGCGGGGATCTTTCTTTTTTCGGTACAGACGATCATAGAGGCGTTTCGCACCCATGCGCCCGGGCTGATGGCGTCGGTTCAGGGTGCGGTTGAACAGGGCAAACCAGACCTTGGATTTCTGCGTCTTGATCCTGCGGCATGGTCTGAGGCTGAGGATATCTCGATCGATTATGCGGTGATGGAACGTGCGGATAATTTGGCGGTTGTCCCCTTTCACGCAGGCTGGACAGATCTGGGGGGCTGGCCCTCGGTGCGCCGTGAAACCAAGCAGGACGAAAAAGGCGTGGCCCTGAAAGGGTTGGCCAGTGCAATCGACTGTGAAGACACGCTTTTGTGGTCTGAGGATGACGCCGTTGCTCTGGTCGGGGTCGGGCTGCAAAATATTGTGGCTGTGGCCATGCCGGATGCGGTTTTGGTGGCGGATGCCAGTCGCGCGGAAGATGTCAAAAAAGCGGTCTGCGAGTTGAAGCGGCTTGGGGTGCGGCAGGCCGAGGAATTTCCAACCGATCACCGCCCCTGGGGGCCGTTTCAAAGCCTCGCCACCGGGGATCGGTTTCAGGTGAAACGCATCATTGTGCATCCCGGCGCGTCGCTGAGCCTGCAATCCCATCACCACCGCGCAGAGCATTGGATTGTGGTGGCTGGGACGGCCAAAGTCGTGATCGGTGACAACGAGCAATTGGTGGCAGAAAACCAATCCGTCTATATCCCGCTTGGCACAAAACACCGGTTGGAAAACCCCGGAAAGCTGCCTGTGACCTTGATCGAAGTGCAAACCGGGGCCTATCTGGGCGAGGATGATATTATCCGCTACGAGGATATTTATGCCCGTGGTCAGGGGGCTAAAGGGTGAGGCCGCAAAGCAACATTCGCCCCCTCACGTGTTTCAAGGCCTATGACGTGCGCGGACGCCTTGGTGAAGAGTTGAACGAAGACATCGCCACACGGATTGGGCGCGCTTTTGCGACAGTGCTTAAAGCGACCCGCGTGGTGCTGGGCCGCGACCCCCGCGCCTCGTCTATCGCATTGGCGAGGGCCGTGGCAGAAGGTCTTATGGGTGCCGGTGCTGAGGTGATTGATCTGGGACTGTGCGGCACCGAAGAGGTTTATTTCGCCACCGACCATTTTAAGGCTTGTGGCGGTATCTGCGTGACCGCATCGCATAATCCGATGGATTTTAACGGCATGAAAATGGTGAAATCCGGGTCCGCACCGCTGGATCCGATCACGGAATTTGCGGCGATCAAAACCTGTGCGGAACAGCAGGATTTTCCTGAGGCCCCTGACCAAGGGCGTATTGATACTTCGCGTCGGGACGGCGCGCGCAGTGCTTATGTTGCCCGGGTGTTGTCCTTTGTGGATGTCGGGGCATTTCGCCCGATGAAGATCGTGGTGAATGCGGGCAATGGGGCTGCGGGGCCAAGTTTTGATGCGATCGCTGAGGCATTGTCTGATGCTGGCGCGCCGATCGCGTTTCATCGGATGCACCACGACCCCGATGGCGCATTTCCCAACGGTATTCCAAACCCGCTTCTGCCTGAAAATCAGCCTGCCACCGCGCATGAGGTTGTGGCGCAAAAGGCGGATTTGGGCATCGCTTGGGACGGCGATTTCGACCGCTGTTTTTTCTTTGATCACACCGGCGCATTTGTGCCGGGTGAATATGTTGTGGGCCTATTGGCGGAGGTCTTTTTGGCCAAAGCACCGGGGGCCAAAATCGTTCATGATCCGCGTGTGATCTGGAACACAGAGGAGATTGTTGCACGCTTGGGTGGTGTGGCGGTGATGGCCTGTACCGGGCATGCGTTTATCAAGCAAACCATGCGCGACACGGGGGCGATTTATGGCGGCGAAATGTCGGCCCATCACTATTTTCGCGACTTTATGGCCTGCGACAGTGGCATGATCCCGTGGTTATTGGTGCTGGAGCTTTTGGGGCGGAAGAACACAAATCTGGCTGAGGTGATTGCGCAACGTCATGCGGCGTTCCCTTCGTCTGGCGAGATCAATTTCCGTGTGGATGACCCGCAAAGGGCGATGGATGCGATCAAGTTTAAATTCGGGCAAATGGCAAACAACCAGAACGATACTGATGGTTTGAGCCTTACCTTTGATGATTGGCGTCTAAATGTGCGGCGCTCAAATACAGAGCCGTTGCTGCGTTTGAACATTGAAGCGAAGGGCGCATCTGTTGATCTAGACAAAAGGATAGGTCAGATTTCGACGATCGTTAATAATTATTAACAAAAATAATTGCTTACCGTATTATTGCCTATCCCTGTGTAATTGCGCGATAAATACGCCTTAGGGTTAATGAAATCCCAATAAACCACCTTTAATTGTATTAAATGTATTTACAACACGCTTAAGGTTTTGATAAAAAATACAACTAGGAGTAATCCTGTGTGGTGATGATTGCGGCTGCCGGTTTGCCAAAACTCGTATCTCCTAGGGGGAGCGTCATGACCTTTCTTGACCTTTCAGCTGTCAATTCCCAAATGTTGGTGCCCGAAAACCAGCCCCACTGGCGTTGGGTTTTTCTGGTCTTTAAACGGGCATTTGATATCACAGTTGCGATTTTGCTTTTGCCTTTGGTGATTGTGTTTGCAGCCCTGTTTCTCCTGCTAAACCCTGTGCTGAATGCCGGCCCCATCTTTTTCGTGCAGACCCGAATGGGGCGCGATTGCAAACCCTTTCGCGCATTCAAGTTCCGCTCGATGCGCGAAAGCATGGATGCCGAGCGTGCCTATCACGAAGCGATCGAAACGGACCGCGTGACCCGCTTTGGCGCCTTCATGCGCAAGACCCGGATTGATGAATTGCCGCAGATCCTGAATGTCTTGCGTGGCGACATGAGCCTGATCGGCCCGCGCCCAGATGCCTACGCCCATGCCATCGTTTATCTGCGGGAAATTCCCGAATATTGTGCCCGCCATCAGGTGCGTCCGGGGATCAGCGGTTTTGCGCAGGTCGAGCTTGGCTATGCCATCGGTCTTGATGCCACCCGCGCCAAGGCTTTGGCCGATCTTCACTATACCAAAATGCCAGTATAACGTTTGAATTACAGTTGGTGGCGCGCACAATCTGGACCGTTTTAACCCGCGCCGGGGCGTGAGTTATGAAAACCACTTTGCACAATTTGACAGAGTGTGGAAGGTTGTTGACACGCCTTTAACGTGCGGGGGCGCTCATCGAAAATGACAGTCAACTGGCCCAATTCCCTTAACGCAACCCCAGTGCGTCATGGCGGATCCCATGACAATACGCTGGACCTTTTCAAGGTGGTTCGGGTGCTGTGGGGCGGGCGCTGGATGATCCTTGCGTCCATGGTCATCATGGCGCTTTTGGGCCGGATTTATGTTTCGCAGGCGGTCACGCCAATCTATACGGCACGCGCGGTGGTGATGTTGGAAAGCCGTCAGGAACAGGTGGTTGATATCGACAATGTCATCTCTGGTCTGGGGGCGGATCAGGCGACGGTCAACACCGAAGTCGAAGTGCTGCGCTCGCGTGGATTAATCGGTAAGCTGGTGGACCGGCAAAACCTGATAGAAGATGCGGAGTTCAACCCCGCGCTCACACCCGCGTCCGGTTTGTCGCTGAGCGCACTCAAACAGGTTTTCTCGTCAACCGATGATCTGGCCCCGCCGCCGGACCCCGACGTGCTGCGCAATGCCACCATTGATCGGGTGCTGTCCGCCATCACCATTGCCAATCTGCGCAACAGCTTTGTGTTTACCATCACCGCGATCACATCCAGCCCCGCCAAATCTGCCAATCTGGCGAACGCGTTGGCGGATGCCTATATTCAGGATCAGGTCGAGGTGAAATTTGCAGCAACCGAAAAAGCCACCTCTTGGCTGACCGAACGTGTCGCGGTTTTGCAATCTGATTTGGAACGCGCCGAGGCGGCAGTCAAAGCGTTTTCTGCCCGCACCGATCTGGTCAGCGCCGAGGCGCTTGAGGTCCTGAACCGTCAGATCAAGGATGCACGCCTGCGGCAGGATGATCTGCGCGTTGAGCGGGAATTGCAGGCTATTCAAATCGCTCAGTTAGAGACCGCTTATGCAGGGGGCGACGCAGAAACACTGCTGTCTGTGGTGCGTGAGCTTGGGCTTGGTCGTCTGATCCGCGGGGATGCGGAGGGCGCGCAGGAACGTGGCTATGAATTGGCGCGTGACCGGCTTTTTCTGGAACAAGCGCGCACGCAGGCTCAGGCCAGTTCCATCGCCACGTCAATGACGCAGCTTCAGCAGAAATACACCCAACAATCCGAGGATCTTCTGGCGCTGGAACAGTTGTCGCGTGAGGCCGAAGCCAATCGGCTGATCTATGAACATTTCTTGGCGCGCCTGAAAGAAACCTCGGTGCAGGCGGGTATCCAACAGGCTGACAGCCGGGTGCTGTCAACGGCGGCCATCCCCACCGGCCCGTCCGCACCGCATGTATCGCGGTTTACGGGTTTGGCTGGAATCGTCGGGTTTCTTCTGTGTGCCGGGGTCATTCTGACCCGCGAAATCCTGCAAAACGGCTTTCGCACATCGGAAGAGCTGGAGGCGTTCAGCGGGCTGGCGGTGCTGGGCAAAATCCCCTCGGTTCCAAGCGAGACACGCCGGGGGCTGTTGGAATATCTGGTCGACAAACCCACCTCTTCTGCCGCCGAAGCGGTGCGCAATTTGCGGACCTCTGTGGTGTTGTCCAATCTTGATCATCCGCCGCAAGTCCTGATGATTTCGTCCTCCGGCCCCGGCGAGGGTAAAACCACCGTCTCGATCGCTATGGCGCAGAACTATGTGGGTATGGGCAAGCGGGTGTTGCTGATCGAAGGCGATTTGCGCCGACAGGTGTTTTCGCACTATTTTGATCTGGCCGGGACCGGGAGCCTTCAGGACGTATTGCCCGGCGAGCAAACCCTCGGCGAGGCCGTGCAACAGGTCGACCGGTTTGGCGCGGACATTCTGGTGGCGGGCCGCTCTGCAGGCAATGCCGCTGATGTCTTTTCCTCGGATCGGTTTCGGGCCGTGATCCAGGAGGCCCGTGTGGCGTATGACATTGTGATCATCGACACGCCGCCGGTGCTGGCGGTGCCGGATGCGCGCGTGATTGCCCATGTGGCGGACGCGATTTTGTATGTCGTGCGGTGGAACTCGACGGCTCGCCATCAGATTTCCGAAGGTCTCAAGCAGTTTGCCCAAGGGAAGGTGTTGATCGCGGGCTTGGTGCTTACGCAAATCGACATGAAGAAGATGAAGCAATACGGCTATGGCGACGCTTATGGTGGGTACGCCGCTGCGGATGGCGGGTATTATGAAAGCTGATGCAGGGCGGGTAAATTGATCAGGTTTGGCCGAAGGCTTCGGTCGGTACTGGGTCGATCACAAGAGCCTGACGCCCCAACATTCACCGCCGCGATGTGCCCCGATGCGCCTTTTGTTGTGATTGGTGATGTGCATGGACGGTTTGATCTTCTGAATGATCTGTTGTCGCGCCTGCCCGACCAAATTTCCCCGGACACGCCGCTGATATTCGTCGGAGATTACATTGATCGCGGTGAAGAAAGTGCAGGAGTATTAAGGCACCTTTTCAATCTTGTCCAAGCGGCGGATCGGCGGGTGATCTGCTTGCGTGGCAACCACGAAGACATGCTGCTTTCCTTTCTGGATCAGCCAGAACTGCACGGGCCAAGATGGCTGCGCCATGGCGGAATGCAAACACTTGCGAGCTTTCATATTTCCGGCGTGACGTCAACGCGCGATGCCGATCGGTTGCGACATTGGCGCGATGCTTTGCGTGATAAGATGGGGCCTGATTTGGTGGCTTGGCTGCGGGGTCTGCCACTGATCTGGTCCAGCGGGAATGTGCATGTGGTGCATGCCGCAGCCGACCCGCTGCTGCCGATGGACCAGCAGTCAGACAAGGTTTTGATGTGGGGGCTACCGCCGCCAAACACCCCTCGGACAGATGGCCAATGGCTGGTGCGCGGCCATGTGATTGTTCCTGAGTTATGTGTGGAAAACGGCCTGATCTCGGTGGACACAGGGGCCTATGCCACAGGCAGGCTGACCGCCGCACTCATTTCAAACGAAGGTGTTCGAGTGATCTAAGTCTCCCCTATTTGGAGTCTATTTCGCGCATCACTCTTCTTTACCGTGTGTATCTAACCTGCTAGTTTTAAAGCAACGCAAATGTCCAGATCCCGGGGGAAGTGATGTGAGACTGCTTTGTATCGCAACGACCATCATGATGCTGGCCAATTGCGGCGCAGTTTACAATAGCGCCAGCGTTGTTGAAGAGGTGACGGCGGTGGGTGATGTGGGTGTGGTCCAGATCAACGCCAAAAGTCTGATATCCGCCAATGCGTCAACTTATAATCCGAAATCTCTACCCGCGATCTTCTCACGCACCGCAGGAACAAAAGGCACGGCGCTGGGCGCAGGATCTTTGCCGCAACCTGCGTATAATGATGCAGGCCGCCCGGCCAAAACTGTGCTGAGCCTGCCCCCGACGTACCGTCCCGGTCCTTACCGAATTGGTGTGGGGGATGTGGTGCTGTTGGCGACCTCGCAATCGGGCACCACCATCAGCGAACTGACCGGCCTTTTGGCGGCGCAAAACCGACGCCAAGGCTACACAGTGCAAGATGACGGTGCGATTGCCATCCCGGATGTGGGCCGGGTTGAGCTGGGCGGAATGACCGTGGACGAGGCCGAAGCCAAGCTTTTTGAAGCCTTGGTCGCGCATCAGATTGACCCTGCCTTTAGCCTGGAAATCGCCGAGTTTAACTCGCAGCGTGTGGCGGTTGGCGGGGCCGTGCGCAAACCGATGGTCGCGCCCGTGACCCTGACCGCACTGCCGTTAAACGAGGCGCTGAC
>DDMF01000005.1:20884-28545 GCA_002340515.1 Rhodobacteraceae bacterium UBA2553 | reverse complement strand
CTGACACAGGCGGGTGGGCTAGAGAAAAACAGCACTGGGGAAGGGGTCATACGCATTTTCCGCGACGAAAAACTCTATCAAATCCCGCGTGAAATATATGAAAAACGCCCTGATGTTCAAACACTTGCGCTGAAGCCTGGGGATGCGGTTTATGTGGATACAGGTTTTGATCTGGCGCGCGCCGAGGGTTATTTCCAAGAGCAAATTCGCCTGTCTGAACGCCGTCAGGACGCGCGCGAAAGCAGTTTACGCCAATTGACCGCCGAGGTCGGACTGCGCCGGTCTGAGCTGCAAGAAGCACGGCAGAATTTTGAGACACGTGCAAAAATGGACGCGCTGGATCGCGACTATGTATATATCTCGGGCGAGGTGGGCGCGCAGGGCCGTTATACCCTGCCATTTGAACGCAAAGCGGTTCTGGCGGACGCGCTGTTTGATCAGGCCCAAGGCGTGCGAAATGAGACCGGAAACATTGCTGAAGTCTATGTGTTACGTGGTGAGTACAGCAAAAACGGTATTCAAGCTTGGCATTTGGATGCCACAAATGCCGCCAATCTGGTGCTGGCAACCCGGTTTGAATTGCGCCCGAATGATGTGATTTTCGTCACCGAACAGCCGGTCACCATTTGGGGCCGGGTCATCAGGCAAATCTCACCGTCTTTGCTGGCGGCAACTATTGCAAGATCAGGCAGCTGATCAGATGATTGCAGGCCGGATGAGTATTAACCGAATGTTAAATGGTGATCTTTTACCCCTAGATGATCCGCAAAGAAAAAGAGGTCGCTATGATTGACAGAAAAATCATGATCGCATCCGTGGTCTGTTTTCTCGCCACACCCCTTCTCGCAGAAACTCCCACACCGACCCCGCCCTGCGCGCCAGTTGCAAATCAGGCCGCTGTGCCTGCGGATGAATGTTTGGGCGTCGAAGCTGCGGCGGGCGAGGTTACAGGTTTTGTGCCCTTTGCCATTGGCCCGGCTTTGGCCGCAGGGGCAGGGGTCGCCGCACTTGGTGCGTTGGGGTCTGCCAACTCCACCACGGGAACGGTCAACAACTGATCAGTCGTATCCGTTGTGATCAATCAAAGCGGCGTATCGCAATGGCGCCAATCCCCTGACCTGCCCATTGGCGGGACTGGATGATTTTGGCCCCGCTCTGACTGATCCAATAGAGGTTCTGAAACGAGACCTGCGCATTAGAGCATTTTTCCTGATGCAACATTGTGCGCAGCGGTTTCTCATCAACCGTGATCGATCTTTGCCCACGGCGGGTCAGCACGCATCCCACAACGATCTCGGTGACGTGATCCTCGCCGTTAAGGTGTCGATAGCGCCGTTGATAAGGCCGCTCCTCTGGGCGTTGCATAAGCGCGCTTCGCAAGGTGGAAACGTCGGATGAAATCAGATCCCAGCCCAAACCGCGCGTCGCCGCAAGACCCCCGTCTTTCAGAACAATCATACTGTTGTCGCTGCTGAGAAACGCTTGATACCCATAATTGCTTTCGAGCAAAAACAACACCCCATTCACCGCGCGCTTATCCACCCTGATCGACAAGGCTGGCGCGCCGGATTGTGCCAGAGCATTGGCGGTTTCCAACGTATTTCGGTGGTCGAAACCGGGGGCAGAGCTGTACATCAAGCGCTCCGACAGGCTTTTCTTATCGCCATCAGGGGCGCAACCGGCAACAGCCCCAAGCGCCGCCGCAATAATGAACTGTTTTATCATCGCCAAAACCGTCCCCATCTTTGCTCAAGTGCCGGGTTCTGAAAATCGCGCACCACGTCATATAAACGATTGCGCACATCCAGCTTGGCCCCGCCGTCGCGGTTGATCAGATGCACCGTATGGGCATAGCCTTCGCGTGACGGCTCGCCAGTCAGCCAAGCGTTTGGAATATGGAAATAAAATCCGCGATCAAATGCGCCTTCACCGAAATCCTCAAAGGGGACGTCGGTCAGGGTCATGAACACGCCGACCCGCCAGTCATTGGCAAAGCGGCGTTCAAATTTCAACGTGGCGCCCCAATCGCCCGCCAAATATCGGCCCGCATCAATCTGGCCGGAGAACCCATTGTCAAAATCGTAATAAGCCGACAGATGCCCAGTGAAGATGTCGTAGTCGCGCAGGTCAAACAACACGTCAAAGTCGCGCTGCGTGACATAGTTCAGTTCCGCCCCCAGCGCCAAACGGCTGTTGGCGGGCTTCCAAAGCAGCTCTGCTGAAACACCAGCATACATTCGTTCCAGATAGCCCGCGGTGACGCGCCCAAATAAATTGGTGGCCGGGCGAAAGAAATATTCTGCCGTCAGATGTGAGATTTCGAGGGTCGAGGCCTTGTCATACTCCACCGCGTCCGACCGAACATGCGGCAAAACCGAATTAGATACGCGCGTGCTGGTGTTCAGATTACCCAACAGCGGATAGCGCAATTGGCCAGAGAATATGAACCCCGGCGAGGGTGTAAATGACGCGTCCAATTGCACCCCGAAATCCGCTCGAAGCGGGCTGTCTGGGTCAAATAGGCTCGCGGAAAGATAGGGGCGAATGCCGTAGGTGAACGCGGGATAAAGGCCCGCATTTTGATCGGAGGGTGGGACTTCAGTCGCGCGCCCGTCGACAATCACCGCATTGGCATAGCTGAGCGCCGCCCCGTTCGGGTGCCATTCAAACTGTTCAAGATCCGCGCGGCGCAGCGTGGTCTTGGTCGTGTTCATGCCGTTCACCACGGGAATGATGTCAAACTGGTCGATATGGCCCGGTAAGCTGCGCGTCAACGCTCGCGCCGACCGCCCGATGGCTTGGGCCACAGCGCCGTAATGTGGATTACGAAGGCGTAAAATCGCGCGATTTCCCACAAGGGTCAGGCTTTCGACAATCAACCCTTGTCGGGCCAGAAGTGCCTTGGTTTGGGCTGTGACATCATTGCGTTGAGAGGCAGAGTTTACCCAATTTCCATCCCAGCTGTGCGATGCGGTGCCTCGTGGGGCAACTGGCACAGGCGCACCATCCCGACCACCAACAATCTTGGGATGTTTCGGGTTGAAAACATGGCTGAACTGCAGGCCAAACACGCTGCCATAAGCATAATAGGCCCCCATGCTCCAACGGGCATTAATGTCGTATTTCAACCCAAAATTATAGGGGGACTTACGTTCAAATCCATAGGTTCGCGCCTCGTAATCATAGGTGTCGGGCGAATATTCCGCCATCAGGGACAGCCGGTCATTCACTTGCCAACGCAATCCGCCAAAATACCCCATCTCGCCGGAAAACCAGTATTTATAAGTGTTGATGGAGGCCCCGTCGATCAGGACCGGGCGCGCCTGACCCGCAATACGCCCCCAACCGACACCCGCAGACAGGGTCAGACGGGGCCCAAGATGTTTGGTCGCGACAAAATATTCGCTGCTGTAATTGCCGGTGCCTGCAAAATCGCGCATCCCCAAGGCCAGCGCGGGCAGATAGGGGCTTTCTTCCAACAGCAGGTAGGAAAAATCAAAGCTGCGGTCGTAATTTCCCCCATCGCCAATGGTGCGCCCGTGGGCGGCGTAGCGAAAAGATCCGGTCAGGCGTGGTGTGATTTGAAATGCTGCGGTGTTGCGCAAAATGCCCTTGCCGATGGTGGCAAAGCTCAGCGCAATTTCACCATCCTCAAGGGTTTCGGCGCTGGGCGTGTCGATCACTCCTGGCAAGCCAAAGCTGGAAAGGCGTGTACCCGAGGAGGATTGTGCAAGCGCGGCAACCCCCAAACACAGCATTGCCCCCGCGCCCAACGCAAAGCGGCGCAAGAGGGTTTTAACTGGGTGAAACTGTCCTGACATAGGCCGGCTTTCTGAAAGAATTCCCCTTAAGCGCGAATTTACCCGCAATCACATCTCCCTAAGATAGTTCAGATACGCGCGTAGGGTTAGCATTTTTTTCACCCAAACCTCATTTTCTTATGGGGGTAAGACAGTGTTTGAGTGGCGAAAACTGGGATAAAGCCGCGCGAATTTGAACGATGTTTTCCGCAATTCTTTCATAAGAACCCGGCGCTGGCCGCCCTTATCACAACGCAATCGTAAGGTTTCTCCGCCCTAATTCCCCTTGGACGGTGGGTGCCGTCCGTGGTCTGGCCCTGTGCCAGGCACCTTCACGAGGGGTGAAAATGCGACAGAAATTCTTTAGGGGTGCAATTTGCGCCTGGCAAAAACTGTGGGTGCGTGTGCGACGCGCGCCAATCCTAACAACTCTGGTTGCGATCGTTCTAGGTGTGGCGCTGGCCTTGCCTGCGACAGCCGCGGAAAAACGGCGCAGCCCGCGTGCTGGCGTGATTTTCATTGGCAACGACCGTGGTGGGGTGATCCGCCATAGGGTTGCCGAAATAGAGGACATCCGTAAATCAGGTCTTAGGGTGGCAATTACCGGTTCGGTTTGCCTGTCATCCTGCACCATGTATCTGGGCGTGGCAGGAACCTGCGTCAGCCCGCGCACAACCTTTGGATTTCACGGCCCTTCGCGCTCGGGCCGTCCACTTACCCAAAAGCAATTTGAACATTGGTCCCGTGTGATGGCGAGCTTTTACCCAGAACCCATTCAGTCCTGGTATCTGGGCACCGCGCGCAATCGCATTCAGGGGTATTACAAATTGACCGGGCGCGACCTGATCCGCATGGGGGTTCCGGCCTGTTCGGCCTAAATCCATCCGTTGCATTTCGGCGCGGCGCACCTGCCAACCGTACGGTGTCATTAAGGCTTGTTTAAGCCTTTGCGCTAAATCCCTTTCGAGGTTTTCAAACACGCCCTCACTCTGCCTCACCCTTGTGCGTGATACATGTGGTTTTGCCCTGTGCGGACCATATGAACCGCAAGGGGTGTGCGGGCGACTTCGAAGGAGAATGAAATGGCCGATGATTTCAAAAACTACGCCTCCGGGCTGACAGCACCAGCCAATCACCTGGCAACAGTCACCCCTGATGACGGCGCCGACCTTGCCAATGTCAGCCGTGGCATTCTGGTGGGCGGTGCAGGCGATGTGACCGTTACCACGTTGGGCGGCGACACCGTCACCTTGACCTTGGCCGCAGGCGTTGCCCACGCCATCCGCGTCAAACGCGTGCATGCGACCGGAACCACCGCAACCAACATCGTGGTGCTGTGGTAATGCAAGTAGGGCTTGGTATCTTTATGGACGCCGCAGAAGGAGAATTGGCACCCCCCTTTTCTCCCGCAGCGGTGTCCCCATCGTTTTGGATAGATCCGTCGGATCTCTCCTCGATGTTTCAAGACAGCGCCGGTACGGTACCAGTCACAGCGGATGGTCAGCCTGTTGGGTTAATTCAGGATAAGTCCGGTAATGGCCATCATTGCACCCAAACCGTGGCAGGCGAGCGGCCAACCTATCGAACCGATGGAACGCTGCATTGGCTGGACTTTGATGGTGTTGACGATGCAATGCAAACCAATGCGATCAGCTTGGTGCACACTGACAAAGTCAGCGTCTTCATGGCGATCCGAAAGGCCAGTGATGCGGCTGCGGCGTGTTGCGCAGAATTAAGCAGCTCGTCAAGCGCGTATAACGGCACTTTTGCGCTGTTTGCTCCCGTTTCGACCGCAGATAACTATTTCTGGCGCGCGCGCGGCAGCAGCACGGTGGACCTGAACGTGTCTGGATTTGCCGCGCCGATTGATAATGTCCTGACCGGGCTTGTTGATATTGCGGCACCCAGTTCGACCTTGCGTGCGAATGGCAGTGTGACCAGCCAAAGCACAGGATCATTGGGGGCGGGGGCCTTTGGCAACCACCCTCTGTACCTGGGATCGCGCGGGGCTGCATCGCTGCCGTTTTCGGGTCGCGTTTACCAAATGGCGATCAGTGACAGCATTATCGCAGGCACTGATCTGGACCAAATGGAAAGCTACTTGGCCGCAAAAACGGGCCTGTCGCTGTGATGTCTTGTGAAAAACCTGCAACCGCGCTTGGAATTTCCGGGCGCGGTTGACTTAATAACACCGGAAATGGCGACCCCGGCAGGATTCGAACCTGCAACCTGCCCCTTAGGAGGGGGCTGCTCTATCCAGTTGAGCCACGGGGCCGTGCCGTTTCTGTAAATCGCAGCGCCGCGCTTGTCTAGCGTCGCTTCAGCGTGTCACCCGGGGTGATTTTGGGTGCCAGTTCTATCCGTTCACCACCGGCCAAACCATCCCCCGCTGCGCGATCCGCGATGATGCGTGCGGCGGCGCGACCGATTTCAATCCGGCAGGCATCCATCGTGGCCAATTGGCGCGGCAAACCATCCAGAAGCTCAACGCCATTAAAGCCCGCAAGGCCCACTTTGCCGGGCACATCTATGCCTTGATCAAGGCAGTATAAAAGCCCGCCGGCCCCAATCATGTCGTTGGAGTAATACAGAAAATCGAGCTTTGGTGAGCGTTTCAGCATCGCCTCGGTCATCTCGCGCCCCTTGGCCAGCGCCGATCCGCCCTCGTAAAACTCCTGATCCATGATCTCAACGCCCTCTTTGGCCAGCGCCTCGGTGAACCCTTCAAACCGTTTTCGCGCACGGTGGTCCAGCGGCATTTTTGTGCCCAAAAAGCCGATATTGCGATAGCCCGCTTTCAGGATTGCCTGTGCCATTTTACGCCCTGCGCGGCGATGGGAAATCCCCACGCAAGCGTCAATCGCTGGCCCATCGGTGTCCATGATTTCCACCACAGGAATGCCAGCCGCCCGCAACATCGCTTTGGCGTTTTCGCTGTGCTCAAGCCCGGCCACAATCACCCCGGATGGGCGCCAGCTGAGCATTTCATACAGGACTTTTTCCTCACGTTCGGGCTTGTAGTTGGTCACGCCAAACACCGGCTGTAACGGGGTTTCATCCAACACTTCGTTGATGCCGGTCAGAACCTCTGGAAACACCATATTTGACAGCGAGGGGATCACAACCGCGACCAAGTTCACCCGCTGCGATGCCAAGGCGCCCGCGATTTTATTGGGCACATATCCCAGTTCTTTGGCGGCCGCCAAAACCTTTTCCCGTGTCGCCTGGCTGACATCCCCCCGATTGCGCAACACGCGACTTACGGTCATTTCACTGACACCAGATGCTTCGGAAACATCACGAAGCGTCAACGGGCGGTGGGCGGGTTTGGTTGGCGTATCAGACAAAGGCGCACCTCTTTCAAATTCAGTGCCTATAGTGTTAGCGCCTGAAATCTTGTTCGCAAAGCCTAATTTTCATTGAATGTTAGTTCTAACAAAACCTTACAAGAGTTGCGCCACCAAGGCGTCATGCACTTTCGGGCTGGCGGCGACCATTCCGTTCAACATCGGGTCACGGTTGTTATAACGTGCAAGGCCCGCGCGGCGGTCAGACACATGACCGCCCGCCTCTTCGACAATCAGGCTTCCGGCGGCCACATCCCATTCCCAGGTCGCGCGCAAGGTCATCATCGCGTCGAACCGTCCTTCGCCCACCAACGACAGACGATACGCCAATGACGATCGGAATTTGCGTTCCACCGGCGGCACTTTAGCATCAATCCAATGGGTCACGTCAAAGTTGGGCTTTGAGGCAAGCACCGTTGCCCCCAGAACCTCACCCCGCCCGCTGACCGTGATGGGCTGACCGTTGAGCGTTGCGCCCTGACCGCGCTGGGCGGCGTAAAGCTTGTCCGCTACC
>DDMF01000005.1:16668-20833 GCA_002340515.1 Rhodobacteraceae bacterium UBA2553 | reverse complement strand
GGCAAATACACCACCGCCGCGTCCACAATTCCACCGCGTGCAATGGCCAGCGAATGCGCCCAATGTTCGGACCCTTGAATAAAGGCGCGCGTGCCATCAATAGGGTCAACGATGAACACCTCATTTGCGTCCAGACGGGCCAGATCGTCGTCGGTTTCTTCCGACAGCCACGCATAGGGCCGCGCGCGGGTCAGCTCCTCGCGCAGCATCCGGTCCACGGCCAAATCCGCCTCGGTCACCGGACCTTGTCCGCCCTCTTTGTCCCACACCTCTGGGTCCGTTTTGAAAAAACCGCGCGCAATGTCACCCGCCGCTTTTGCCGCATCAATCAACAGGTCAAGATCGCTCATACCAGCGCTCAATTTTACGCGCCCGCCAGCGTCATGCCGTCCACCAAAAGGCTTGGCACAAGGCGGCTCAGATGCGGCTCGGCGTCATTTGCAGGGATGATCGTTTTCAGCATGGCGATCAGATTGCCCGCGATGGTGCATTCATTCACCGGATAGGCAATCTCGCCGTTTTCGACCCAGAACCCTGACGCGCCGCGCGAATAATCGCCGGTGGTGGGGTTGATGGTGGACCCGATCATTGAGGTGACGATTAGCCCGGTGCCCATGTCGCGGATCAAATCTTCGCGGGTTTTGTCGCCCAGTGTCAGCGCCACGTTTGAGATCGAGGGCGAGGGCGGAGAGGAAGTGCCACGCGATGCGCTTGCCGTGCTTTTCATGCCCAGTTTTTCCGCCGTTGCAAGGTCGAGCGTCCAGCCCGTCAACACGCCTGCGTCAATGATTTTGCGCGCAGAGGTCGCCAGCCCTTCGCCGTCAAATGGGCGCGATCCCATCACGCGGGCGCGCAGGGGGTCTTCGATCAAATCCAAGCCTGTGGGCAGGATCTCTTCGCCCAGATGATCCCGCAACCACGAACTTCCGCGCGCAATCATCGACCCGTTTGCGGCCCCCAGAAGATGGCCGATCAGGGACGCCGACACGCGTTCATCGTAAAGCACCGGAAACGCGCCGGTGGGCGGTTGTTTGGCGCCTGCCATCGCGACGGTGCGTTCGCCAGCTTTGGTGCCAATCTCAGATGGGCTGGGCAGGTCGGTTTGAAAGACGCGCATTTCGCCCGCGTAATCGCGCTCCATCGACGCGCCTTCGCCGGTGATCGCGACAACAGATGTGGCGCGGTTGGTACGTCCGTAGCCGCCAGAAAACCCGTTTGAGGTGGCAAGGTGAAACTGGTGGCGGCCATAGCCTGCGGATGCGGAGGACACCTGGCTGACACCGGTCACAGCCAAAGCGGCGGCTTCGGCCTCGGCCGCGTCACGTTCAAGTGCGGCGGGGTCTGGTTCTTCTGACGGATCCGCCATTTCAAGGGCTGCAAGATCCCAGCCACTTGCAATCTCATCGGCGGTCGCCAAGCGGATATGCGGATCCTCGGGGGCTTCTTTTGCCATCGCCACCGCACGTTCCGCCATCGCTTGCATGGTCATGTCGGAAATATCCGAGGCCGACACACAGGCCTGCCGTTGTCCAACCAACACACGCAGCCCAATGTCCACGCCTTCGGAACGTTCAGCGTGCTCTAGCTTGCCATTCAACACGTCGATCGACAGCGATGTTCCGTCCACCGCCAAAGCGTCCGCCTGATCGGCCCCCGCATTGCGAGCAGCATCCAGAAGCTTTTGGGTCAGGGTGTCGAGCGCGGTCATGGCGGTTCCTTTATCTGTTCTCCTTTCAGGTAAACTGCGAAAGCCCCGCCTGCAAGTCTGCGTGCACTCTGGCCTCGTCTCGCCGCATGGTTTAGGACAGAAAGAAGGAGGGCCCCAACATGCTGGATATGACTGGAAAAACCGTAGTGATCACCGGTGCAAGCCGCGGGATCGGAGAGGCCGCCGCGCATATTTTTGCCGCCGCCGGTGCAAATGTGGTGCTGACCGCGCGCAGTGCTGGGCAGATTGGCGCAATTGCGGATGCGATTGGCGACAAAGCCTTGGCCGTGACCTGTGATGTGTCCCGATATGCCGATGTGAAAGCCGTCATCGACGCCGCCGTTGCCAAGTTTGGCACCGTGGATGTGCTGATCAACAACGCGGGCGTAATTGAACCCATCGGCCCGATGATTGAAAGCGATCCAGACGAATGGGGCCATGTGATCGACGTCAACTTGAAGGGCGTCTACTACGGAATGCGCGCCGTGATGCCGCTGATGGTGGCACAAGGGGGCGGGACTGTTCTGACCATCAGTTCTGGGGCCGCACATCGCGCAATCGAAGGCTGGGCGCATTACTGCGCGTCCAAAGCCGGGGCCAAAATGATGAACGAGGCGCTGCATCAAGAGGCCGCAGGGCAAGGCATTCGTGCCATTGGCCTGTCGCCCGGAACGGTCGCCACACAGATGCAACGCGAGATCAAATCCTCTGGCATCAATGCGGTGTCGAAACTGAACTGGGATGATCATATCCCGCCGGAATGGGTGGCGCGTACGTTGTTGTGGATGTGTTCGGATGACGCGGATGACTTTCTTGGCGAAGAGGTGTCCCTGCGTGATGTTGAAATTCGTAAACGTGCGAGTGTATTTGGATGATCAACTTAACGAAAGACGCGGGCGTCTGGACGGTGACATTGAACCGCCCTGACAAAGCGAATTCCTTGACCAAAGCAATGCTGGAAGAGCTGGCGCAAATCGCGGGCGACGCTGCGGGGCAGGCCCAGGTCTTGATCCTGACCGGCGAGGGCAAAGTGTTCTCAGCGGGTGCTGACCTGGATGAGGCACGCGCAGGTCTTGCCACCGATGACGTGTGGGAACGCCTGTCGGGCGCGATTGCCGCCGCCCCTTGCCTGACCATCGCGGCGCTGAACGGCACGCTTGCGGGTGGGGCAATGGGCATGGCGCTGGCCTGTGACATTCGCATCGCCGTGCCCTCGGCCAAGTTCTTTTACCCGGTGATGAAGCTGGGCTTTCTGCCGCAACCTTCGGATCCCGCGCGGATGAGCGCCCTGATCGGCCCCGCGCGCAGCAAGATGATCTTGATGGCGGGGCAAAAGATTGTGGCGGATGAGGCGCTGAGTTGGGGCCTGATTGATCGTGTGGTTGATGGTGAGGCGCTGATCGACACGGCGCTGGACCTTGCTGATCATGCGCGGGGTCAAAGCCCGGATCATGTGGCGGTGATGAAAGCGATGATCCCCAGTTAGCATCGTTTCGGAATGAGGTGAGGGTGGATGCCTCCGGCGGGGATATTTTTGGAAAGAGGAAAAGGCGGTGATTTTCGCCTTTTTGTGCGTGTGTAAAATTGGAAGGGTGGATGATGGAAGGGCAACCAGAGATCGTCATGAAATTATGGGGTTACGTGGAACCCGTTTGGGAGGTGGCGCAAGGCTGGCTGTTGTCCCCCGCGGCGTGGTCGCAACTTGGCCTGTTGCTGGTGGCGTTTTTTGCCGCGCGTTATGCCAATGCGCGTCTGGAACCACTGATCCTTAAATATCTGACGCCCGGCAAAGGGCGCAAAGATTACCTTGCGATGGCGATGCGCTTTTCGCTGTTGTTTTTGCCTTTGATGATGCCGCTATTGGCCTTTGCCTTCACCGGAATAGGCGAACAGGTCACGCGCTCAATCTTTGGTTCGGGTGCGGTGATTGCGTTCGGGAAGCGGGTGTTCCTGTTCCTCGCTGTTCGGGCCTTTGCACGCGAGATTATTTCGGACCCGTTCCTCAAGCTCTTGGGAAAATACATCCTGATCCCGATGGCCGCGCTGTATACGCTTGGGTTACTTGATCCTGTGATGACCCGGCTTGATGAAACCGTGGTTCCCCTTGGAAATATGAGCTTTTCGCTGCTCTTTGCCATCCGCTTTGCCGTGGTCGGTGGGATTATTTTCTGGTTTGGCCGTTGGTCCAATGATCAATCCGCCAACTTGATCAAACAACAAGAAGAAATGCGCCCCGCCACCCGCGAACTTGCGGTGAAGGCGGCGGAAATTGCAATCTTTGGCGCGGCGTTTTTGGTGCTGATGAACATCATGGGCATCAACCTGACGTCTTTGGCCGTGTTGGGCGGTGCCATTGGTGTTGGGCTGGGCTTTGGTCTGCAACAAATCGCATCGAACTTCATCTCTGGTGTGATCCTATTGATCGAAGGGCAGGCCACCGTTGGCGATTACGTTGAG
>DDMF01000005.1:0-16645 GCA_002340515.1 Rhodobacteraceae bacterium UBA2553 | reverse complement strand
TTACGTTGAGCTGGATGGCGGCGAGGCCGGCACCATCGTGAAAATGACCGCTCGCGCCGCGATTTTGGAAACTTTTGATGGCCGCTGGATTGTGGTCCCGAATGAGCATTTCATCACAACCCGCGTGGTTAATTACTCTGATGCGGGCAGCGCAAACCGGTACGAGGCGCCGTTTTCCGTAAGCTACAACAGTGACTTGGAGAAAGTGGCCGAATTGATCGAGGCAGCGGCGGCGGAATTGGACTTCGTTATGACCGACACCCCCGAACACATGCCCGACTGTGAGCTGCGCGCATTTGGCGACAGCGGCGTGGATTTTGCGTTGGAGTTCTGGGTGAATGGCATTGATGACGGGCGCAACAAATTCACCCCTCGTGTCATGATGCAAATCTGGAAAACACTGAAAGCCAATGACATTGAAATCCCATACCCGCACCGTGTGGTGGAGTTGAAGAACGCAGGCCCCACAGCATGAAAACGGCGATTGTCATTGGGGCGGGGCCAGCGGGGTTGATGGCAGCGGGCGAATTGGCGCGGGCTGGCGTTTCGGTCACTGTGGCCGAGGCCAAACCCTCCCCCGCGCGCAAGTTTCTGATGGCGGGGAAGTCGGGTTTGAACCTGACCAAAGACGAACCTCTGGACCGCTTTTTGGAAGCTTATTCCGGGGATGTGCGCATCCGCGAAATCATTCAGGACTTTGGCCCAGACGCGGTTATGGAATGGGCGCGCGCGCTGGGGCTAGAGGTGTTCACCGGATCCTCTGGCCGGGTGTTTCCAAAAGCCATGAAAGCCTCGCCTTTGCTGCGCGCGTGGCTGCATGAACTGGCCGCTTTGGGTGTGACATTCAACACCCGCTGGCGTTGGCAGGGGTGGCAGGATGGGGCGTTGGTGTTTGACACCGCCGATGGCGCGCAAACCGTTACGCCAGACGCCACAATTCTGGCCTTGGGGGGTGCCAGCTGGGCGCGTCTTGGGTCTGATGCCGCGTGGGTGCCGTGGTTGGAGGGGTGCGGTGTGAAAATCACGCCGTTTCAACCCACCAACGCGGGGCTTACGGTGGTCTGGTCCGAGCATATGACCAAACATTTCGGCGCGCCGATCAAACCCGCGCGATTGACCGCTGGGACCACGCAGGTTCAGGGCGAATTTGTAATTTCCAAACGTGGGCTGGAAGGCAGCGCGATCTACGCCGTGTCCAAAGCCCTGCGCGAAGGCACGGAACTGTATGTGGATCTGGTGCCCGGTCGCACGCTCGACGATGTGGCAACGCGCCTTGCCAAGCCCCGCGGAAAAACCTCGCTCACCAACCACCTGCGTAAGGTGCTGAAACTTGGCCCTGCGCAAATTGCATTGCTGCAAGAATTCGCGCGGCCCTTGCCGCAAGATGCCAAGGATCTGGCGGCTGTGGTCAAAGCGCTGCCGATCCGGCATGCGGGTCTGCGTCCGATGGACGAGGCGATTTCTGTCGCGGGAGGGGTGGGGTTAGATGATTTGGACGCAGGGCTGATGCTAAACCCAATGCCGGGGGTGTTCGCCTGTGGTGAAATGCTGGATTGGGAGGCCCCAACCGGCGGCTATCTGATCACCGGATGCCTTGCCACTGGGCGGCACGCTGGGCGTGCGGCAGCACACTGGTTAACGGCTTAGCTGGGGTTCGCCCAAAAAGACCTCCGGGATATCTGTAGAAAGAGGAAAAGCAGACCTCTGCCTTTTTCTTGCACTAAATATCTCCGCCGGAGGCTCCTGACATCAGCCGCAAGCGACGCGGCCAGAATAGGGCCTATTGCCGTCCGCCCAACATCGCCAGACGGATCAATGTCCGCTCGACCAAGGCCAATTGCGGCGCCTTTTGGGTGGAACGCAGTTTCAGATCGGTTTCGATCAACACTTCCAGCGCCTGCTCCAACCGATGCACCCCCCATTTCTGGGCTTGGCGCACCATGCGGTCGCGGTTTTTGAAATGCACGGGCGGGCGCAATCGGTTGATGCCTTGGGCTGGGCCGCCGGAGTCCGAGGAAGCACCGTGTAGCGCGCGGAAATGGCGGGTTGCCCCGATGCACAGCGCCACCGCTTGGGTGCCTTGGGCCTGCAGTTTGGTCAGCACCGGGCCGATTTCGCCCGCGCGCCCTTCGGCGACGATATGCAACAGCTCATCCAGCCCCGCCTCGGTGGAAGCGGGCGCCATCGCCAACACGTCATCCGGGCTGACTGGCGTGTCATCGGACAGCTTGTAAAGTGCTAGTTTTTCAACGGTTTGACGAAAATCGCCGGGGTCCAGATCGCGCGACAGGGCGATCAGGTCCGTCATCGCTTCGGGATCAATCTGTTGAATGCCCGCCTTTTTGAAATCGGCCTCAATCTCTTCGCGCGAAGGTGGGTCGTCATAGATGCCAACCGCATAGGCATTGGGGTGGGTTTCAAAGAGTTTGCGCAGCTTGCCTTTGGGTTTCAGCGCGCCAGCGGTGATCACCACCTGTGCGTCGCCCTCGCGCCAGTCTTCCAGCGCTTTGGCGACGATATCCCCGGTGAGTTCGGTGGCATCCTCGACAAATGCCACGCGGGGACCGGGGAAAAAGCTGATCGCTTTGATGGCGTCGGACAGCATCGCCGGGTCTTTGCGCAGATCGCCCGCAGGCATACGCGTCAGGCGCATTTCCGCCTCGCCTTCGGGGCCAATCAGGGCGGCGATGAGTTCCTGACGTTTCAGCGCCACGCGCATCGGATCGGTGCCATAGATCAGCACGCCGGTGCGCTGCGCTTCGGGTTTCGTGAAATATCGCGCGGCGTCGCGCGGTGACAGCTTCATCGCGCCCAGCTCGAATACCCACCCATCAGGCGGGTGGTGATCAGATCCGCCAGCGAGATCATCAGGCGGCGATAGGCAGCACGTTCCACTGATGCGGTCGACACGGTGGAGCCTTCGGACGAATAAGAGGTGAAGTTCGACACCGATCCCTCATGCACCACATCCCCACTTGCCTCATGCACAACCTGATACTCAATCGCGCCAAGCACTTGGGTTCGGGTGATTTCTTGCGACGGGGTCACGCCCATACCTTGGGTCCGGGTGGTGATCCTATAGGTCAGGCGGTAGGGCGCGGACAGGTTACGCCCCAAACGTGATTCGAGCTGTTTGACCAGCTCAAACCCGTCGCGGTCATCCGGTGCGGCAATGGTGATCGCGCCGCGCAACCCTTCGCCGGTGCCACCCGGCCCGTAAACCGGGGTGAACCCGCAGGCGCCAAGCGCGCCCGCAGTCAGAAGCGTTAAAAAGGTTCGGCGATCAGACAACCACATTCACAATACGTCCCGGGACTACAATGACTTTTTTCGGTGTGTTTCCATCCAACACCTTAATCACAGCTTCTTGGGAAAGTGCGAGTTTTTCAACCTCTGCCTTGTCCATATCTTTCGGCACGCTGATTTCCGCGCGGCGTTTGCCGTTGATCTGGATCGGAAGCGTGACGGTGTCGTCGATCAGCATCGCCTCGTCCGCTTTGGGCCAGGGGGCCAGCGCCACCAGCCCTTCGCCGCCCTGATGGGCCCAGATGTCCTCGGCCAAATGCGGCGTCATGGGTGACATCAATTGTGCCAGCGTCATGATCGCCTGACGTTTCGCCGCTTTGCCCGCTTTGGATTTCGCCAATGTGTTGGTGAACCCGTAAAGCTTGGCGATGGCGGCGTTAAAGCCAAAGCTTTCAATGCCCATGGTCACATCGTGGATCGCCTTGTGCATGTCGCGCAACAGCTCGTCATCAGCTTGGGTGGGGCCTTGACCGGGCGTGTCGTCCATTTCACCAATGCGGTCACACAACATCCAGACGCGCGACAGGTGTTTATGCGCGGCTTCCGCCCCCGATGCGGTCCATTCCACGTCGCGCTCGGGCGGAGAATCACTCAGCACAAACCAGCGCGCGGTGTCGGCGCCAAAGGCGTTGATGATGTTGACCGGGTCGACCACGTTGTTTTTCGATTTCGACATTTTGGCGGATGGAATCACGGTGACATTTTCGCCGGTTGCGGCAACAACCATCACCCCGTCACGCTCCTCGACCTCTTCCGGGTAGTGGTAAATCGCGCGGCCATGTTCATCTGTGCGTTCCGCGTTTTTGTAAATCGCGTGGGTCACCATGCCTTGGGTAAAGAGCGCGTTGAACGGCTCGGTCGCTTTGTCGGGCAGATGGCCAGTGATGTTCATCGCGCGGGCAAAGAAGCGGGAATACAGAAGGTGCAGGATTGCGTGCTCAATGCCGCCGATATACTGATCGACGTTCATCCAATATTCCGCCTCGGCCAGATCGGTGGGCGTGGTGGCCCCCGGCGAGGTGAAGCGCGCGTAATACCACGAGCTGTCCACAAAAGTGTCCATCGTGTCCGTCTCGCGCTGGGCGGGTTTGCCACAGCTTGGGCAGGCACAGTTGCGCCAGTCTGGGTTGCGATCCAGCGGGTTGCCGGGGATCGAGAAATCAATTGGCTTGCCACCTTCGTCAAACGGCAGTTTGATCGGCAGGTTTTCTTTCTTTTCCGGCACCACGCCGCAATCGTCGCAATGCACAACCGGGATTGGGCATCCCCAATAGCGCTGGCGGCTTAGGCCCCAATCGCGCAGGCGGAATTGCTCCACCCCTTTGCCCCAACCAGCGTTTTCCACAAAGGCGATGGTGGCGGCGACGGCCTCGTCGCCCGTGGCCTCATCGAGACCGGCGAAGTGATCCAGCCATTTCACACGCTCCGATTTCATCGGCACAAAGGCCTCGTTTTCAACGGGTTTGGGATCGTCCAGCGCCACAAAGGTGTCGCGTACCGGCAGGCCATATTTCCGTGCAAAATCAAGGTCGCGCTGGTCATGCGCCGGACAGGCGAACACGGCGCCCGTGCCGTAATCCATCAAGATGAAGTTGGCAATCCAGACCGGCAGCTCCCAATTCGGATCCAGCGGATGTTTCACGGTCAGCCCGGTATCAAGGCCTTTCTTCTCGGCCTTTTCCATTTCGGCGGCCGAGGTGCCCATGCGACGACATTCGGCGTTGAACGCGGCGATATCCGCGTTTTTCGCTTCCAGTTCTTTGGCCAGCGGATTATCCGGGGAAATGCCCACAAACGACGCGCCCATCAGGGTGTCGGGGCGGGTGGTGTAAACCTCAATCGGCGCACCGCCATCGGTGCGCTCAAACGCAAATTGCAAACCTTTTGATTTGCCAATCCAATTGGCCTGCATGGTGCGCACTTTTTCCGGCCAGTTTTCCAAGTCATCCAAAGCGTCCAAAAGCTCGCCGGAATAGTCAGAGATCTTAAAGAACCATTGGGTCAGATCACGCCGTTCCACCGGAGCACCCGAGCGCCAACCGCAACCGTCAATCACCTGTTCATTGGCCAGAACGGTCATATCAACCGGATCCCAGTTCACCGTCGCGTTCTTGCGATACACCAAGCCTTTGTCCATGAAATCAAGGAACATCGCCTGTTGCTGGCCGTAATATTCCGGATCACAGGTGGCAAATTCGCGGCTCCAGTCAATCGACAGGCCCAGCGGTTTCATCTGACCTTTCATGGTCTTGATGTTGTCATAGGTCCATGTGCCGGGGTGGCCGCCCTGTGCCATCGCCGCGTTTTCCGCCGGCATTCCAAAGGCATCCCAGCCCATCGGGTGCAGCACCGAAAAACCGCAAGATGATTTATAACGCGAGATCACGTCGCCCATGGTGTAATTGCGCACGTGACCCATGTGAATGCGCCCGCTAGGATAGGGGAACATTTCCAGCACATAATATTTCGGACGGTTCGGATCCCGCTTGGCGGTGAAAATCCCAGCCTCATCCCAGGCCTGCTGCCATTTTGCTTCGATATCAGCGGCGGTATAACGGCTCATGTCACGTGACCTTTTCCATTCAATTCGCGCTTGGTGATAAGGGGCGCGGGCGGGCGCGTCCAGCCTTCTTGCTCTATACGGGCGGGTGTGGGTGCGATAATCTTGGGCAAAAGACACGGGCCGCCCAGAATGCTGCCGGAAATATTAACGAAGAAACCCTATGAGCAGTGCCATGAAAGTCCTTTTTATCCACCAAAACTTTCCCGGTCAGTTTGTGCATTTGGCACCAGAACTGGCCGCCCTTGGCCATGAATGTGTGGCGCTGACGCTTCGGGTCAAGGAACCACAGGTGTGGAAAGGGGTAAAGGTGCTGCCTTATACGCTGAATGTGCCGCCAAACAGCACCAATCCGCATCCGTGGATGATCAACACCAACACGCACCTCATTCGCGCGCACAGTTTTTTCACCGCGGCGATGGCGCTGCGCAAAGGCGGGTTTACGCCGGATGTGATCATTGCCCACCCCGGTTGGGGGGAATCGCTGTTTGTGAAAGATGTCTGGCCCGACGCGCGGTTGGGGCTGTTTTGCGAATTTTACAATGGGGTGGACCAAGCCGCGTTTGAGGGCGAGGTGAAACCCGAAGATGCCCTGCGTTTGCGGATGAAAAACATCACCAACCATATGCATTTCGCCATTGGCGACGCGGGGCTGAGCCCCACCCAGTTTCAGGCTGACAGTTTTCCACCGGAATTCCGCGATAAGATTGAGGTGATTCACGACGGCATCCGCACCGATCAACTGGTGCGTAATGAAGATGTGGTGCTTGAGGTCGAAGGTTTCGGCACGCTCACCCGCGAAGATGAGGTGATCACCTTTGTGAACCGTAACCTGGAACCCTACCGCGGTTATCACATCTTTATGCGCGCCCTGCCGCGTCTTTTGCGCGAACGCCCGAATGCCCGCGTGCTGATCACCGGCGGCGATGAGACTTCATATGGCGCGCAACCGCCCAAAGGGCAGACTTGGAAACAGATCTATATTGACGAAGTGCGCGACCAAATCCCGGATGAGGACTGGGCGCGCGTGCATTACATGGGCCGCATTCCCTATGATCAGTTCACGCGGATGCTTCAGGTCAGCCGGGTGCATGTCTATCTGACCTATCCGTTCGTGCTGAGTTGGTCGTTTCTGGAGGCGATGAGCGTCGAGGCCGCGATTGTCGCCAGTTCAACCGAGCCCGTAAAAGAGGTCGCCACCCATGATGAAACCGCGCGGCTGGTGGATTTCCATGACCAAGAGGCGCTGGTGGATGAGATTTGCGGGCTTTTGGACTCACCTGATTTGCGCGCGCGCCTCGGGGCGGCGGCCCGTCAGGTGGTGATTGAGAACTATGACCTGAACACTGTCTGCCAGCCCCGGATGATGGAATGGGTCAAAAAACTGATGGACGCCGACCCTAACCCGCCAGAATTTGTGGCGCGATAGGTTTTTTGCACCCCACAAAGGGACACAACAAAAAAACGCGCCCCGAAAGGCGCGTTTGAAAGACTGTCTATCGTGACCGATATTACAGCTTGCCGTCGGCAATCCGCAATTGGCGCGCACGGGTCAGAATCGCATCTTCGATCTTACGCACCGCTTCGGCGCTGGCTGGGCCAGAGCGTGTATAAAGCGCAACCGACAAAGACCGCGCATCCAGCGCAGGATCACGCACATAAACGGTCGCTTTAAAGGTGCCACCACCGGGCGGGCGCCCATAATCAAACACGATGATGCCGGTAAACGGATCAGCGGCTTTCACGGGCATGAAATTCAGCACGTCCAGTGAGGCGTTCCAAATGTACCGATTGACGGCCACGGTTGTATTGGGATCGTCCGAGGTGTTGAACAAATCCCAAATCGTTTCGCGCTCTTCGGTTTTTGGCGTGTGGCGCACCCCAGCTTGCTGGGTTTTCGCGCCGCCCGAGCCCTTGAAAATATTGCCCGATCCAATTGAACCACTGCCACCACCACAGGCTGACAGCACCAAAGTCGCCATTACCGCGAGGCCAAGTGTCGTTTTCCGCAAGCTGTTCATTAAAAAGCCCCGTTTTCTAAAAGTCACTTTGTTAGTATATAAGCCCCCCAAGGCGGGCAAGCGTTTTCCCAAATGTCGCGCGCCTTTCAGCCAAGAGGTTTGTTTCGCCATGTTTCAGTCCCGCGATCAGAACTGTGGCAAAGAAGCACCAACACCCGGCACAATCCGATCTGACAGTTCAGCGCACTTGCAATGAAGCGCTGGAAAAGGAAAAACACGCTCATACTCAAATCGGATTCCCCGACTTGAGGTGCACTCTTAAAACACATGAGGGAAACCGACATGAAAAATATCTTTCTTGCTACAACCGCACTGGTAGCAACCGCTGGCTTCGCAGCTGCTGAAGTAAGCTTCTCGGGCGGCGCTAACTTGGGCCTGAAATACAACGATGCAGCAGCTAACAAAACGACTGTTCACCGTGAGATCACGCTGACTGTTGCCATGACCGGCGAAACCGATGGCGGCTTGACCTTCGGCGCAGACATGACCATCACCGCTGGTGGTGTTGGTGATGTTATTACTTACATCGAAGGCGGCTTCGGCAAGCTTTCGGTTGGTGACGTTGACAACGCTGTTCAAGCTGTTTCCGGCCTGTCGGACATCGGTTTTGACGGTCTGGGCACCGACGACATCGCTGAAGGTATCCGTGGCTTGTCTGCTGCAAACGCTTTGTATGAGGGCACCTTTGGTGACTTCACTGTTGCTTTGTCTGGCAACATCGGCGGAGCCGATAACGCAGCGGGTGCAGGCACAGAAGACCTTGCTATTGGTGTAAAATACGCCATGGGTAACTATTCGATTGGCCTTGGTTATGGCACATACAACGCAGCTTCATATGGTGGCTATGACCTCGTATTTGCTGACCGTCAAAACGCTATTACCGTTCAGGTTGGTGCGAACGTAGGCGATCTGGCCTTGGCTGCACTTTATTCGACCACCTCACTTAGCGGTGACGCCTCTTTTGTGAATTCAGCTGATGCGACCGATTTTGGTACATTGACCGATATCGAAGATGCCAAAGCCACACAAATGGGCTTGACTGCTGCTTACACCATGGGTGCAGTGACTGTTTCAGCAGCATACTCGGTTTCTTCACTTACTGACGAAGCTGATGTTGAAGGTTACGGTTTGGGCGTTGCATACGACCTGGGCGGTGGCGCTTCGGTTAAAGCCGGCGTTGGCGAAGTTGGCGGCGTTACCGTTGCTGATCTCGGCGTAACAATGTCGTTCTAATCCTCACGGATTATTACAAGCGAAGAGCGGGCCTTGTGCCCGCTCTTTTCTTTTGGGACACCTAAAAAAACGAAACACAGTTAAGGTGCCTCATGCCGCTTTCTGATATTCAGTCCCGCATTAGTAAAGAAGAGACCCGCATGGGTCGTACGCCGGGTTCCACCCATCTGATTGCCGTTTCCAAAGTTCAGCCGCTTGCCCGCGTGGTAGATGTGCTGGATCAGGGCCACCGCATCTTTGGTGAAAACAAAGTGCAAGAGGCCGCAGGCAAATGGCCCGACCTGAAATCCAAATATAATGACATCGAGCTGCACCTGATCGGCCCGTTGCAAACCAACAAGGCCCGTCAGGCGATGGGCCTGTTTGACGTGATCCATTCCGTCGACCGTCCCAAACTTGCCAAAACCATCGCCCGCATTGCGGAAGAAGAGGGGCGTTGCCCCCGCCTGATGATCCAGGTGAACACTGGCGAAGAAGATCAAAAAGCTGGCGTGTTGCCTGCTGATGTGGACGCCTTTGTTGCGGAATGTCGTGACCTTGGCCTGCCGATCGAAGGCTTGATGTGCATTCCCCCTGCGGATGAGGAACCCAGCTTGCATTTTGCGCTGCTCGCCAAAATGGCCAAACGCAACGATTTGCCGGAACTTTCGATGGGGATGAGCAGTGACTTTGAACGCGCGATTGCCCAAGGGGCGACCTTTGTACGCGTAGGGTCTGCGATTTTTGGCGATCGTGACTACGGTTAAGGGAAGGGGCTTTGCCCCTCGCGCTCTGCGCTCACCCCAGGATATTTAGAGAAGGGGAAGCGCAGGTCAGCGTACGATGATGCGGTTTCTTATCTGCCAGCGGGCGAGGATCCAGTCCAGATCTTTAGGCGCAAAAGCAATGCAGCCCGCTGTTGGAAAGCGCGGATGTCGCCAATTATGGACAAAAATGGCAGAACCTTGGCCCGGCTTTGCCTCCGGCCAATTCCAGTCAGAGATCAGAAACACGTCATATAACGGGGCGCCCATGCGCAGTTTCTCGTGGGTAAACCCATAGGAAAAGCCGCGTACATATTGGTTGTATTGGGGATCATCCACGTCATCCGACCAACGATCCGGTGGGCCGATTGGGCGGAGCGGCAATGTCGTCCGGGGCGGTGTGCGACGGTCGGCGCGGTACATGCCCGCCNNCCCATCGCCTTCGCGCTTGTCATCCGTCATACCGCCACGCCCGATTGCGCAGGGGATATGTCGCCCCATAAACCGTGCGCCCCAGCGGGTGACGATCATGTCGTGTCGTCGGGGGAGCGGCGGCAGGGTCACAGGATATGCCCGGATTTCTTGGCTTTGGTGGCGAGATAAGCCGCGTTATGCGCGCCTTCGCCGACCTTTAATGGCACACGTTCAACCACATGAACCCCGGTGGCGTTCATCCGGTCCACTTTGCGCGGGTTGTTTGTCATCAAACGAACGGATGAGAACCCCATGTTTTTCAGAATTTCAGAGCCGATGCGAAAGTCGCGCTCGTCATCCTCAAACCCAAGTCGGTGGTTGGCCTCGACCGTGTCAAATCCTTGATCTTGCAGGGAATAGGCGCGCATTTTATTGGCAAGCCCAATCCCGCGGCCTTCTTGGTTCAGGTACAATAGCACCCCGGAACCTTCTTGCCCCATGCGGGCCAAAGCGGTGCGCAACTGGGGGCCACAGTCGCATTTCAGGCTGCCCAGAACATCGCCAGTGAAACAGGCGGAATGCAGGCGCGCAAGCACGGGTTTGTCGCGGGCAGGGCGGCCGATTTCCACCGCGTAATGTTCCTCTCGGCCATCTTCCGGGCGGAAAATATGCAGGCGCCCGGCCTCGCTCACGGCCATGGGAAGGCGCGCGTGCACCACGGGGGCAAGGGTCAGTTCATCGGCCAACGCGGTGTCAATTTCAAGGACGGTCAGGTCATGTGCGCGGGCAAGTGCTGCGCCGTCTGGGACCTCGACCACCACTGCGGCGGGCAGCAATTGCGCCGATTTACACAGCTGAACGGCCTGCGTTTCCAAAAGATCCGATCCCTCGCGGCGGGTTTTCAGCGGGCCTTTCATCGGGTGGCTCAGGTCATCTGCCGGGTCCGCCACGGCCAGGATCCACCGTGTGTCGGCGTCTTTCGGAAGCTCAACACGGGCCACGGTTTCGGAATAGGCGCGGGCCTTTAGGGTTTCGGCGCGGCGTGGGCTGATGGCAAGGACTGGTGCATGAGGTCCCAACTCCACAAGGTCCTGAAACCGCCCGGAGGACAGGGTTTCCGCCGCCGCTGCCACCGCAAATCGCGCCCCATCCTGCAACACCACCGGCACCCCCATGCGCAGATCGGCACGGGCGCGGGCAAGGCGTTCTTTCAGGTCTGGGGTCAGGCTCATCCGCTTCTCCTTTGGTCCAAACATCTTGGGTTCAGACCATAATGTGATGCCTGAAATGCCAGTTCTGATCTAGGGCGAAATGAAATCCAATGAAACATTTCCCCGGTTTTTCGACCCAACCGGACACGAGGCCGTGAGCGAAATGTAGCAAAGCTTGCCAAAGACGTGTGCGCGTCACATGTCTGATCCAACAAGACCAAAACCCAAAAGGGAGAGCCCCATGTCGAACCTGAAAAAAATCCTGTTGGTGGATGATGACGAAGATCTGCGCGAGGCCTTGGCTGAGCAACTTCTGATGACCGAAGATTTTGATGTGTTTGAGGCCGGGAATGGATCGGAAGCCTTGGTGAAGGCGAAAGAGGCGATCTATGACCTTGTGATCCTTGATGTGGGCCTGCCTGACACGGATGGGCGCGAGCTGTGCCGGGTGATGCGCAAGACCGGTGTGAAATGCCCCGTGGTGATGCTGACTGGCCATGACACCGATGCAGACACGATTTTGGGTCTGGATGCGGGCGCCAATGATTATGTGTCAAAACCGTTCAAATTCCCGGTGCTTCTGGCCCGCATTCGCGCGCAATTGCGCCAGCATGAACAATCTGAGGACGCCGTGTTCCAGCTTGGGCCATACACCTTTAAACCCGCGATGAAGATGTTGATCACCGAAGACGACCGCAAGGTGCGCCTGACCGAGAAAGAGACCAACATTCTGAAGTTCCTTTACCGCGCCACAGATGGTGTTGTGGCCCGCGATGTGCTGCTGCACGAGGTCTGGGGCTACAACGCCGGTGTGACCACGCACACGCTTGAAACGCACATCTACCGTCTGCGCCAAAAGATCGAACCTGATCCCTCAAACGCGCGGATTTTGGTCACGGAAAGCGGCGGGTATCGGTTGAACGGCTGATCCCACGAATACGAATCCCTTCGTGCCGGGCAATGGCACATCCTCCCTGTTAGACTGCCCGGGCCTTTGTGCCCGGGTTTTTTTGTGCGGATTTTTTGGGGCGTCAGCTGGCTTTGGTCTGGTGCAAATTTGGCGAATAATCGCTTTCATGCAATTTTTAAGGGTCTCATTCGTGAGAAACTGCTGAGATCACCCAACCGTCCACCACATCATATTTGCCCAAATCGAAAGGCGCCCGCCCCATGGATTTCCCTGATTTCATTGCAAATTTCCCAGCGCTCAACATACCCTTTCCCGAAGAGATTGTGCAAACCAAAGCCATAAGGTCTGATGCCGGATTGGTGGTGTTCTTCACTTTTTTGCAGGATCTGGTGCTGCCCGCCCATTCGCATAAGGCCCAGTGGGGAACCGTGCTTGAGGGCGAGGTTGAGCTGACAATTGGCAATGAGACCCGTGTGTATGGCCCCGGCGACAGCTACTCCATCCCGTCAGGGGCTGAGCATGGCGGGAAGATCAAAGCCGGAAGCCGCGTCATTGATGTTTTTGAGGAACCGGACCGCTATCCGGTCAAAGGCTAAGCCATGTCCGACCAAGCAAACCCCGTCAAAGTGATTTCCGTACGCACGGAAGGCGAGATTGATCACGTCCGGGCTTTGGTGTGGGAGTTTTTGATTTCCTGCGCCAACGTTATCCCGAAATGCTTGAGACGATTGAGACCTATATAAAAGCGCAAAACGTCACTGGGGAACTGGCCGCCTTTGATCAGTATTTTCTACCGCCCCATGGCGCCCGTTCGGTGCCTTAAGTGGTGAACAATGTCCCCACCCCATATGCCAATCCCGCCGCAGCACCACCGATCAACATCGTTTCAATTGCGGACCGCCACCACGGGCTGAGCGACCAGTGGCTTTTCAGCGCACCGATCACAAAGAAACTCGCCATCGTCATCCAAGCCGAAATGCTGAACGCCCCGTCAAGTTTTAAGATGAAGGGCAAAAGTGGAACCATCCCCGCGACAAGGAAAGAGATGAATGTAGCAATGGCCGCACGCAGAGGATTGGGTTCAATTCCACCCAGCCCGTATTCCCCCTCCATCATCAGATTGATCCAGCGTTCTTTGTCCTTTGTGATGGCATCTGTCGCTTCGTCCAGAATGCGGTCAGTCAGCCCCTTTTGGGCCAGAATTTCCCGAACCTCACGCCATTCGCCCTGCGGATTGGACTTGATATGGCTTTCCTCGATCATTCGAATACGGCGATAATTATCCTGTTCGGCCTTGTTTCCTGAAAAGGCGGCCGCGGCCATGGAAAACCCATCCGCCAGCACGTTGGCCAAACCCAAAACCACAATGATAAAGGGCGACAGACCGGCCCCCGCGACGCCCGCAACAATGGCAAAAGTGGTCACCGACCCGTCGATGGCCCCATAGACGGTGTCGCGCAAAACCCCTTTTCCGGGTGGCGCGCCAATGCGGGCGGCAATTTCCTGCTGGCTGTGACCATGATCAGACATTGTTGACCTCCGTGGCTGTCAGTCTGAAGGATTGGTCGCCCCCTTGCCTTAAGGCAGATCAAGCTGTTGGGTGTCGTGCGGGGCTTATCCGTCGGACTTCACCACCTCATCCCCCAGCAAATACCGCGGCCCCGCTCCCTTTTCCCCGGCGGCATCATCAGGGTTGTAAAGCGCACAGCGATCCAGCGACAGGCAACCGCAGCCGATGCAGCCATCCAGCTTGTCGCGCAACCGGGTGAGGGCGGCGATTTGCGCGTCTAACTCAACCCGAAAATCATGAGAAATGTCCGTCCAATCGGCGGCAGTTGGGGTGCGCTTTTCGGGCAACCGGCCTAGCACCTCGCGAATACGGTCCAAAGTGAACCCAAACTTTTGCGCGATCATCACAAAGCTTAGCCGCCGTATGTCAGACCGCAAAAATCGCCGCTGCCCCCCCGCGTTGCGTTCCGGTGCAACCAAACCCTGTGTTTCGTAATACCGAATTGCCGATACGGCCAATCCGGTGCGCCCCGAAAGTGTTCCGATCGAGATTTCGTTGCGACGTTGGGTTGGAATGTGGGACATGGCGGGCCTCGCGAAATTAAAACTTGAGCTAAAGTTAGGTTTAGGAATTATCACGGAGCCAGAATCAAATCAAGGAGGCCAAAATGGCAGTTCTGGAACATGTAAACGTCACCGTAAGCAACCCCACCGCCACCGCCGCGTGGTTGGGTGATGTGTTTGGATGGCGGATCCGCTGGCAAGGCGATGCGATGTCGGGCGGGCACACCGCGCATGTCGGCGATGACGACAGCTATGTCGCGCTTTATGCCCCCGCAAAACCCACCAACGCCCCGCAAGACAGCTATTCCACGCGGGCGGGGTTGAACCATGTTGGTGTGGTGGTGGATGATCTGAAAACGGTTGAGGCAAAGGTGAAAGCCGCCGGATTTCACCCTCATAATCACGGCGACTATGAGCCCGGAACCCGGTTCTATTTCGACGATCAGGACGGGGTGGAATGGGAGGTGATCAGCTATGCTTAACCGCTGACATGTCACGTATCGGGCGGCACATTGCCCGCCCGGTGCGGTCGCCGAAAGGGCCTTGCATCTGAGAACAAAATGGGATCATCCTGCACGCACACCCAATTTCGGAGAGACCCATGCCCTTTACGCTTGCCACCTGGAACATTAACTCGGTCCGGCTGCGCGAGCCTATCGTGCTGAAATTACTGGAAGAACAAGCGCCCGATGTGCTGTGTCTTCAGGAATGCAAAAGCCCGGTCGACAAAATCCCGATGGCGGGTTTCCACGCGCTTGGCTATACCCACATGGTGGCGCGGGGGCAAAAAGGATACAACGGTGTCGCCATCCTGTCGCGCATCCCGATGGTTGAGGCGGGCAGCGAGGATTTCGCCGGTCTGGGCCATGCGCGCCATATCGCAGGGCAGCTCGAAAACGGCGTGACCATCCACAATTTCTATGTGCCCGCAGGCGGAGATGTGCCCGACCGCGAGGTGAATGTGAAGTTCGGACAAAAGCTCGATTACCTCACTGAAATGCGTGATTATTTTGCGAAGGACACCAAGAAATCCATCCTTGTGGGGGATCTGAATATTGCCCCGCGTGAAGACGATGTCTGGTCTCATAAGCAGCTGTTGAAAGTTGTCAGCCACACCCCGGTTGAGGTGGAAGCCTTGGCCCAGGTGCAAGAGGCCGCCAAATGGGTTGACGTGACCCGTCAGGATATTCCCGAAGGACAGCTTTTCAGCTGGTGGTCGTACCGTGCCAAAGATTGGGACGCGGCGGACAAAGGCCGGCGGTTGGATCATGTTTGGGCAACGCCGGATATCTCGAACGCAGCGCATGGCTCGCGGGTGTACCGCGATGCGCGCGGGTGGGAAAAGCCGTCCGATCACGCGCCGGTTTTCGCGAGTTTTGATCTCTAGTCTGGCTGTCTGAGGGGCGCTGCCCCTCGGCCCCGCCCGTTGGGCGTGTCCTCACCCCGAGGTATTTTGGGCAAGAAAAAAAGAGGCGCGCGTTGGCTGTGCGTCTTGCAAGGGGCGCGGTCCTGCGCCATCTAGTGGGCAAGCAAACAAGATAGGAGTTTTCGGATGGAACTCGGACAAGCGGCCCCTGCGGGCGAGTTGATTAAAGACGTAACCGAAGCCAACTTTATGCAAGAGGTGATTGAGGGCTCAAACGAGGTGCCGGTAATTGTCGATTTCTGGGCGCCGTGGTGTGGCCCATGTAAAACGCTTGGACCGGCGCTTGAGGCGGCTGTGATCGCGGCCGGTGGCCGTGTGCGCATGGTCAAGATCAACGTTGATGAAAACCAGGGCATCGCGGGTCAGATGCAGGTGCAATCCATCCCGACCGTTTACGCGTTTTATGAAGGCAAGCCCGTCGATGGGTTTCAGGGCGCGCTTCCCCCCAGCGAGATCAAAACCTTTGTGAACCGCGTGGCGGAACTGGGCGGTGACGGCGGTTTGGCCGATGCGTTGGAAGCGGCCGAAGAAATGCTAGAGGCAGGCGAGGCAGAAGACGCCGCACAGACCTTTGCCGCGATCCTTGAGGAAGACCCGAACAGCGCCGCCGCCTTTGGCGGTCTGGCCCGTGCGCAAATCGCAATGGGACAGTTGGATGAGGCAGAGGCCGTGCTGAACGGCGCCCCCGCCGAGATTTCAGAAGCACCAGAATTGGATGCCGCCCGCGCACAGATCGAACTGGCGCGCC
>DDMF01000093.1:1385-24679 GCA_002340515.1 Rhodobacteraceae bacterium UBA2553 | reverse complement strand
AATGCCATCATAAAGCTGCATCGACCGGGCAAAGTTATCTTCCAGCATTGAGCCCAGAATGAACCCAATCAACAGCGGTGCCAGCGGGTAATCGGCAAAGCGCAACACCGTTGCGGCAATTCCAAGCCCCACAAGGATCAAAAGTTCCGTCGCATTGTTTTGGCCGATATAGGCCCCCATCAGGGTAAAAAACAGGATGAAAGGGATCAGGAACGTGCGCGGCACCGCCAGCACTTTTGCAATATAGGGGATCAGCGGCAGGTTCAGGATCAACAAGATCACATTCCCCACATACATCGAGATGATCACGGCCCAGAAAATCTCGGGCTGATCAATCATCAGGCGCGGACCGGGGGATACATTCAACGCGATGAGCGCACCCAGCAAGATCGCTGTGGTGCCTGACCCCGGAATACCCAATGTCAAAAGCGGTACAAACGACCCGGTGCAGGCGGCGTTATTGGCGCTTTCCGGCGCAGCAAGCCCTTTAAGAGACCCTTTTCCGAACTCATCCTGCTCCTCTTTCGGGGCGATATTGCGCTCCACGGCATAACCAAGGAACGACGCAATGGTCGCGCCCGCTCCGGGCAAGACACCGATCAAAAACCCTTGGATCGACTGACGGCCAATAACTGGCGCGATGGATTTTGCCTCAGCCCGCGTGATGCGCAGGTCTTTGATTTCGCCGCCCGTGTCAGCATTGGAACGACTTGGGTCAAGCACCAGATAAATCGCTTCTGGCAGGGCAAACATCGCCATCGCCAAGGTGATAAAACCAAAGCCAGACTGAAGATCCATAACCCCCATCGTAAAGCGCGGCATATTGAACAGCGCGCCCTCGCCCACTGTGGCCATCATCAGGCCCACAAAGGTCATCAACAGCGCTTTGGCCACCTGCCCCGTGCCCGCAAAGGCGGCGATGGCCGACAGGCCCACCACCATCAGGGCAAAATACTCTGCCGAGTGAAACAAGAGCGCGACAGATGCCAGAGCTGGCGCAAAGATCATCAACAGAATGGCGCCAATGGTCCCGCCACAGAAAGATGCAATCGCAGCCACCGTCAAAGCTTTGCCGGCCTTGCCCTGACGCGCAAGCGGATAGCCATCAAAGCTGGTTGCCACGGTCGAGGCCACCCCCGGCGCATTGATCAGGATCGACGACGTAGATCCACCAAAAATCGCGCCGTAATAGACGCCGGCCAGCAAGATCAACGCAGCAGACGGATCACCAATAGAAATCGCAACCGGGATCATAATGGCGATGATTGACATCGGCCCCAGCCCCGGCAGCATGCCGATAAATGTGCCGATCAGACAGCCGCCAATGACCATCAAAAGGTTGGAAATGGAAAAGGCTGTGGCAAGACCTACGAGAATTCCTTCTAACATATCAGCCTCCTACCGCGAAAAATGTGGGCCACGGGCTGAGGAAAATCCCCAACACCTGCTGCACCAGATACCAAACAATGCCAGCGGCAAGGGCGGCCACCAGCGCCAAAACGCCATATCGTCGCTCGCCCAGAATAACCGAGCCCAGCACCAGAAAGCCAAAGGTCGCGGCCAAGAACCCGATCGGGCGCAAAAGCAGCGCATAGATCGCCATGAGACCCAACAACATCAGGGCTTGGCCCAATTTATACTCGGTCAAACGGCGGTAATTAATTTCGGATGGCTTGATCTCATCATCTGACTTTTCAATACCCAAAAGGATGATCAGCGCGCTGACGATCGTCAGCACCGAAAGCATTTTGGGAAAGGTCGATGGCCAGATTGGATTGCGTTGCATGAACGGCGGAAGGCCCCCATCCATGGTGAAAAAAGCGGTGTAGCCATAGACGAGACTGATCATCAGAATAATCAGCGCGATCCAGCGATCCAGTGCCATTGGTCCCCTCCCCGGGATAAAGATTATGGGCGGAAAAAGGGCGCAGCCAACGCATGGCCACGCCCATCAATTGGGGGCTTAGAGGAAGCCCAACTCTTTCATCAGATCACCAATGACCTGCTCCTGCTCTTCCAGGAACATTTTGAAGTCATCGCCTGAATTGTGGATGTTCACCCAACCGTTGCGCGCGCGCACGGCTTCCCATTCGGGGGTGTCATACATCTTGGTCAGCGCCTCTTGGTACATCGCCACCTTGTCAGCGGGCAGATCGGGTGCACCAAAGAACCCACGCCAGTTGACAAAGGTGGTTTCCAACCCTTGCTCAACCATGGTCTGCGCATCCGGGGCCGCTGCCACGCGTGCATCCGCGGTCACACCGATGATTTTCACTTCGCCTGCATTGGCCAAATCAACCGCTTCGGAAAAGCCGGTTGAAAGCGCCGCAATCTCGCCGGACAACAGCGCCGCCATGGCTTTGCCGCCCGCGTCATAGGGGATGTATTTCAGCGCGGTGGGATCCTCGCCCGCCGACTTCATCACCATCGCCGCGACAAGATGGTCCATCCCGCCGGGAACCGACCCGCCGCCCACAGCTGTGCCCTTCATGTCCGCTTTATAAGCCGCAAGGAAATCCGACATGGAGTTGATTGGGCTGTCTTTGCCCACAACAATCGCCGCGTAATCGCCGATGGTGCCAGCGACCAAAGTCAGGTCACGGAAGTTATGTGGGAACACACCCGTCAGCGACCGGATCACGATGGGGGTGGAATTCACCATCAGCGTGCCATGCTGGCTTGCGGCGTTTTCGATCAGGTAACCAATGGCTTTTCCGCCACCGCCTCCGGACATATTTTCGTATGAGGCAGTGCCGACAAGCCCGGCCCCCATCAATGCTTCGCCCGTGCCACGCGCGGTGCCATCCCAGCCACCACCGGCGCCACCGGGGATCAGAAAGTGAATGCTATCAGCCACTTTATGACCATCCGCAAGAGCAGGCACAGCAAAGCTCATCGCGGCAACAGCGGCGGTCATCATCATCCGCCGGGTTAGGTTAAGTTTAGTCATGGTATCCTCCCATTTGACAAATCGCGGGCGCACCGCGCATGTCTGAAAGGGAACACGTAAAGCTGACACAAACCTGTCACACGCAAAATGAAAGAAGGCACCCTGCATGAGATTTCTTCTGGTCGAAGACAATACCAGCCTGGCCAACGCCATCTTGGATCGTTTGCGTCTGGACGCCCATGTGGTGGATCACGCCCCCGACATTGAAAGCGCCGAAGCGTTTTTTGCCACAACCGATTACGACTTGATATTGTTGGATATTATGTTGCCAGATGGGGATGGCCGTAGCTTTTTGAAAGCCCACCGCGAACGGCAAGATGAAACTCCCGTGATCGTCCTAACCGCCCGCTCCGAAGTGTCAGATCGGGTGGGTGTTTTGGACCTTGGGGCGGATGATTACATCACCAAACCTTTTGATTTTTCCGAGCTCGAAGCCCGCTGTCGCGCCGTGCTTCGCCGCCGTGGTGGGGGCAGCTCCAACGAGAAACGATTCGGAAATTTGCGCTTTGACCCGATGGCTGGCACATTGGTTGTGGGTGATCGCTCCGTCACTTTGCGCAACAAAGAGCTGCGTTTACTTGAGGTCTTTCTGGGGGCGCCCGACCGAATATTCTCAAAGGGCAAGCTCGTGGATCGGTTGTTTTCTTACGAAGAGGACGTCTCTGAGAATGCCATCGAAGTTTACGTCGGACGGCTGCGCAAACACCTGATTGGATCTGGTGTTGAAATCACCACCGTACGCGGCATGGGCTACCGGATTTCACAAACATGACCGCGAGTGCGAAGACCGACATCCAAATCAGCGGTTCAATTCGCAAACGGCTGCTTCTTCAGCTGCTGGGAACCGCCGCAGTCTTGGCCGGCGTGCTTATTGTCGCTGTGCTGGGTTTTGTGCGCGATGTGGCCGAGGAAAGCCACGACCGGATCCTGTCAGCCTCCGCCACATCTATTTTGGACTCGGTCACTGTGACAGCGGGCTCGCTCTCCGTAGATATCCCTTACGCGGCGCTGTCCATGTTGGGCAACATCAGCGATGACCGGGTATTTTATAGCGTCACCTCTGGTGGCACATTGCTGACAGGTTATGAGGATTTACCCGATATTTCCCCGCCACTGAGCGCCGATGGACAACAGGGGCAGCCGGCGTTTCCGACCGTTTTTCAAACGCTGGATTACAAAGGCGATAGCGTGCGTATGGTCACAGCTTCGCGACGTTTATCGCTTAACGGCATTCCAAAGGTCATCGCGGTCAATGTGGCACAAACCCGCGACGGTCAGGCCCTGATTTTGACCCGCCTTACGCGATCCGCCATGGCGCTTGGCGCGGGTTTTTTCCTTTTGGCATCATTGCTTGCGGTGTGGTCGGCACAATCCACCATTCGGCCTTTGGCGACGCTTACACAAGCCATCTCGCGCCGTGGACCGAAAGATTTGCGCCCAGTAACGCGCCCGGTCCCTTCGGAAATGGCACCGCTTGTGGCCTCGCTCAACACCTTTATCGAACGGCTCAGCGCATCTTTGTCACGCTCCGAAGACTTCATCGCCGAAGCTGCGCATCGCGTGCGCACTCCGCTGGCCACCGTGCGCACGCAGGCCGAAATCACCCTGCGTCGGGTTGAACGCGAGGACAACCGTACCAGTCTGCGCGAAATGATCCGCGCCATCGACGAAAGCTCGCGAGCGGCGGGGCAATTGCTGGATCACGCAATGGTCACCTTTCGTATCGACAGCCTGGAACAGGCCGAGTTTGATCTGTCCGGTTTGGCCGAGGAATTGGTCGAGCGCTTGCACCCCATGGCCGAGCTGCGCGACATCACCTTAATGTTTGACGGGCATCCGCCTTGCCTGATGCGTGGCGATCCGATTTTGATCCAAAACGCAGTCCGCAATATCTTGGACAACGCCATCAAATACTCACCCTCTGACCGTCAGGTGTGGATCAATGTCACGACCGAAGCGGGCACCGAATGTGTTTCCGTTCGTGATCAGGCTGGTGGGTTTGGCGATACCGACACTCGCATCCTGACCGAGCGTTTTGTGCGGGGCGACAATGTGCAAGGCACCGTCGGCTCCGGNNCCGGGCTGGGCCTGACCATCGCGCGCGAAGTCGTCGAGGCCCATGGCGGCGAAATCCACATCATAAACACCGAAACAGGAGACGGCGCATGCGTCACGCTTTGCTTTCCCTCACTCTGACACTTATTGCACTGTTCAGCACTGCCGCACAGGCGTTTGAGATTGAGGACCACCGCTGGTTTGGCCCCAAAGACGGCGACGTACTTCGAGTGATTTCCACCACCGACACAACCATTTTAACCCCGCTGATTGAGGTGTTCTTGCAGGACAACCCCGGTGTGGGGCTGGACTATGTCGTGGCCAGTTCAGGTGACGTGATGAAAGCCGTGAGCGAAGAGGGGCGGCAATATGATGTTGCCCTATCCTCTGCAATGGATTTGCAGGTAAAACTGGCCAATGATGGCTTTACCCGCGCACACCAATCCGCAGCAACGGACCTTTTGCCGGAGTGGGGTGAATGGCGCGAACATGTGTTTGCCTTTTCACAAGAGCCCGCGTCCATTGTGGTCTCAGCCAACGCATTGAACGCCGAAGAGGTGCCTCGCACCCGACAGGCGTTGATCTCGCTTTTACGCGATCAGCCAGACCGGTTTCGGGGCAAAATTGGCACCTATGATGTTGCGCAAAGTGGGCTTGGGTATCTCTTTGCCACCCAAGACGCGCGCACGGCAGAAACCTATTGGCGGCTGATGGAATTGATGGGGGGGCTGGGGGTGAAACTCTATTGCTGTTCCGGCGATATGATCGAAAGCGTGGCCGAGGAACGTATTTTGGTCGCCTATAATGTGCTGGGCAGCTATGCCCGCGCGCGCAAGGATCTTGCCGAACATATCGTTGTGATTGACCCCCAGGATTACACCCATCTGATGATGCGCTCGGCCGTGATCTTAAACAAAGGTGAAAATGCCGATATGGCCGGACGATTTGTGGATCATCTGATCCGTGCCGCTTGGTCCACCCCGCGCCCGCAGGAATATCCGTTCAGTGATCTTTCGAGGGACTTCACCTTGCAATCCGATGCCCAGCGCCCAATCAATCTCGACCCCGGATTGCTGGTTTATCTGGACCGCGCCAAGCGCAAACGGTTTTTGGAAGAATGGCAAAACGCTGTGCGGCAGAAATAGCTGATCAATCGATCATCGGGAAAACATCGGTCTTTTTCACGGTGCCATACACAAAGCTGGTGTCAATTGACGCAATGCCGCCGATCGGATGGATGCGGTTGCGAATAAAGTCCTCGTACGCTTCCAAATCAGCCACCACCACGCGCAGCTGATAATCCGTCGCGCCCGTCAAAACATGGCATTCCAAAACCTCTTCAATCGCGAGAACGCGACGCTCAAAGTGCTGCACATCGTCTTCGTTGTGGCGTTCAAGTCGAATGCGCACAAAGACGGTAATCGGCAGACCGTATGCAGCCGCATCCGCCTCCACCGCATAGCCGCGAATAGCCCCGGACGCTTCAAGATTGCGGACGCGGCGCAGGCAGGGGGACGGTGACAGGTTTACCTTGTCGGCCAAATCCTGATTGGTCATGCGCCCGTCTGCTTGCAGTGCACGAATGATTTGGCGGTCTTTGTGGTCCATGATTTTCCTTGAATATTGGCAGATTATGCCAATAACTTACCAAATTCTGGCAGGATTTGCAATCCATAACCTTTCAAACAGTGGCATTCTGACATCAACCTCTTATCGAGAAACCCAAATCAGGAGCATGCCATGTCGACCTCAAAAGGTTTTGCCACCCGCGCCATCCATCACGCCTACAACCCATTGGACAATGGCGGCGCACTCACCCCCCCGCTTCACCTGACCTCTACCTTTTCGTTTGAAAGCGCTGAGGCGGGCGGTGAGATGTTTGCCGGGGAACGCGAAGGGCACATCTATTCGCGCATTTCCAACCCGACCTGTGATTTGCTTGAACAGCGTATCGCAACCCTGGAGGGTGCCGAAGCGGGGCTGGCGCTATCTTCTGGAATGGGTGCGATCACCGCCGTTTTCTGGACGCTCCTGTCACCGGGTGACGAGGTGATTGTGGACAAAACGCTTTACGGCTGCACCTTTGCCTTCATGCAGCATGGCTTGGCGAAATGGGGTGTCAAAATCACTCATGTGGACATGACGGACCCA
This sequence comes from Rhodobacteraceae bacterium UBA2553, assembly GCA_002340515.1. GTDB lineage: Bacteria > Pseudomonadota > Alphaproteobacteria > Rhodobacterales > Rhodobacteraceae > Aliiroseovarius. The sequence goes on along the minus strand of DDMF01000093.1, from coordinate 17,523 downwards.
GAAAACCTGCGCAATGCCATCTCTGACACCACCCGCGTTGTGTATTTCGAAACCCCCGCCAACCCGAATATGCGGTTGGTGAATATCGCGGAGGTGTCGGTGATTGCGCATGACGCGGGTGCAACTGTGGTGGTCGACAACACATACGCCACCCCCTATTTGACCCGCCCGATTGAACATGGCGCGGACATCGTTGTGCATTCCGCCACCAAATATCTTGGCGGCCACGGTGATGTGGTGGCTGGCCTCGTGGTTGGCAAATTGGAACAGGTCACAGAAATCCGCCTCGTCGGCATGAAAGACATGACCGGCGCGGTGATGGCACCGTTTAACGCGATGCTGATCCTGCGCGGGTTGAAAACGCTTGCCCTGCGGATGGACCGTCACTGCGCCTCTGCCGCGAAAGTGGCCGAGTGGTTAGAGGCGCAACCCGGTGTGGGTGTCGTGCATTTCCCCGGCCTGACCAGCTTTCCTCAGCACGACGTGGCCCGCGCGCAAATGGACCAACCGGGTGCCATGATTGCCTTTGAATTGGACGGTGGGATCGACGCCGGGCGTCAAATGATGAACCGCCTGAACATGATCCAACGCGCCGTGTCTTTGGGGGACGCCGAAACGCTGATCCAGCACCCTGCGTCCATGACCCACTCGACCTATACGCCCGAAGAACGCGAGTTGCACGGAATCAGCGACGGTTTAATCCGCTTGTCCGTGGGGTTGGAAGAGGTGGCCGATATCATCGCCGATCTGGACGCCGCTTTGGCACCCGTCTTGGTTCAGGCCGCCGAATAAAGCTACGGGGTGCGTGCACCGCCCGCTTTGACCCGCCTGATCGGGATCGAAGACTGGATCGACGCCACCCCATCCACCTTGGTGAGCTTGCCAACCAGAAAGGCTTCGAAATCCCGCAACCCTGTGGTGGCGATCCGCATCAGGTAATCCCTGTCCCCGGTCATCAACCAGCAATCGACCACTTCGGGAAAACCGGCAATCGCGGTCTCAAACTTGACCAACGCGTGATCCACCTGGCGATCCAACTGGACCGAGACAAAGACGGAGACATCAAAGCCCAAGGCGGCCTCGTCGATGCGGGCCCCGTAGCCGGTGATAACGCCCGCGTCTTCCAACCGCCGAATGCGCCGCGCCGTGGGGGTGGGGCTGAGGCCAATTTGATCGGACAGGTCCTGCACAGAAATACGCCCCTGATCGCCCAAATGGCGCAGGATTCGAATGTCAAAGATGTCAAGCTCGACAGCTTCTACCAAGCAAGCCTCCTTTTTTGGCGCTTTCCTTCAAGACTTGCGCCAACAGAAACATAATTCGCCGGGATGCCGCAAGGCAAACCTGTTAAACTGCACCCCTGCCCCACGCCAAAATCCTGCTTTTCAGCGCGGTGGCAACGACCAAAGGACGCACCATGAGCACACAATCCTCCACCCCGATCGCAGATATCCAGCACCTGAAAACCGTGGAGCAACGCCTTCTGTGGTTGTCCCATTGGATGATCCACCACGCCAATCACGTGCGCCCCAAGGCGGATGGGATTAAGATCGGTGGGCACCAAGCCTCCTCCGCCTCGATGGTGTCGATCATGACGGCGCTCTATTTCAACACCCTGCGTCCAGAGGATCGCGTGGCGGTCAAACCCCACGCCAGCCCAATTTTTCACGCAATGCAGTATCTGATGGGCAATCAGACACGCGAAAAGATGGAGAATTTTCGCGGCTTTGGCGGGGTGCAAAGTTACCCCAGCCGGACCAAAGACATCGACGATGTTGATTTCTCAACCGGGTCGGTTGGGCTGGGCGTCGCCATCACGTCCTTTGCCTCGATGATCCAGGATTACATCACTGCAAAACCTTGGGGCGCGGATGCCCCACAAGGTCGCATGGTGGCGCTTGTCGGGGACGCCGAACTGGACGAAGGCAACATCTATGAATGCCTTCAGGAAGGTTGGAAAAACGACCTTCGTAACACCTGGTGGATCATCGACTATAACCGCCAATCACTGGATGGGATTGTGCGTGAAGGTCTGTTCGAGCGGGTTGAGAAGATCTTTGACGCCTTTGGTTGGGACGTGGTGCGCGTAAAACACGGCGTGCTGCAACGGGCCGCATTTCAGGAACCGGGCGGCGAGAAGCTGCGCGATTGGATTGATGCCTGCCCGAACCAACAATACTCAGCTCTGACCTATATGGGCGGCGCGGTTTGGCGCAAACGCTTGATGGATGACTTGGGCGATCAGGGCGATGTGACAGCGTTAATTGATGCCCGGTCAGATGCGGAATTGGCCGCGTTGATGGAGAACCTCGGCGGCAATTGCGTTGAGACGATGGCCGAGACCTTCGCCGCCATCAGCCATGGCCGCCCCACCTGTTTTCTGGCATATACGATCAAAGGTTGGGGGACGCCGATTGCAGGCCATAAAGACAATCACGGCGGGTTGATGAACAAAACCCAATTTGCAGAATGGCAGTCGAACATGGGTGTTGAGGCGGGGGCGGAATGGGACCCTATGGCCACCGTTGCTGATCCAGCAGCACTTCAATCCTATTTGGGGCAGGTTCCGTTTTTTGCCAACGGCCCGCGACGTTTCCAAGATGCACAACTGGATGTACCCGAAATCGAACTCAGCTCTGATCGCGAGATTTCGACCCAGATGGCGTTCGGTAAGGTTTTGGATGATTTATCTAAGGGTGACAGTGACTTGGCGGCACGCATCGTGACCACATCCCCGGATGTGACCGGCACCACCAACCTTGGCCCCTGGGTGAACCGTCGCAAACTTTTTGCCCGCACAGCACAGGCGGATGCCTTTATCGAACACCGCATCCCCTCGACCGCAAAGTGGGAATTCACCCCCGAAGGGCAGCATATCGAACTTGGTATCGCAGAGATGAACCTGTTCCTTTTGTTGGGCGCCGCCGGTCTTTCGCACAGTCTGTTTGGCAAGCGGTTGATCCCTATCGGTACGGTCTATGACCCCTTTGTGTGTCGCGGATTGGATGCGCTGAATTACGCTTGCTACCAGGATGCCCGGTTTATGATTGTTGGCACACCATCCGGGGTCACATTGGCCCCAGAAGGCGGCGCGCATCAGTCGATTGGAACACCGCTGATTGGCATGTCCCAAGACGGCTTGGCCGCCTTTGAACCCGCCTTTGCTGACGAGCTTGCCGTGATCATGCAGTGGTCATTTGACTATCTGCAACGTGACGGCGAAGGCGACCCGGATGAACGCACATGGCTGCGCGATGAAACCGGCGGTTCGGTGTATCTGCGCCTGACCACCAATCCAATTGAACAACCCGGAAAACGTCATGACGATGCCTTCCGGCAGGGCGCAATTGACGGTGGGTATTGGTTGCGCAAACCCGGCCCCAATTGTGACGTTGTGATTGCCTATCAGGGCGCAGTGGCACCCGAAGCCATCAAAGCGGCCGGGATGATTGGCGAAACTCGGCGGGATGTCGGCGTCTTGGCCGTGACATCCGCCGACCGCTTGAACGCAGGATTAACCGCTGCACAACGCGCGCGCTCACGCGGGAATGCAAATGCGCAGTCGCATGTAGAGCATCTGATGCAAGACCTGCCGCCACACTGCAAGCTGGTCACCGTCATTGACGGGCATCCGGCCACCTTGTCTTGGCTCGGCGGTGTTGCGGGTCACCAAACCATCCCTCTGGGTGTGGAGCACTTTGGGCAAACCGGCACCATCGCCGATCTGTACCGTCATCACGGAATTGATGCTGCGGCAATCGTTGAAAAGATTGCGGGGTTGACCCAAGGGCGGCGCATCGTCTCGCACAGCAGCTAAGCGATAACCAGAGCGGGGACCACCCCCCGCTCTGATCATTCATCAGGTCTCGTCTGGCACGATTTTATCTTGGGTACGCAGATCAAAATCTGACGCGTCATGACGTTCATGAAGTTGATTTTCCAGCGGTCCCCACGTGCGGTTCACCTTGCGCCCACGCTGCACCGCAGGGCGGTCCAGAATGTCATAAGCCCAGCGGCGCAGGTTATTATAGCTTTCGACCTGCAAAAACTCGCCCGCGTCATAGGCATCCCCCATCACAAGGTTCCCATACCACGGCCAAGTCGCCATATCTGCGATGCTGTATTCATCCCCGCCAAGGTAACGGTTTTCGGCAAGCTCGCGGTCCAAAACATCCATCTGTCGCTTGGCTTCCATGGTGAAGCGATCAATTGGATATTCAAATTTTTCAGGGGCATAGGCATAAAAATGGCCAAACCCACCCCCCAAATAGGGCGCTGATCCCTGAAGCCAGAACAACCAGTTCATAACCTCGGTGCGATGGGCAGGATCCTCAGGTAAAAAGCGGCCAAACTTTTGCGCTAGATAAAGCAAAATCGCCCCGCTTTCAAAAACCCGACTGCCTGTGTCTGTATCAAGAAGCGCTGGGATTTTTGAGTTTGGATTGACCGCGACAAACCCGCTTGAGAATTGGTCGCCGTCACCGATCTTAATCAGATGCGCATCATATTCTGCCCCAGCTTCCCCTTGTTCAAGAAGTTCTTCAAGCAGGATGGTGACCTTTTGCCCGTTTGGTGTTCCAAGCGAATAAAGCTGCATGGGATGTACACCGCGTGGCAGTTCGGCATCATGCGTGGCGCCCGCGATGGGGCGGTTGATGCTGGCCCATTCGCCACCATTTTCAGCATCCCAAGTCCAAATTTTTGGTGGGGTATATGTATTGCTCATCGTGACCTCTTTCCTACACAGATCAAAAATCGAGGTTTTCAACCGACAAGGCGTTTTGCTGGATGAACTCGCGACGCGGCTCCACCACATCGCCCATCAACTTGGTAAAGATGTCATCCGCATCGGCCAGATCACCCACCTTTACCTGCAACAAGGTGCGGGCTTCATGGTCCAGCGTGGTTTCCCACAGCTGATCGGGGTTCATTTCGCCTAGGCCTTTGTATCGCTGCAAGGTCAGCCCTTTTTCACCCTCAGCCAAAATGGCACGCAACAGGTCAATAGGGCCTTGAACAAGCAATTCACGTTCCTTGCGGCTGAGCTTGGCTGGGTCTTTGTATATGTCGCGGGTTTCCATCGACACCTCAGACAACCGCCGGGCCTCACCGGATCGAAGCACAGCCCCATCCAGGGTGCGGATCTCTTCCACACCGCGCAGAACACGGGCCAGACGGATGCCGTGATCCTGAGTGATCCGCCCCTGCCAACCTTGTTCATATTCCACAGCAACCTGATCCAAACGCTTGGCCACATCATCGGCAACACGCTGCAAATCGGCATCGGCACGACCAGGATCAAATGCACCCGCAAGTGCGGCTTGTTCCAGAATATTACGCGGGTAATGCGTTGGAAAAGCGTCCAAAATTCGTTTGAAGTTCCGGGCTGCGTCCACCACGCGGGTCAAATCGGCCCCGGCAATCTCTTCGCCGGATGGCAAACGCAACACGGCCCCATCAATCCCTTGCGCAATCAGATAATCCTCGAGCGCGTTTTGATCTTTCACGTAAACTTCTGACTTGCCGCGCGCCACTTTGTAAAGCGGCGGCTGGGCGATATAAAGGTAGCCACCTTCGATCAACTCCGGCATCTGACGAAAGAAGAACGTAAGCAGCAGCGTCCGAATATGTGCACCATCCACATCCGCATCGGTCATGATGATGACCTTGTGATACCGTAGCTTTTTAATGTCAAATTCGTCGCGCCCAATCCCGGTACCTAGCGCTGTGATCAGCGTGCCAATCTCTTGGCTGCCCAACATCCGGTCAAACCGCGCCCGCTCCACGTTAAGGATCTTACCGCGCAGGGGCAAAACAGCCTGATCATGACGCGATCGACCTTGTTTGGCCGATCCCCCAGCAGAGTCACCCTCCACCAGAAAGATTTCGCGTTTAGCCGGGTCTTTTTCCTGACAATCCGCCAGCTTTCCAGGCAGTGACGCCACATCAAGCGAGGATTTTTTGCGGGTCATTTCCCGCGCTTTACGTGCCGCTTCACGGGCCAAGGCGGCCTCGATGATTTTGCCGATGATCATGCGGGCAATCTGGGGATTTTCCTCAAACCATTCCTGCAATTTCTCGTTCATCAACCCCTCAACCGCCGGGCGCACTTCGGAGCTGACCAGCTTATCCTTGGTCTGCGAACTAAATTTAGGATCCGGCACTTTGACCGACAACACACAGGTCAGACCTTCACGCGCATCATCCCCGGTAAAGTTCACCTTTTCCTTTTTCGCCATCCCGGTCGAGTTGGCATAAAGGTTCATGGTTCGCGTCAGCGCCCCTCGGAAGCCCGCAATATGCGTACCCCCATCGCGTTGCGGAATGTTGTTGGTGAAGGGCAGCACATTTTCATGGTAGCCATCATTCCACCACATCCCAACCTCGATGCTGATGCCATCTTTTTCACCGGTCACATAGATCGGCTCTTCCATCAAAGATGTCTTGGACCGGTCGAGATATTTGACAAACTCCTTCACACCGCCTTCGTAATGCAGATCAGTGATCAGCTTATCGGCGGGGCGTTCATCGGTGAGGATGATGCGCACACCAGAATTTAGAAAGCTCAGTTCGCGCAGACGATTTTCCAGCGTTTTGAACACATAATCAAGATTTGAGAAGGTGGTGGTGGACGCCAGAAACCGCACCTCGGTCCCGGTACGATCCCCGCAGTCGCCGACAACCCGCAGATGCTCCACAGTATCGCCCCGTTCAAATTTGGCGTAATGCTCTTTCCCGTTGCGCCAGATGCGCAATTCCAGCCAATCAGACAGCGCATTCACCACTGACACACCCACACCGTGCAGGCCGCCCGAAACCTTGTAAGAATTCGAGTCGAACTTGCCGCCCGCATGCAGCTGGGTCATGATCACTTCGGCCGCCGAAACACCCTCTTCCGCGTGGATATCCACTGGAATACCGCGTCCATTGTCCGAGACAGAAATGGAATTATCCGCATGAATGGTGACATTCACAGCGTCGGCATGACCGGCCAAGGCTTCGTCAATACCATTGTCCACCACCTCATAGACCATGTGATGCAGACCAGACCCATCATCCGTGTCCCCAATATACATGCCGGGGCGCTTACGAACCGCCTCCAACCCCTTGAGAACTTTGATAGAATCTGCGCCGTATTCGGCGTTATTTTGCGCGTCGTCAGCCATGCGGGACTTCCTATTATTACATCGGGGGAATATAGGCGGTTTGGCGGGGAATGTCACCCGCTAGGCACAAGATTTGGGGCCAAAGTCTGCCTATATGAAAAAGATCACAACCCCTACGAAAATAAGCAAAAAACCCGCAGACTTATTCATGCGACCAATGGCCTTGGGCGAGGACAGCAAACGCCGCGCACGATCGACAAAATAGGCCAACCCAAGATTGCCCACTAAAGGGACAATGAACGACGCAATCGCGATGGCCAAAACGTCAAATGCAGTTAGGTTCGACAGGTCAAAAAGGCCCGGCAAGACCCCCATGTAAAACAGCACAGCTTTGGGGTTTGAAATAATCACAACCAGACCGGCAAGAAAGCCCGCCCAAAGCCCGGGTCGTGTCAAACGCCCATCTCTTGAGATTTCGGCCTCGCCCGACCGGATCAAACTCCACCCCAACCACAGGAAAAATAGCGCCGCCACGATGCGCAATGCATACATGGCCCCACCAAAGGTGGAGGCAACCCAACCCATACCCATCACCGCCAGGACGGACCAGAATATATCCCCCACCGCAACGCCAAGCGTCAGGGGCCAGGCTTGTTTGAAGCCACCCGCCAACACACGCGCCACAAGCGCCACCCAAACGGGGCCAGGCGTGATGAAAAGGACAAACAGGCCGAAGACATATAGCCCCAGCTCCGTCATCGAGATGCTCATTTCAGCTGACCATCCTCATCCAATTCCCAAAATGGGTTAAAGGCATATTCCCAAAGGTGCCCGTCGGGATCCGCAACGTACCCCGAATAGCCGCCCCAATCGGTATTCACCGGCGGCGTGACCGAAGTAGCCCCGGCCGCTAGCGCGCGTGCAAATGCGGTATCCACATCGGCCTCTGACGCGAAATTCTGCGCCAATGTCATAGCACCCGTTTTTAGATCCGCTTTATTGCGCCCCGTTTCCTTGGCCAATCCATCCAGTGTGAAAAACCCAAGCTTCATACCGTTCATCGCATAAAACGCCACCTCTGGCAGGACCGTTTCAGGCCTCCAACCAATGGCATCATAATAGGCACCGGTCCGCTTTAGATCCTCAACACCCAACGTAATCAATGTCACACGATTTGCATTCACGGTCGCTATCCTTTGGTCAGTTTCATCGCAGATTGTCAGATCTTATGCGTCATGACAATCAACGCGATGCACGCGCCCTGCACAACTCCCACAGAAGGCAGCCGCGAAACCGAATTTGAAATGGTGCGGCATGCCATGAATGATTGCTAAATCATTTTCCCACCTTCACGGCGTCAATTGGCAAATCGGCTACGGCAGGCTCCCAGGCAATATCTGCGAACCCGAAGCTGCATCTTCCACCCGGAAAAACTGCGCGCGCGCCTCTAGCGTGTCAAACAGTTCCGGCCCAGTACCCGTCAGAAAGGCCTGCGCACCAAGGGCACAGATCTCATCGTAAAGCGCCGCACGACGCCCTGCATCCAAATGCGCGGCCACCTCATCCAAAAGCAAGATTGGCGGCGTGCCAAAATCCTGCGCCAAAGCCCGTGCATTCGCCAAGATAAGCGACACCAACAACGCCTTTTGCTCTCCCGTAGAGCAATCTCGCGCGGCCATCTCTTTGGTTGCATAGACCGCCGACAAATCGGCACGATGCGGCCCAACCAAACTGCGACCTGCCATCAAATCGCGAGGACGGCTTTCGGCAAGCATCGTTGCCAACTCATCGACCCCATTCGGTGCGGGCAGGTTATCGGCATGTGTAAGCGCCAGATTAGCAACGGGAAATTGTGTTTCAGTCGCGGCCTGTGCCGCCACCAACATCGACAGTGCAGCCAAGCGATTGGCGTGGATTTCCGCACCTGCCCGCGCCATCTGGGACTCAAGCGCGCTATACCAATGGGTGTCGCGCTGGCCATCTTTCAACAACCGATTGCGTTCGCGCATCGCCTTTTCATAGGACAGAACTGCATCAGCATGCGAAGGCGTGAAGCTCATCGTCATCCGATCCAGAAACCGCCGCCGCCCCTCGGCCCCATCCACCCACAAACGGTCCATAACGGGCACCAACCAGACGATACGCGCAATGCGCCCAAGCGCCAGCTGCGTTGCAGCCTTGCCATCAATACGCACCTGGCGCCCCATATCCTGTTCAGCCCAGGTTTCAACTTCATGGACCCGCCCAAGACTGTTCAAAACAGTGGTTATTTTCCATCCCACCGCTTCTGGTCTACGGATCATTTCGTTCACGGTGGCCCGGCGTAATCCGCGCCCCGGCGACAACATCGACACCGCCTCAAGTACATTGGTTTTGCCCGCGCCATTGTTGCCATAAATCGCCACGGGGCGCCCATCCAAAGACAAGCGCGCTGATTTATGGCTGCGAAAGTGACTAAGCGTTAGGGCGCTGAGAGCAAGCGACGTCATGCCCCTTTTCCTCTTTCCCTAAATATCCTCGCCGAAGGCAAAAAATCCGATGGCAAACCGGCGTCAAACACGCATCGGCATGACGACATAGACGGCGCTGGTGTCATTGCCTTCGCGCATCAAAGCAGGGTCACCTGATGCGTTGAACATAAACACGGCGTTTTCGCGGTCCACTTGACTGGCAATCTCCAGCAAGTATTTGGCGTTAAACCCAATTTCAAGCCGTTCGTCCCCATAAGCAACAACCAGCTCTTCTTCGGCGGCACCCGCATCCGGGGCGTTCACCGACAAGACCAAACGGTCTTCGTCAAGCTGCAGCTTCACCGCACGCGAACGCTCGGATGATACGGTTGCCACACGATCCACCGCTTTGGCAAACGCACTGGCATCCACCTCCATTTTGCGGGTGTTTCCGGTGGGTATCACTCGGGTATAATCGGGGAATGTCCCGTCGATGACCTTTGAAGTCAGAGTGATCGCCGGGGTCGCAAAACGCACTTTGGTCTCGGACACAGACACCGCAATTATCGCGTCATCATCATCCAACAGCTTACGCAACTCACCCACGGTCTTGCGTGGAACAATCACGCCCGGCATCTCTTCAGCACCCATTGGCAAATCCGCATCAATGCGCGCCAATCGGTGACCATCAGTTGCCACACAACGCAGCACTTTGCCACCCTCGGCATCCGACACATGCATGTAGACACCATTCAGGTAATACCGGGTTTCTTCGGTCGAAATTGCGAACTTCGACTTGTCAAACAAGCGGCGCAGCACCGGTGCTGGGGCCGAGAAATTCGCCGAATACTCCGACGACGCCATTACCGGAAAATCTTCTTTCGGCAGGGTCGCGAGCGAGAAGTTTGAGCGGCCAGCCTCGACCGTCAAGCGCCCGGTGGCCCCATCGTCAGTCAGCTGCACAAGGGCACCATCTGGCAGTTTTCGCACAATCTCATGCAAGGTCACGGCAGCCACGGTGGTGGACCCGGCCCGTTCGACCATTGCTGGTGTCTTGTCGACCACTTCGATATCCAAATCGGTGGCGCGGAACGACACATCGCTGCCTTCTGCCTCGATCAGCACGTTTGCAAGGATCGGGATCGTGTTGCGACGTTCTACAACTGATTGTGCCTGGGCCACGGCCTTCAAAAGCGCGCCGCGTTCAATGCTGATCTTCATTTCCCACTCCTGACGAAGTTAGGGGCTGAGAGCCGCTGCTCCCGCCCCGCAATTGTTCTTTTGCTGGAATGTCCTATGCCTTGGCGGGCGGGTCAAGGCCTAAGGGGCCCAAACCCACCCTTTGCAGGGCAACTGTGCTAAGATCGCTTACGCTTCGAGCGAGCGGCGCAAAAGTTCGAGGTCTTCGGCGATTTGATCGTCGACACCTTTCAGCTCATCAATGCGCTTGACGCCGTGCATAACCGTTGTGTGGTCGCGTCCGCCAAAACGGCGGCCGATTTCCGGCAAGCTGCGCGACGTCATGTGTTTGGCAAGATACATCGCCACCTGACGTGGACGCGCAATGGTGCGGACACGTTTCGGGCCAATCAGATCGGACAGGCGAATGTTGTAATGCTCTGACACTTTGCGCTGAATTTCCTCAACCGTGACCTTGCGATCAGAGGCCCGCAGGATGTCCCCAAGACAATCTTGCGCCAACTCCAGCGTGATCTCACGCCCAACAAGGGACGCAAACGCAAAGAGCCGCATCAGCGCCCCTTCGAGCACACGGACGTTGGTCGAAATCCGGCGCGCAAGGAATTCCAACACGCCGTCAGAGATTTTCAAGCCAGCGTATTGGGTGCGATAGGTCGCAACTTTTGTCTGCAGAACACCCAAACGCAATTCGTAATCGGTGGGGTGTAGATCCACGACCAGACCACATTGCAGACGGCTTTTGATCCGCTCTTCCAGATCCTTAATCTCACCCGGCGCACGGTCGGCAGAGATGATGATTTGTTTGTTTTGATCCACCAGCGCATTGAATGTATGGAAGAATTCCTCTTGGGTGCTGTCTTTGCCCGCAATGAATTGCACGTCATCCACCATCAGAACATCAACCGAACGGAAGAGCTGTTTGAAATCCATCATCTGCTTTTCGCGCAACGCTTTCACAAAACGATACATGAACTGTTCTGCCGACAGATACACAACACGCAGCTCAGGCTGACGCAGCTTCATCTCATGTGCAATGGCGTGCATCAGGTGCGTTTTGCCCAATCCAACACCGCCGTATAGGAACAGCGGGTTAAAGGTGACCGGCCCGCCTTCGGCCACGCGGCGCGCGGCGGCATGGGCCAATTCGTTCGGTTTGCCAACCACAAAGCTGTCAAAGGTAAAGCGCGCATCCAACGGGGCGCCGGGCAGGTCATCCTGCGCCGCAGCAGCCGTTTTTTGTGCCAGAGATTTCACCGAAGGGGCCGTGTCATTGGCAGGCTTGCGCGCAGAAACTTTTTGCGGAACCGCAAATTCCAAACGTGACACCGCAACACCTGCGCCCACCAATTGGCTTAGGATCTTGTCGCCAAAATTGCGCTCAACCCAATTCCCCATGAAGTTGGTCGGCACCAGGAAGGTCGCAACGCCACCGTCCAGTTCAGCAAATTCCAGAGGTTCGATCCAATTGGTATAATTGTTCTGCCCCACTGCCTTTTGCAGCGTTGAGCGGACCCGTCCCCATTCGTCATTCGTCATGTCACATCGACCCATTCTTATTTTTCAAGACCGTCTACAAGCAGTCCGCTGGCCACATTGTCACTCTCGGTTGGCATTGTGCCAAAATTACGCAATCCACTACCTACAGGTTGCCCCAATCAAACCCGTTAGCTCACCGACCGTTGCCCAATTATGGTTGCCCAACAAATCCGTTGGCGCCCCTCAGCGCCAAAGTATCTGACAGGTCGGCCCATGCAGACCAACCCGAGCAACCCCACAAGGGCATATCAGAGACATGACAAAACCGTATCCACGCTGCTGATAAGCCGCGTGAACTATACAGTTAGGCAACGCGACGCATGACCCCCAAACAGACAGAAGGTTGGCGCCGCGATCGCGAGGAGGAAATATACCCCACCCGTGCAAAAAGGAATAAGCCTTTGTTAAAAAGAGGCTTTTTTCCAATAATCATCATTGTCCCAAGTCAGCGAAGTGAATCGCTGAGGGCAAGCTAGCAAGGCCGCGGCGGGGCGCGCAATAGAACTTCGTCCTTGACTCTGACTTTCGCAAAACGAATCCCGGGTCGGTTGCACAAATGCGATTTTTGCACCCTAAAAAACGCAAATGAGCGCGCCACTTGGCACGCTCATTTACAAAATCGGCGCCGAATCTCTATGCGAAAGCCGGTGCAAAAATGTCGCGGTTCAGCCGAAGCTTAACCCAGCGCTTTAACGCGCTTGGACAGGCGCGAGATTTTGCGCGCAACGGTGTTCTTGTGCAGAATACCTTTGGTCACACCGCGCATCAGCTCAGGCTGAGCCGTTTTCAGAGCAGCAGCAGCAGCGGCTTGATCGCCACCCGCAATTGCTTCTTCGACAGAGCGCAGGAAGGTGCGGATGCGCGAACGACGGGCTTTGTTTACAGCAAAGCGACGCTCGTTCTGGCGGGCGCGTTTTTTAGCTTGGGGCGAATTTGCCATGTGTCTGATCCCTCTTTCGGGTGTATGTTTCGTAACTGCCACAAATGTGGCTTGCGCATCAGCACCCGACCGAGTTTAGAATCGGTTGATTCTGGCCAAAGCGGGCCTCACACGCATGTATGCGGCTCCCTTTAGGGTATTTGCACCCGAAAGGGAACCGAAAAATCAGCTTACTTGTCGCGGAACTGCGGTTCGCGTTTCTCGACAAAGGCGGCCATGCCTTCTTTTTGATCTTCCGACGCGAAAAGCGAATGGAACATGCGGCGTTCAAACAAGATGCCTTCGGTCAGCGGAAGCTGTTCGGCGCGGTTCACCGATTCTTTGATCGCCATCACTGTGATCATCGATTTCTCGGCAATTTTGGTGGCGGCACCCATGGCTTCTTTCATCAGTTCTTTGGCTGGAACGACACGGCTGACAAGCCCCGAGCGCTCTGCTTCATCAGCGTCCATGAAACGACCAGTCAGATTCATATCCATGGACTTCGCGCGGCCGACCAGTTTGGTCAAGCGCTGCGTGCCACCCATACCCGCCATAACGCCAAGGTTCACCTCGGGCTGGCCAAATTTGGCAGTGTCCGATGCGATGATAAAGTCGCACATCATCGCCAATTCACAGCCCCCGCCCAGCGCATAACCGGACACGGCCGCGATGATAGGTTTGCGAATGCGCATAATGGCGGCTTCTTCTTGGGTGAACAAATCCCCCGCAAAGACATCCACAAAGCTTTGCTCTGCCATCATCTTAATATCTGCGCCGGCGGCAAATGCCTTTTCCGACCCGGTGACAACGATGCAGCGCACCTTGTCGTTTTTCTGTGCGTCGGCCAATGCCTCGCCCAATTCTGCCAAAAGCTCCAGGTTCAATGCATTAAGCGCATCTGGGCGGTGCAATTTGATCAGAGTGACGTGATCTTCGGTCTCAACAATAATATTTTTATAGGCCATGGTTCCCCTGCCTTTAGTCCCTTGAGTGGTCGGGGGCGATTCCTAAGCCTGTCGGGAACGCCAATCAAGCTATCTTTGACATTGCGTACAATAGAAAGATGAGCGTCCCCCCTGAACGATTCGCGCAATTTTCCCTTTGCAATCAGGGGTGACGCAGGGTTCTTTTTCCCGTCCATAGACCCGGAAACTGTGTTGAAAATATCCTAAATCTCCGTCGGCTTGGCGGTAATCTTTCAAAGAAGACCCCCCACTTTCGATCGCATCAGACAAAACTTCTCGGATTATCGGCACCAAACCCGAGATCATTTTTGCCGAAATCTGCCCCGATTTTCGCGCCGGATGAATGCCGGCCCGAAACAGAACCTCGCAGACATAGATGTTGCCCAGCCCCGCGATGATTCCCTGATCCAGGAGTGCCGTCTTGATCGCCGTGCCTTTGCCCGCCAGCCGGTCAACCAAATACGCTTCGTTGAAATCATTGCCCAAAGGCTCGGGGCCAAGCACGCGGATCAGTTTGTGCACAGCCAGATCCTTTGTCGCACAAAGGTCCATCGCCCCAAAACGGCGCGGATCGTTGAAGGTGACGCGCGCGCCATTGTCCATATCAAACACCACATGGTCGTGCTTTTCTGGCGCAGGATGTTCGTGATGAAATTTTCCCAGCTTATGCCCGGAAATGAGCATGCGTCCCGACATGCCGAGATGCACAATCAATGTCTCATCCGTGTCCAAATCCATAAGCAGGTACTTGGACCGCCGCCCCAATCGCGTGACACGCGCCCCGGACAACCGATCCGCCATGTGATCTGGAAACGGCCACCGCAACCCCTCGCGTCGCACATCAGCATGCGTGATCACGGCACCCTCCATCACCGGGGCCAAACCGCGGCGAACCGTCTCAACTTCGGGCAATTCGGGCATGTTGTTCGCGTCTCCATTGTGTGTGCCTTCTGCACGGGATAAGAGGGGACATCTTATAATAATAGCAAGCCCCCCGGTCCCACATGAACACTCCTGACGATAAAACCACGCATTTTGGCTTTAAGACTGTGAACGAAACCGACAAGGCCAGCATGGTCCATGGCGTTTTCACAAATGTGGCCTCGAAATATGACGTGATGAACGACGTTATGTCTGTGGGCATCCATCGTCTGTGGAAAGACGCGATGATGGATTGGCTGGCCCCGCGCGCAGGCCAGCGGCTTTTGGACGTCGCGGGTGGCACCGGGGACATTTCGTTCCGTTTCCTGAAGCGGGCGGATCAAACCAATGCGGTTGTGCTTGATATAACCGAGTCGATGCTCATCGAGGGCCGCCAACGCGCCGAAGCTGGCAATATGGCGGATCGGCTGGACTGGGTTGTGGGCGACGCCATGGCACTTCCGTTTGAGGACAACAGCTTTGATCGCTACACGATCAGCTTTGGCATTCGTAATGTGACGCGCATTCCAGATGCGTTGAAAGAAGCCTACCGCGTGCTGAAACCCGGCGGTCGTTTGATGGTGCTGGAATTCAGCCAACTGCCAAATGCAGGCATGCAAAAGCTTTACGACCTTTATTCCTTCAATGTGATCCCCCGCATGGGGAAGCTGATTGCAGATGACTTTGACAGCTATCAGTACCTTGTTGAAAGCATTCGTAAATTCCCAGATCAAGAGACCTTTAAAGGGATGATCCAAGAGACCGGATTTGACAACGTTAAATACCGCAATCTGACCATGGGCGTTGCCGCCCTTCATTCCGGGTGGAAAATCTAAGATGCGCGGCCCTCACAACATTTGGCGCCTGATCCGCACCGGCGCCACCTTCCAGCGCACCGGCGCAATGGGCGTGGTTCTTGATGCAATGAGCGCCCCACCCGCCCTGCGCATTGCCGCCCGCATCATTGGCTTTCCCTTCGCATGGCTCGGCAAAAAAGGCGACACGAACCTGCCGCCCGTGACCCGTGCGATCACCGCC
>DDMF01000093.1:168-1354 GCA_002340515.1 Rhodobacteraceae bacterium UBA2553 | reverse complement strand
TGGCCCGGCTTACATCAAGTTCGGCCAGATCCTTTCGACCCGCCCCGATGTGGTCGGCGACGAACTGTCTGAACAACTGAAATACCTGCAAGATAAGCTGCCCCCCTTCCCCTCTACCATCGCCCGCAAAATGATCGAGGACGAGTTGGGGATCGAGATTAGCAAAGTTTTTTCCGAGTTCTCAGAACCCGTCGCGGCCGCCTCCATCGCACAGGTGCATCGCGCCCGCTTGGCCAGCACTGGTGAAGAAGTGGCCGTGAAGGTCCTGCGCCCCGGCATCCACCGTGCCTTTCGTACAGACATTGACGCCTTTCACTTCTCTGCCCGTGTGATCGAATGGCTGTTGCCCTCTACCCGCCGCCTGCGCCCCACCGATGTGGTTGAGCATTTCGAAGGCGTGGTTAGCGGAGAGCTGGACCTGCGTCTGGAAAGCGCCTCCGCCAGCGAATTCGCCGAAAACACCCAGAAAGACACAGGTTTTGTTGTTCCTGTCATCAATTGGGGCCTCACCGGCCGTTCGGTAATGACTTTGGGCTGGGGCGAAGGCTATGCAGCCAATGACCTCGCCGCGATCCGCGCCTCGGGGCTCGATATGGACGCCCTTGGCGAGCGTGTCCTACAGCTGTTCCTCAGCCATGCGCTGCGCGACGGTCTGTTTCATGGCGACATGCACCAAGGCAATCTGAAATTTGCCCCAAATGGCGACATCATTGCCATCGATTTTGGCATCATGGGCCGCATCGACGAATACACCCGTCGGGTCTATGCCGAAATCCTCTATGGCTTTATCACACGCGACTATCGTCGGATAGCTGAGGTGCATTTTGAGGCTGGATACGTGCCCGCCGACCGTAACGTCGAAGACTTTGCTTTGGCTCTTCGTGCGGTTGGTGAACCCATCGCAGGAATGGACGCCACGCAGATCTCAATGGCGCGGCTTTTGTCCTACCTCTTTGAAGTTACAGAACGTTTTGGGATGGAAACCCGCACCGAACTGATCCTTTTGCAGCGCACAATGGTGGTTGTCGAAGGGGTCGCCCGGTCGCTGAACCCCAACATCAACATCTGGCAATCCGCCCGTCCCGTGGTCGAGGGATACATCAAAGATTCCATTGGCCCCAAAGCTTTGGCCCGCGATCTTTTGCGCACTGCGCGCGTGTTGTCACGATTTGGCCCGCGCCTCCCG
>DDMF01000093.1:0-157 GCA_002340515.1 Rhodobacteraceae bacterium UBA2553 | reverse complement strand
GGAATTGGCTGAGGCCGCGTTGATCCGCCAAAGCACCCCATTGCCAGACCATGACCGGGCGCGACCTGGACGCGCGATAGGGTATGTTGCCCTAGGCGGAGGGTTGGCGATGGTTACAATTTGGGTGTCATCGCTGATCTAAAGCGTTTCCGGTTTT
>DDMF01000011.1 GCA_002340515.1 Rhodobacteraceae bacterium UBA2553 | reverse complement strand
GTCCGACCCAATACCACAAGGGGCCAGATCAAACGCCACGGACGTCGCCGCACCCGAGCTGGACCCCCCCGACACCGCGTCATGATCGTTCACGCAAGGGGGCGTGGCGGTCACGGGGTTGAGGCCAAGACCGGAAAAGGCAAGCTCGCTCATATGGGTTTTGCCCAGACAGATCATGCCTTGGGCGGTGGCGTTTTTCAGCACTTCGGCGTCTTCATCCGGGATACGGTTTTTTAGCAAGGCCGACCCCGCTTCGGTCGCCACACCCGCCGTATCAAACAGGTCTTTCCACGACACAGGCACCCCGTCAACCAGCCCCAAACGCAGGCCGGATTTGGCACGGATGCTGGCGGCTTTCGCCTCTGCCATCGCGCGGCCTTCGGTCAGGCGGGCATAAATGCGGTCCGCAAACGGATGGGCCTTGATGGCGTCGAAATAGGTGGTGGTCAGATCCACCGGGTCAATCTGCCCCGCGCCAATGCCGCGCCCCAGGTCGCCCACGCTCATCTTCAACCACTCATTTGACATGACGCCCTCCGGTACACTCTTTGATGACGGTAGCGGCAGGATCGCACATGGACAATCCCCCCCGTTTCGCGCAACAAAGAGCGTATGAAACTGGACGCTGATATTCTGATTGTGGGCGGCGGGCTGAATGGTCCGGCGCTGGGGCTGGCCCTTGCGGATACGGGCTTTGACGTCGCGATTGTGGACGCGATTCCGAAGGGCGCGCGCGGAACGGATGGGTTTGACGGGCGCGGTTATGCGCTGGCGTTGGCCTCTACCCGGTTGCTGGGCGCCATTGGCGTCTGGCCCAAAGTGGCCCCCAATGCGCAGGCGCTTTTGGACATTCGCATTTCTGACGGGCGTGCCGGCGAAGGGCCGGGGCCGTTTGTGCTGGAGTTTGATCACGCCGAAATTGACGAAGGCCCCATGGGGTTCATGGTCGAGGATCGGTTCTTGTCGCGCGCCTTTTTGGACGCGGTGGAAGCACACCCGCGCATCACATTGATTGATGAAGAAACCGTGGTCGCGCAAGAAGTGGGCACCGCCACAGTGACCTTGACGCTTGGGTCGGGCAAGGTCCTTACCGGGCGGATGGTGGTGGGCTGTGACGGTCGCCGCTCTGGCACTTGCGAACGCGCAGGCATTCAAAGGCGCGGCCATGATTACGGGCAGACCTCTTTGGTTTGTGCTGTGGATCATGAACTGCCGCATCATGGGGCCGCGCATCAGTTTTTCATGCCCCCCGGCCCGCTTGCAATCCTACCGCTTCCCGGCAATCAAAGTTCAATTGTCTGGACCGAAAGCCATGATGAAGCCGCGCGCATTCAGGCGCTGGATGACGACGGGTATCTGGCCGAATTGCGCCCGCGCTTTGGGTCGTTTCTGGGTGAAATCAGCCTTGCGGGAAAACGCTTCACCTATCCGCTGAACCTGACCGTGGCCGAGCATTATGTCACCGACCGCGTGGCGTTGGTGGGGGATGCTGCCCACGGGATGCACCCGATTGCGGGACAAGGGTTAAACGCCGGGCTGAAAGATGTGGCGGCGCTTGCCGAAGTGCTGGCACTCGCGCGGCGGCGTGGCGAAGACATCGGGCGGATTGACGTGCTGGAACGCTATCAGCAATGGCGACGGTGGGATGTGATGCAGATGGTCGGCACGACGGAGCTGACCAACCGGTTGTTTTCAAACGACAACCCCATCCTGCGCACCACGCGCGATCTGGGGCTGGGGCTGGTCAATGCGTTTCCGTCCTTGCGCCGAACCTTCATCCGAGAGGCCGCTGGGTTGACCGGAGATTTGCCGAAACTGTTGCAGGGGCGGCAGATTTAGGGGGCACGCGAGTTAGAACGAATTGGGCTTGTAAGCTCCCTGATCCAAAATTGTGTACTATGCTGGGATTGGTCGGCATCTTTCTACTAGCACTATCATTCTTTTACTCTTCTAAGCGCCGTACTTTCAGCTTTACCATCGCCACGGTCCATTTTTGTAACCAAAATGTCGCCATCATCCCCAATGAACGTAACATGTTGTGACATTGCTGTTTGAAGTTCACTCTTTGCCGCAATGGCTTCAATTAATTCGGCTCGATAGTCGATCTTTTCAGCAAAAGGATTCCTTGCATGAAGTAACTTCCCAAGCTTTCCGTGCTGCGCTTTTAGCTTTTCCCCATCAATTCTGTAGGGCGGCGTGTCTGAGATTAACTTCAGTTCAAGCCCTTCAAATGTTGAGCCTTCGTGAACGGCGTTGGTATGTGGAAGAAAATTGGGATTTTGTTTTTGGATACGCTTCACAATATCAGAAAGGTTCCAGTCTTTCTCAAACCTCTTCCAGCTTTCTTCCATTTGCGGCAAATTCCAAGCCATTGAAGCGAATACAACCAACTCATAGGACTTCCGAAGCTGTAGAAACGCGGATTCCGCAGGCCCCAAAAGTACTAAATCATTATCAACGAAGTCTTTAATCGACCAATTAAACAGCGAGAATCTTGCATTAAGCTCAGTCATGCAGCGGACATAATCTTCAGAATCTTTTTGCACACTCCTAGCCACGAGCATACTCCTATTAGTAACCATTGAATTCAAAATCTTTTGGTGTTTTTTGCAACTTGAAAGCGAAAGATTGTGCTGGAGGTTCGAAAGGTAGCGCCCCCCCTCACTCCTCCAACTTGCGCGCCTCATCGACCAGCATCACCGGAATTCCATCCCGGATCGGAAAGGCGATTTTGGCGGCTTTTGACACCAGTTCTTGTGCCTCGGCGTCATAAGACAGCGTAGTTTGGGTGACCGGGCAGACGAGGGCTTCGATCATGCGGCGGTCGGTTTTGGCGGTGTTTTTCGGGGTGTCCGTTGGGGTGTTTGTCATTGTAATTTCTCATCTCCATTCCTGCTGCGCAGGGCAAATTCCATCAAGGTTACAAGCGTTTCGCGCCGGGTGGTCAGCGAAGGCGCCTCGAGCAATGCTTGTTTATCTTCGGCTTCAAACGGGCACAGGGTCGACAGCGCGTTGATCAACAGCTCATCCTCTGCGTCTTTCAGGTGTTCCCAGTCGGATTGCAATTCCTCCAGCTCAAAAAACCGCGCCAAAAGGGCTAAAAACTGGGTGCGGTCCATGTGGCGATCATGTTCGGGTTGGCCAAGGTCGCGGTCAAATCCCGCCCAGTCAGCGCGCAGGCGTTTATAGGGGGTGAACCCCTCCTCCACCTCGCCCATGCGAAAACGCGACACGCCGGTCAGGGTGATCATATAGCGCCCGTCTTCGGTTTCGGTGAAGGATGTGATGCGCCCGGCACAGCCGATGGATTGCAAGCGTTCGCTGTCGCCGATCGGTTGGATCATGCCAATCATCCGCCCCGGCGCTTTCAACGCATCATCCACCATCGCCAGATATCTGGGCTCAAACACATGCAGAGGCAAGCGTCCGCGCGGCAGCAAAAGCGCGCCGGACAAGGGGAAAAGCGGGATCGTATCGGGCAGGTCTGCGGGTGTGATCATGCCTCACCCTAACCTGCCCAACCGAAGTGTCAAAGCCTTGATGCCGCTTTAGATCAGGATCATCGAGGCCAGTTTGCGGCGGCCATTCAAGGCAACCGGGTCATTGCCAGCAAGCGCATCAAAGATGGTGAACAGCTGAGTTTTGGCGGCGCCATCGTTCCATTCACGATCCCGGCGGAACAGCTCTAACAGCTCGTCCACAGCGCCCTGCGCATCGCCACTGGCATTCAGCGCGATGGCAAGGTCAAAGCGCGATTGGTGGTCGTCGGCGTTGGCATCAACCGCTGCGCGCAGTTCGTTCACGGGGCCCGCGGTTTCCGCTTGGCGCGCCAGT
>DDMF01000010.1:10738-13751 GCA_002340515.1 Rhodobacteraceae bacterium UBA2553 | reverse complement strand
CAGCCGCCACGGCGTTTGTCGTCGCAGGTGCAGGTGTGACCGTCGCAAAACACGGCAATCGCAACCTGTCGTCTAAGTCCGGTGCCGCCGATGCGCTGGGTCAAATGGGCGTCAATGTGATGGTCGGCGCGGAGGTGGTTGAGGCCGCGCTAAGTGAGGTTGGCATCGCCTTTATGATGGCGCCAATGCACCACCCAGCCATTGCGCACGTCATGCCAACGCGCGCAGAGCTTGGCACCAGAACGATCTTTAACATCTTGGGACCATTGACAAACCCCGCTGGGGTCACCCGTCAACTGACCGGTGCCTTTTCGCGTGACCTGATCCGCCCGATGGCAGAAACCTTGCAAATGCTGGGCGCAGAAAAAGCGTGGCTTGTGCATGGATCTGACGGCACGGACGAGCTGTCAATTGCCGGTGTCAGCTGGGTGGCCGCGCTGGAAAATGACGCTGTGCGTGAGTTTGAGATTCATCCTGAGGATGCCGGTCTGCCGGTACATCCATTTGAGGCGATTATGGGCGGAGAGCCCGCTGAGAACGCCGTCGCCTTCTCCGCACTTTTGAAGGGCGAAAAATCTGCCTACCGCGACGCGGTCTTGCTTAACGCCGCCGCCGCTTTGGTTGTCGCTGACAAGGCTCGCAACCTGAAAGAAGGGGTTGCTTTGGCGATTGAGAGCATCGACAGCGGGCAGGCCCTCGCAAAGATCGTAAAACTGGCAGAAGTCACCTCGCGTCAATGATCCAAAACCGGAAAACTAGTTTTCTAGTGAAATCGATCAACCCGGTGTCCCCGTCAATCACCAACGCAAAAAGGCCCAACCAAATGAACCTGCCAAACGCTTGGGCCGACCTTCCTTTTTTTACCGATATCTGGCCCGGCATTCGTCATCACATCAGTGCGGATCCACGCGAAATCCTGCCGCCGGACGCATTGCGTTTTGCAGCCCTTGCCGCGTCCACCCCGGACGCCGTGCGTGTCGTGATCCTTGGACAAGACCCCTATCCCACACCGGGTCACGCCAATGGCTTGGCGTTCTCGGTGGAACCCGACGTGCAGCCTTTGCCCCGTTCCTTGAAGAACATCTATGCTGAGCTTGAAGCCGATCTTGGCGTGCTGCGTCCCAATGGCGAGCTGTCGGATTGGGCGCAGCAAGGCGTGCTTTTGCTCAACACGTCCCTTTCCGTTCCAGCAGGGGATGCAAACGGGCATAAAGCTTTGGGGTGGGACATATTGGTCCATCAAATCCTGAAACGCGTGTCTGCCAATCCCACAGCCTTCATACTGTGGGGAAACAATGCCCAAAAGCTTGAGAAATACATTCAGCCCGGCGATCATCTGATCGTAAAAACAGCCCATCCCTCTCCGCTTTCCGCAAGACGTGGATTTTTCGGCTCTCGCCCGTTTTCAACCGTGAACAATTGGCTTACAGACAAGGGTGACGCTCCGATAAACTGGTGAGATGATGACCCAATCTGCGACCCCAACCGTTCTTGATAAAATCAAAACCTATAAGTTGGAGCATGTGGCCGCCTGCAAAGCTGCCCGCCCTTTGTCCGAAGTGGAAGCCGCCGCACGCGAGGCAAGCCCGTCGCGTGGCTTTGCCAAGGCCTTGATGGCAGATGCGGCCAAGGGGTACGGTTTGATTGCTGAGGTCAAAAAGGCCAGCCCGTCTAAGGGTCTTATTCGGGCCGATTTTCACCCCGCAGAACTGGCCAAAGCCTATCAGGACGGCGGTGCGAGCTGCCTGTCTGTGCTGACCGACACACCCTCTTTTCAAGGTGCAGATGAGTTTCTGGTGACCGCGCGCGGTGCCGTCACGCTTCCGGCCCTGCGCAAGGACTTTATGTATGACACCTATCAGGTGACAGAGGCCCGCGCTTTGGGCGCCGATTGCATTCTGATCATCATGGCATCCGTAGCGGACGCCCAAGCGCAAGAGCTTGAAGAGGCTGCGTTTTCTTGGAGCATGGATGTGTTGATTGAAGTTCACGACGAGGCAGAACTGGAACGCGCCCTGGCGTTAAAATCCCCGCTACTGGGTGTGAACAACCGCAATCTCAAGACCTTTGAAACCTCACTCGACACCACCCGACGCCTGTCGAAACTGGCGCCCGCTGACCGCCATCTGGTCTGCGAAAGCGGGCTTTCAACCCCGCAAGACCTGGCGGACATGGCCGAATATGGCGCGCGCAGTTTCTTGATTGGCGAAAGCCTGATGCGCCAAGACAATGTGACCCAAGCCACCCGCAATCTTCTCGCCAACCCAGCACCCGTAAAGGAGCTGTCATGACCAATTCCCCGCTTACACATTTCGACGATCAGGGCCTTGCCCATATGGTTGATGTCTCTGACAAAGAGGTCACCGACCGCGTGGCAATCGCCGAGGGTTTCGTGAAAATGACACCCGAAACACTCGCGCTGGTCATGGAGGGCACAGCCAAAAAAGGCGATGTTTTGGGTGTCGCCCGCCTTGCCGGCATCATGGGGGCCAAGAAAACCTCCGACCTCATTCCGCTTTGCCATCCGCTCCCCATCACCAAAGTCGCGTTGGAGCTTGAACCCGTCCCCGCCCTGCCCGGCGTGCGCATCACCGCCACGGTGAAAACCGGTGGGCAAACTGGCGTTGAGATGGAAGCCCTGACCGCTGTCTCCGTGGCGGCGCTCACCGTCTACGACATGCTGAAAGCCGCTGAAAAAGGTATGGAGATCAAAGACATCTGCCTATTGCGGAAAGAGGGCGGCAAATCTGGGGTCTATGAACGTTAGTTTGTATCTTTGATCCATTTCAAGGTGTGTCGCCGATGAATATGTGAAACGGAGCAAGTTGAAGGGCCACACCCACATTTGGCCGAAACACATGAGACATGAGGCCACAACATGATCCCCGTCACCGAAGCACTTGATCACCTGTTTTCCCTCGTTGCCCCCTTGGGCACCGAGGACATTCCTTTGGCCGAAGCCGCAGGCCGCATCTTGGCGGCTCCGGTAACGGCCACGCGCCGCCAGCCACCT
>DDMF01000010.1:5413-10727 GCA_002340515.1 Rhodobacteraceae bacterium UBA2553 | reverse complement strand
CTTTTGCGGCCTCCGCCATGGACGGCTATGCGGTGAATGGGGTTGAGGCCGACCCGGAATCAATGTTTCAAGTCATTGGTGAAAGTGCAGCGGGTCACGGCTTTTCCGGCCGCGTTGGCGCAGGTCAATGCGTTCGGATTTTCACCGGGGCCCCGATGCCCGAAGGCGCAAACCGCGTTATTATTCAAGAGGATGTGACCCGAAAAGGGGATCTGATCACCCTAGCACGCAAACTCGACAAAGGGCCACATGTGCGCCCGGCTGGGGCCGATTTCAACGAAGGTGATCAGGTCGAAGCGCCCTTGCTTTTAACCCCCGCGCATCTCGCGCTCATCGCCGCAATGAACACCGCCAAAGTCTCCGTACGTCGCAAACCGATTGTGGCATTGATGGCCACCGGGGACGAATTGGTGATGCCCGGCGAGACGCCCGGCCCGGACCAAATCATTTCCTCAAATTCCTTTGGTCTGAAAGCGCTGATCGAGGCGAACGGCGGCCATGCCCGCATGCTGCCCATTGCGCGCGACACAAAAGACAGCCTGCGCACCGCCTTTGACCTGTGTGAGGGGGCTGATTTGATCATCACCATTGGCGGCGCCTCGGTTGGCGATCATGATCTGGTGGGTGACGTGACAGAAGAGCTCGGCATGGCGCGCAGTTTCTACAAGGTTGCTATGCGCCCCGGTAAGCCATTGATGGCCGGAAAGCTGGGGGACACACCCGTTATTGGGCTGCCGGGCAATCCGGTGTCGGCCATGGTCTGTGGGCATGTCTTTCTTGTCCCAGCCTTGCGCGCGATGCTCGGTTTGGGGGCTGCCCCTGCCCTGCGAAAATCCGCACCACTGGCCGCGTCCATTGCGGCCAATGGACCACGCGAACATTACATGCGCGCGGTTGTAGAGGACGGAAAAATCACCGCATGCAATCAACAAGATAGCGCATTGCTGTCTGTTCTCGCAGGCGCAAATGCCCTGCTAGTACGACCGGTCAGCGACCCCGCACAGGACATCGGGCATGTGATGGACTATCTGCCAATCTGATGCCCCCGTGAAACCGCGGAACGGCCCCTTTACCAAAACTTTACTCTCAGTTGACACAAAAAGAGAACATGGGTAGAACAGACCTTGAACGCCGGGGATTATCCGGCGGACTCATGGGATGTATCCCATGTCAACAAATGCCAGTGCAACACGGAGGTGAAAGCAGATGCTGACCCGTAAACAGTTGGAATTGCTGAGTTTCATCCACAAGCGCATTCAGCGCGATGGGGTTCCACCCAGTTTTGATGAAATGAAAGAGGCACTGGACCTACGATCAAAATCTGGCATTCACCGGTTGATCACTGCGCTTGAAGAACGTGGGTTTATCCGCCGCCTTGCCCATCGCGCGCGGGCCATTGAAATTGTGAAACTACCGGAAACGATGGAATCTGGGGGTCGCAGCGGGTTTGAGCCCAAAGTGATCGAAGGCAGTCGCCCGGAAAAAACACCAAAGACCGCCATCCCGCTTGAGGGGCGCGGCATCAGTGACCTGCCTTTGCTGGGCCGCATTGCTGCGGGTGAACCAATTGAAGCGATCTCGGATGAGGCGCAACATATCTCGGTGCCAGACAATATGCTGGGATCAGGCGGGCGGCATTACGCGCTTGAGGTCAAGGGCGACAGTATGATCGACGCGGGCATCAACAGTGGGGATGTGGTGGTGATCCGTGAAACCAGCCACGCCGACAATGGTGACATTGTTGTTGCGCAAGTGGATGGCTATGAAGCCACGCTGAAACGGTTTCGCAAAACAGGTGGAATGATTGCCCTTGAGGCCGCCAACACCGCCTATGAAACGCGGATCCTGCCGGAAGGTTCTGTCAAAGTTCAAGGTAAACTGGTGGGGCTGATCCGCACCTATTGATCAGATCCACTAGGGTTTAAGCAAAAAGGGAGGCAGCGGCCTCCCTTTTTCTCGCATATCTCTTAGGTCTGAGACTTAAAGATTACCCCAGCCCCGACAATTTGGCCTGAAGGGCGGCAAGTTGCTTTTTAATCTCGTCCAACTCTTCTTCTTTTGTGGCTGTCTCATCGCCCGAAGTCGCATCACCTTGCGGCGACGCCCCGCCTGAAAATCCACCCATCATAGCTTTTAAAAACGCTTCTTGCTGCGCCTGCATTGCCTCCAATCCGGGAATGGCGGGAATGCCTGGCCCCATTGTGCCAAGATTTTCCATCATTTTTGACTGGCCATCACGCAGCATTTCAAAACTGGCCGCCAAAAATTGCGGTACAACGCTTTGGGCTTGCGTCGAATAGGACCTTACGAGATCGGTCAAGACATCCACGGGCAGCACATTTTCGCCGCGGCTTTCATGTTCCGCAATGATTTGAAGTAGATATTGCCGTGTCAGATCATCACCAGATTTCAGATCAATGATCTGAACTTCGCGTCCACCACGGATGAAACCTGCAATATCATCCAGCGTCACGTAATCGGATGTTTCTGTGTTATACAGTCGCCGACTTGCGTAACGTTTGATCAGAAGTGTTTCTTCTTTTTGAGCCATTATTCCTCCCCACAGCAAATTTGATTGCTGCACTGCAAAATCCTATTCCAGCGCGCCCCATATTGGCAAGGCATTTGATCAAACGAAAAAAAAGGACGAGCAGATGCTCGTCCTTTCAGGGAGGACCGGTCGGGAGGGGACCGGCAATCAAACCCTAGATTATTTTGTAGTCGCTTTTTTGGCGGCTTTAGCAACATCGTCAGTTGCTTTTTTAACAGCAGCCTGAGCTTCTTCGCCCAGATCTTTGCCAGCAGCCATCATCAACTCAACGGTTTCAGACTGAACGCGCTTTGCAACTTCTGCGAAAGCAGCCATGTTTTCAGCAGCCAGCTCAGCTTGAGCCGATGCAAAATCGGTCATCGCTTTTGAGTAATCAGCAGCTTCTTCTTTAGCGGCCGATACGTCGCCCAGTTTGGCCAAGGTTTCTTTGGTCCATTTGGTCGAAATCTCAGCCGATTTATCAGCAGCTTGAAGAGCCACTTTCGAAAACTTCTCGCTCAAAGCGGCTTGGTTTTTGAAAACGTCTTGTGCGGCAGACATGTCTACTGGGAATGCGCCCATCATGTCTTGGATCATTTTTGAATAGTCTTGTGCATTAGCCATTGGTCTTCTCCGAGTATGGGCGGGCCTGAACAGTCAGGTTTGGAGCGCCCTTGTTTCTGCGTCTGCAAACAATATGCATGCTGCAGTGCAGTAAATCAAGTTTTTTCTGCGCTGCAGCATGTAACAATTTTAAAACTCGGAAATTTCAGTGAGTTGTGGCCACTCAACCCATGGCTTTATGGATCTTGTCAGGATTTTTTGGCTAACACATAGGTTCCAGGTGCGGGCGCAAGCGGCATATGGGTCGAATCACCCACCTCGCGCGCCTCGACTTTTTTGCCTGACTTCCCAGACAGCCATTTATCCCATCGTCCCCACCATGACCCTTGATGAAAATCAGCACCTTGCAACCAATCTGCTGACGCTTCCGGCCAATTCTCATTGGTATAGTGCCCATATTTCTTTTTTGAGGGTGGGTTGACGATCCCCGCAATATGGCCGCTTTCCGACAGGATAAAGGTACGGTCTTTTGACCCCATCTTACGCATCCCATTATACGACGACTTCCATGCGGCAATGTGATCGGTCTCGCAGGCAATGGCACAAATCGGCACCTCAACATCCGCAATTGACAGATGTTCGTTCAGCAGCTCAAAGTCGCCCCGCGCAAATTGATCGCCCTGGCACAGCCCACGCAAATATTCGACCGTCATTTTAGCGGGCAAATTGGTGCCGTCCCCGTTCCAATACAGCAGATCAAACGCGGGAGGGGTCTTGCCCAGCATATAGCTGTTGATCGCTGGCCCATAAACCAGATCATTCGAACGCATGTAGGAGAACGTCCGCGACATGAAGAAACTGCTAAGATAGCCCGTCTCATTTACTTCTTCTTCGATGCCACTGACAAAATCGTCATCAAGGAAAACCCCCACTTCGCCCTGATCGGAAAAATCTGTGAGTGTGGTGAAAAATGTGGCAGAGTTCACCGAGGTATCACCGCGCTTTTTCATCAAAGACAGCGCCAGCGACAGCGTGGTTCCCGCAATGCAATAGCCAACCACATTCACCTTCTTCTGGCCGGTGATGGCTTTGACCTCATTGATCGCTGCCAAATACCCCTCTTCGATATACTCCCCCAACCCAACCTCGGCATAACTGGCGTCCGGATTGACCCAGCTCACCACAAACAATGTGTATCCCTGATCCACAATCCATTTAATCAGGCTATTTTGTTCTTTTAGATCAAGGATATAAAATTTGTTGATCCAGGGTGGAAAAATAATCAATGGTCGGGCGTGAACCTTTTCCGTGGTGGGTTTGTATTGAATCAACTCCAACATCCGGTTGCGATAAATGACCGATCCTTCAGTGGTCGCAATATTCCCCCCCACCTCAAAGGCGCTTTCATCCACCAGCTTAACCACCAGTTCGCCATCATTGCTTTCCAGATCACGAACCAGATTTTCCAACCCATCCACCAAAGATTGCCCCTCGGTTTCTATCGCCCGCTCCATCGCGTCTGGATTGGTCGCAAGATAGTTTGTCGGGCTCATCATATCGATCATCTGGCGGGTGAAAAACCCGAGCTTTTGCTTGTCGCGCTCGTCCAGCCCATCCACATCCGACAGCGTTTTTTCCATCGCTTCAGAGGTGATCAAATATTGCTGTTTGAGATAGTTGTAATAGGGATGCGTCTCCCAAAGTGGGTTCGAAAACCGCCGGTCTTTTGGGGTGTGATCCTCGGGGGCCACAAGCTCCCCGCCTGAGAGGGCTTGCTGAGCTTCCATCGCGTGCTGCAGGCTTTTGCCCCAAAACGCGACCTGTTGTTCGATGATTTTGGCCGGATTTGCCAGCATATCATTCCAGCAGGCAGCAACCGCCTTGGCATAAAATTCCTGACCGGGGCCCTGCAGGCTTTGCCTAACGGTTTTCTTCCCGGCCACAATATTGGTTAATCGCGCGGACAACTCCTCAATCTTGGCTAGATTTTGATTTAACTCATTCAACTCATGGCCCTGATTTTTTTGGCTGGTTGTCATAAAGTAATTTCCCCTCTATCTTATTTTGCACGTGCAGCATTTTTATCTGCGATGCAGCATTGCAAAAACAGCATATGTTTATAACTATGCGGTAGGTTGGTTTGAAAAAGCAAAGGGTAATTGCATGCGTTACATGGCGACTTATGACTGGATGGAGACGATGCGGAACACCAACCAATGG
>DDMF01000010.1:2843-5379 GCA_002340515.1 Rhodobacteraceae bacterium UBA2553 | reverse complement strand
CCGCCGCCGCTATGGGCTCCTATCCCGCGACTGCGTTGATTCCCAACCCCTTTTTCCAAATGCTTTCCGCATGGGGCGAAGTCACCGAACGCAGTTTTCACCGGATGCAAGAAAAGCCCGATTGGGGCATCAACACTGTCGTGACCGAAGATGGGCGCGAACGTTTGGTGGAAATTGAAACACTGGTGAAACGCCCTTTTGGTGATTTGATCAAGTTTAACGCCGTTGGTCGTGCCCCCCGCGCACGACAGATTCTGTTGGTGGCCCCCATGTCTGGCCATTATGCAACACTGCTGCGGTCAACCGTGCAAAGCCTGCTGCCTGATGCGGATGTCTATATCACCGACTGGCACAATGCCCGCGACATTCCGGTCAGCGAAGGCAAGTTTGATATCGAAGATTATACCCTTTATCTGGTCGATTTCATGCGCCACCTTGGTCCCGACATCAATGTCGTCGCCGTCTGCCAACCCGCCCCTTTGACCTTAGCGGCCACGGCCTATCTTGCGGAAATCGACCCGGATGCACAGCCACAAACCCTGACCCTGATTGGCGGGCCGATCAATCCCGATGCCGCCGCAACTGATGTCACCGATTTTGGCCGCCGCGTCACTATGGGCCAGTTGGAAGAGTTCTCAATCCAGCGGGTTGGTTTCAAATATGGCGGAGTTGGCCGGATGGTCTATCCCGGCCTTTTGCAACTCGCGGGTTTCATCTCGATGAACTCAGAGATGCATTCAAAAGCCTTCACCGATCAGATCAATCGCGTCGCGCGTGGCGAGGCATCAGAGCATGACAAACACAATAAGTTCTACGACGAATACCTCGCTGTGATGGATATGACCGCCGAGTTTTATCTGTCCACTGTTGAACGCCTGTTCAAAGACAGCGAAGTGGCCAGCAATTCATTTGTCGTGGATGGCCATAAAGTTGATATTGGCGCGATCACCAATGTTGCGGTGAAGACCGTCGAAGGGTCCAAAGATGACATCACAGCGCCCGGCCAATGCGTTGCGGCCTTGGATCTTTTGACCGGGCTTTCAGAGGATAAAAAGGCCAGCCACCTCGAAGAAGGTGCCGGGCATTACGGAATTTTCGCTGGCAAAAGCTGGCGCAACAACATCCGCCCTCTTGTCCTTGACTTCATTGATCAAAATGCGGGCACGCATGCCGAGCAAGCCGCAAAGAAAAAGGCGTCTAAGCCAAAGGCGGAAAAAGTAAAAGTCGCAACATCCGATAAGGATGATGGGCCGCTTCCAACACGCATTCCGGTTTAAATCCCAGATCAGAAAAAGGCGCCTTCGGGTGCCTTTTTATTGCAGTTCCGGTTCTATCGCAGCTCCAGCGGCATTCTCATCCATGCCTTTAGGCCAAGCGTCACCTCTTCCGGGCACTCCAGCATCGGCATGTGACCGGCATTTGGCAGGATCACCAGCTCCGCCCCGGGAATTAGCTCCGCCATGTTTTCATGACGCTTGGGCGGGGTCAGCGTGTCATGCGCCCCGCATAAAACCATCGTCGGAACCTTGAGCTTTTGCAAACTGCGCTGCGCATCTGGGCGGCGTTGCAATGCGCGTGATTGCCGCACGAAACACTCCGCGCCAAAATCTTGCGCCATGTCTTGCACAAGCTGCAAAATCTCTTCAACCAGAGGCCCCGGCGCCAGAACATTTGCGTTCATGCTTTCTTGCAATGCCTCGGCCAGCCGCCCCGCCTGTGCGCGCACAATTTGCGGTTCGCGCCACGCCGCTTGTGCTGGGGTATCTGTCAGAGGACTGGTCGATAATAACGCCAATCGGCTGACCCGTTCGGGGGCGCGGCGGGCCACCTCCATCGCGACAATCCCGCCCATGGAATGCCCCGCCAGCGCAAAGCGCCCGGGCGCTTGCGACAACACTTGGGCCGCCATGTCACGGATGCTGTCCGACTGCGAGATCGACGCCACCTGAACGCTCACCTCTCGCGAAAGTGCATTGATTTGTGGCGCAAACGCGCGCGCATCACACATCATCCCCGGTATCAGAACCAATGGCTCTTGCATTCCCTCACCCCTTCGATCTGCTCATCCCAACCGTCAACCCGCACGTTTGATCACAACAAGTGTCATTTTTTGAATGAGATCAAGGCATTCTCCGTCGGAAAAGCGGTGATCCGCCCCTTTCACCAAGGTCAGTCGAATATCGTCACCCTCAGCATGTTCCAACAGTTTCACCGCTTGGGATGTGGGCACGGCTGTATCCTCGGTCCCTTGCAAAAAGCGCACAGGCATCCCCAAACGAAGCGGGCTGCGCAGAACCAGATTGTTGCGCGCCTCTTCGATCAAATGCTTGGTGATCACATAATCCTCGTCATAATCCGATGGGATCGACACTTGGCCCTCACGCTGCAACTCCGCCTTTTGATCCTCAGAAAAGCCAGCCCAATAGCCGTCTTCGGTGAAATCAGGCGCCGCCGCGATTGTGACCAAACCCACGACACGATCCGGGCGTTCGCGCGCCAGCAACAGCGACTGCCATCCCCCCATGGAAGAGCCAAC
>DDMF01000010.1:0-2814 GCA_002340515.1 Rhodobacteraceae bacterium UBA2553 | reverse complement strand
CACAATCGGCCCGTCGGTCAGCTGATCCACCACCGCCAAACTATCCTCGTACCAATCGCCAATGCACCCTTCGACAAACGCGCCAGAGCTTTGCCCGTGACCTGAGTAGTCAAACCGCAAAAACCCATAGCCTTTCTCTTTTGCCCATGCCTCCAGCGCGACCGCCTTGGTGCCCTCCATGTCCGACTTTAACCCGGACAGAAACACGATCGTCGGGCCAGTCCCCTCGGTCTTCACATAAGCAAGTCGCCGGGATTGGGCGGTGTCGAGATAGTCAACCATATGGGGGCTCCTGTTTTGATGCGCCAACCATAATGCGCGGAAAAACCTGGGCAATCCCCCTTATGGCCCCTTCGTGCCGCATTTCAACATTGACAGTCCTGCGCCTGCGCGCGAAAACGCCACGACACATAACCCGCAACCGGGCGTTCCGTGGGCGCCAAAACGACGAGGAGAAGGCCAATGAGCCAGATTTCCCTTACTTTCCCCGATGGCAATTCACGCGACTATGACGCAGGTATTACGCCCGCCGAGATTGCCGCCAGCATTTCAAGCTCGCTCGCCAAAAAGGCTGTCTCAGCCACTGTTGATGGGGCGCATTGGGACATGCAATGGCCGATCAACGCAAGTGCGTCGATTGCCATTCACACCATGAAAGACGACGCGCAAGCGCTCGAATTGATCCGTCACGATTTTGCCCATGTGATGGCCCGTGCGGTGCAAGAGCTGTGGCCAGACGTTAAGGTCACCATCGGCCCGGTCATCAAAGATGGCTGGTATTATGACTTTGATCGCCAAGAGCCGTTTTCGCCCGAAGACCTCGGTGCGATTGAGGCCAAAATGAAAGAGATCATCAATAAACGCGACCCCGTCACCACCGAAATTTGGGACCGCGACCGCGCGGTGAAATTCTATGAGGCCAATAATGAGCCTTATAAAGTTGAGCTGATCGAAGCCATCCCCGGTGATGAGCCCCTGCGCATGTATTGGCACGGCCATTGGCAGGATCTCTGCCGTGGTCCGCATTTGCAGCACACCGGCCAATTGCCCGCCGACGCGTTCAAGTTGATGTCCGTGGCGGGGGCCTATTGGCGCGGCGACAGTGATCGCGCCATGTTGCAACGGATTTACGGCGTGGCGTTTCAGAACAAAGAAGGGCTGAAAAAGCACCTTCACATGCTGGAGGAAGCCGCCAAGCGTGACCACCGCAAGCTGGGCCGCGAAATGAACCTGTTTCACATGCAGGAAGAGGCCCCCGGCATGATTTTCTGGCATCCCAACGGCTGGAAAATCTACACCACGCTACAAGACTATATGCGTCGTCAGCAAACCCGTGGCGGCTATGTCGAAGTGAACACCCCGCAAGTGGTCAGCCGCAAGCTGTGGGAAGAAAGCGGGCATTGGGAAAACTACCAAGAAAACATGTTTATCGTTGAGGTCGACGAAGATCACGCCCGTGAAAAGGCTGTGAACGCGCTGAAACCGATGAACTGCCCCTGCCACATTCAGGTCTTTAACCAAGGCCTGAAATCTTATCGCGACCTGCCCCTGCGGATGGCCGAATTTGGATCATGCAACCGGTATGAACCGTCAGGCGCGATGCATGGCATCATGCGCGTGCGTGGATTTACGCAGGATGACGGTCATATTTTCTGTACCGAAGAGCAGGTCGAGGCGGAAACCAAGAAGTTTGTCGATTTTCTAGCCAAAATCTATGCCGATCTTGGCTTTGAAAACTGGCGCGTAAAACTGTCCACCCGTCCTGAAAAGCGCGTTGGCACGGAAGAAAGCTGGGATCAGGCCGAAGAAGCTTTGGCCAACGGGATCAAAGCCGCGGGTTACGAGTATGAGCTGCAAGAAGGCGAAGGCGCGTTTTACGGGCCCAAGCTTGAATTTGTTCTGACCGATGCCATTGGCCGCGACTGGCAATGTGGCACCTTGCAAATCGACCCGAACCTGCCCGAACGCTTGGGCGCACACTATGTTGGCGAAGATGGCGCCAAACACCGCCCCTTGATGCTGCACCGCGCCACGCTTGGTTCCTTTGAACGCTTTATCGGCATTATGATCGAAGAGCATTCCGGCAAGTTGCCGTTCTGGCTGGCCCCGCGTCAGGTGGTTGTGGCCTCTATTGTCTCAGATGCTGATGACTTTGTGCAAGAAGTGGTCGCCAAGCTCACCGCCCAAGGCGTGCGCGCCGAGGCGGATGTCCGCAACGAGAAGATCAACTATAAAGTCCGCGAACATTCGGTGGGCAAAGTTCCGGTGATCTTGGCCGTGGGCAAAAAAGAAGTCGAGGATGGCACTGTGTCGATGCGCCGTTTGGGTGAGAAGCATTCAAAGGTTCTGCCATTGGACGAGGTGGCCAGCATTCTGGCCGCAGAGGCAACCGCACCTGATCTCGTGCCCGCCTGACCTCATGTAAGACACGCACAGATGTCAGACAAAGGCCGGTGACATGCGCACCGGCCTTTTTTTGTCCGCGGTCGGCCAAGGACATATGAAACACGTGTCTTTCCCTTGCATCACAAACCCATGCCGGATTTCCCCAAAATACGTCACAATCCTCACGAAACCCGTGATCACCGCGCTGCATAGCCGCCTTGCCCCTGAAACATAGCTGCAAATGTCACATTTCGCTCGGGCCAATTATGACAAACGCACAGAATGCGCACCGCCGCCGCCCCAAGAGTTTCCCTGATTTTACTGCGATTTAGCCAATTGCACCAAACCAACGCAATCACAGACCCGTGACCACGGCTCCCCGATATGTTCACGGCCCTGTGACTAACGCCGTCGTGAGTGGCGGGTGCC
>DDMF01000110.1 GCA_002340515.1 Rhodobacteraceae bacterium UBA2553 | reverse complement strand
CTGACCTGCCATTGGTGGTGGGCGAGGGCGCGCAGGATGCCATCAATGAAGCGTTGATGCTCTTTGCCGCGGCCCGACCTTTGGCGACACAAATGCGTGGTCTTGTGCGCGTTGGTGCGCGTCGTTGGGATGTTGTGCTAAAGGATGATCAGCGGATTTTACTGCCAGAAAATGCCCCGGTCGCCGCTTTGGAACAGATTTTGGCCTTGGATCAAGCGCAGGATCTTTTGGCGCGCGACCTGACGATTATTGACATGAGAAACCCTTTGCGACCGACGCTGCGCATGGCTGATCAAGCCACCGATGAACTGCGCCGGATCAAAGCTTTGGACCTTGGAGACACCTCACAATGAGCGATCTTTATGCCCAACAACGCGCCATGCGCTCGATGCGACAGGCAGCTATGCAGCGTGGTGTGATTGCCATTTTGGATATTGGGACTGCGAAAATCGGCTGTTTAGTGCTCCGGTTTGATGGGACCAATCAGCACCGTGATGGCGATGGGGTCGGCAGTCTGGCCGGCCAAAGTGCCTTTCGGGTGATCGGCGCCGCCACGACCCGTTCACGAGGGGTGCGTTTTGGCGAAATTGATGCGATGCAAGAAACCGAACGCGCCATCCGAACGGCCGTTCAGGCCGCTCAGAAAATGGCGAACGTGCGTGTGGATCATGTGATTGCCTGCCTGTCGGGTGCCAACCCGCGGTCATACGGTTTGGCGGGCGCGGTTGAGTTGAGCGATCGTTCGGTGTCTGAAGATGATGTAGGCCGTGTGCTGGCCGCCTGTGATGTCCCTGACTTTGGGGCCGGGCGCGAAGTGCTACATGCGCAACCGGTCAATTTTGCGCTGGATCATCGGTCAGGTTTGTCTGATCCCCGTGGGCAAATTGGCAACCGACTGGCGGTGGATATGCACCTGCTGACCGTGGACAGCGCGGTCATTCAGAACCTTCTTTATTGTATCAAGCGCTGCGATCTGGAACTCGCGGGGCTTGCCAGCTCAGCTTATGTTTCCGGGATCTCGGCATTGGTGGAAGATGAACGTGAATTGGGGGCCGCTTGCATTGATTTAGGTGGTGGTTCAACTGGCGTATCCATCTTTATGAAAAAGCATATGATTTTTGCGGATTCCGTGCGTTTGGGCGGGGATCTCATTACCTCAGACATCGCAAAAGGCCTGCAAGTCCCCATGGCAACAGCCGAGCGGATCAAGACCTTTTATGGCGGCGTTGTCGCCACCGGAATGGACGACCGAGAGATGATTGAAATCGGCGGAGATACTGGCGATTGGGAACGAGATCGCCGCACCGTTAGTCGGGCTGAGCTGATCGGTATCATCCGCCCGCGCGTTGAAGAAATTCTGGAAGAGGTGCGCCAATCTCTGGATGCTGCGGGCTTTGAACACTTGCCCAGCCAACAAATTGTGTTGACCGGTGGCGGAAGTCAAATTCCGGGGCTGGACGGCTTGGCGCCTAAAATCTTGGGACAGCAGGTCCGCATCGGGCGCCCGCTGCGCGTTCAGGGCTTGCCGCAGGCCGCAACGGGGGCTGGGTTTGCCTCCGCTGTTGGGTTGTGTTTGTTTGCCGCAAACCCGCAGGACGAGTGGTGGGATTTTGCAATTCCTGCAGAAAGCTACCCGGCACGCAGCCTGAAACGCGCGATGAAATGGTTCAAAGACAACTGGTGATCCGCAATATCCTGTGTTGTTGGGCGAAATCCTGCTGATTATCCGGCGAAATTCACCATATTTTGTGCAAATATATCTTTTGGGGCGTGACGGAGCGTCTGATTTCAGGCTATTGTGGCTGAAAAGAGGCAGTCAATCGGCGATTCACGCCGCAAAGGAACATAAGCTTGTGAACGGCCATAGAATGCCGCGCAGCTCACGCACTTAAGACAGGCGGACAGATCATGACATTGAACCTTACCATGCCAGGTCAGGAAGAATTGAAACCTCGTATCACGGTGTTTGGCGTGGGCGGTGCCGGTGGCAACGCAGTCAACAACATGATTGAGAAAGAACTCGAAGGTGTCGAGTTCGTGGTGGCCAACACCGACGCGCAAGCACTGCAACATTCCCGATCTAAGGACCGCATCCAAATGGGTGTGAAAGTGACCGAAGGTCTTGGGGCAGGGGCGCGGGCGTCTGTTGGGGCTGCGGCTGCTGAGGAAAGTATTGAACAGATCGTAGACCATCTCGCGGGGGCACATATGTGCTTTATCACTGCGGGTATGGGCGGCGGTACGGGTACGGGTGCTGCACCAATCATCGCACAAGCTGCACGCGAACTGGGTGTCTTGACGGTGGGTGTTGTCACCAAGCCGTTCCAGTTTGAAGGTGCCAAGCGCATGAAACAGGCTGAGGATGGGGTGGAAGCCCTTCAGAAGATGGTCGACACGCTGATCATCATTCCGAACCAGAACCTCTTCCGTCTGGCCAATGAAAAAACCACCTTTACCGAAGCCTTCTCGATGGCAGATGATGTTCTTTATCAAGGTGTTAAGGGTGTCACGGATCTGATGGTTCGTCCTGGCCTGATCAACCTCGACTTTGCTGATGTTCGCGCCGTAATGGACGAAATGGGCAAAGCGATGATGGGCACTGGTGAGGCTGAGGGCGAAGATCGCGCCGTTCAGGCCGCTGAGAAAGCCATTGCCAACCCACTGCTGGATGAGATTTCGTTGCGCGGCGCCAAAGGCGTGTTGATCAACATCACTGGCGGTTACGATTTGACTCTGTTCGAACTGGACGAAGCGGCCAACCGTATTCGCGAAGAAGTTGATCAGGACGCAAATATCATCGTCGGCTCAACGCTGGACAACAGCATGGAAGGCGCGATGCGTGTCTCTGTTGTCGCCACCGGAATTGACGCAACCGAAGTGGTGATGGACGTGCCCGTTCCTCGCCGCCGTTTGTCCGAACCATTGCAGGCCCCGCTGGTGGTCGAAGAGAAATTCGAAGCACATGTTGAGGCCGTTGTTGCCGCCTCTAACCCATCTTCGGAAACCCCGATCGAGCCATCTTTGTTCGGCGAAGAGCTAAGCGCTACGGCCGCGGCAGCAGAAGAGCAGGGCGAAAATGTATTCCCGGCTGAACGCGCAGGCGGCGATTTGCCACCTCCCGCATATCAGCCGCAAATGCAGCAAGAGCAACCTGCTCAGATGGACAACCGTTTCGGGCAAGAGCCTGAAGTTGCACAGTTTGTTGCGCCCAAAGCGCCTGCTCCCGGCACGCCTTCGCCAGAGGCTTTGGCGCGGTTGCAAGCCGCTGTTCATAATCAACCGCGCGCGCAGGCCCAACAGTCAGCACAACAGCAATATGTTGCACAACAGCCTGCTGCAGCTCAGCATCACGCAGCTGCGGATAAGCCACGCTTTGGGATCAATTCTCTGATCAACCGGATGACCGGGGCTGGTTCTGCAGAAGATCATGCGACGCGCGCGCAGCCTTCAGTTCAGGCGCCGGCTCATCACGAGGCACCTGTTCAACATCAAGCACAGTCCCCTGCGATGGATGCTGAACAGGAAAAAGTCGAAATTCCGGCTTTCCTGCGCCGCCAGGCAAATTAAGGCTGAAAATCCTCGGCAAAACATTGCCGGGTTTAACTTACTAAGTACAGATTCGGTCATCCTTTTGGATGGCCGTTTTTGTTTGATTTCAGGGCGTTGAGTGGTGATGTTCGCGTAAACTATGCAGGTGGATTGTCATGTTTCAAACCGTTACAAATGTTTGAGTTGTGATACGGGGACCATAAGGCTAACCCTTTGATCACCGGGAAAGGCACCCGGACGCCACAAATGAGGCACTTTGTGCAGACCACGGTCACGAGCCCAGTTACATTCACCGGTACCGGATTGCATTCCGGTCGTCCGGTGCGCATGACCATAAATCCTGCTTCTGCGGAATACGGGATTTGGTTCAAACGCGTCGATATCGACGATCGTGACAATATGATCCCGGCCCATTGGGCCTCGGTGGTGCCTTCGCGCCTGTGTACATTGATCCGCAATGATGCTGATGTCGACGTGTCAACGATTGAACATATCATGGCGGCACTTGCAGGATGCGGCATTCATAACGCTTTGGTCGAACT
Organism: Rhodobacteraceae bacterium UBA2553; assembly: GCA_002340515.1. Classification (GTDB taxonomy): domain Bacteria; phylum Pseudomonadota; class Alphaproteobacteria; order Rhodobacterales; family Rhodobacteraceae; genus Aliiroseovarius. Next base: position 23,548 of record DDMF01000110.1, on the reverse strand, counting down.
GGATGGGCCAGAAGTCCCAATCATGGACGGAAGCTCGGCTCGTTTTGTTGAAGGGTTGATCCGGGCAGGGGTGCGTGAATTGGCGGACCCAGTGCGGATGATCGAGCTGCTGGCGCCGGTCGAATTTGCCGAAGACGGCGCTTGGGCGCGGTTGGAACCCGCTGATGGTTTCATGATTGATTTCCATATTTCCTTTCCTGATCAAGCAATCGGGACGCAAAACAAAAGCCTTGATATGTCGAATGGCAATTTTGTTCGCGAGCTGTCAGATTGTCGGACATTTTGTCGTCAAGCTGATGTTGATGCGATGCAGGCCAATGGGTTGGCCTTGGGTGGGATCCCCGGCGAAAATGCCGTTGTCGTTGATGGCGACCATGTGGTGAGCCCAGGTGGTTTGCGTCGTGAAGATGAAGCCGTGCGCCATAAGATGCTTGATGCACTTGGGGATTTGGCACTGGCCGGCGCCCCGTTGAAAGCCCGGTATGTAGGTCATAAGGCGGGCCATGCAATGACCAACAAATTGTTGCGTGCGCTGTTTGATCAGCCCGATGCATGGCGGTTGGTGACATGTGATGATGCCACAGCGCGGCACTTGCCGGGTGTGGGTGTTCGCCGGTCAGACCTTCCGCTGACCGCATAACCAGCCTCAACTTCGCCCGTTTTGCTCTCATGATCGTTTCTGATCGGCGACAAGTCGCGAAAAACCACGCCAAGGGCATTTTGCACCGAAAAGAACTGTGCTAGGACAAGCGAAACAGGCATGCTAACTGTGTGACCTGAAAAGATGAATTATGGGATGGGCACCGGCCATGATCCGCGTCAACCTGACAAAAAAAGTGACGACCGTACTCGTGGCGGGGCTTTTGGTCTCGGCATGTTCTGGCGGCAGCGGGAGCGTTGGTTCCGGGTCGTTTAGTGGCGGCAATGGGGGGGGGCTGTTCGGCGGCCTTTTCTCTGATCCGGTTGAGCAAAAGCCCATTGAAGAATGGACAGCTGAGCAAATTTTCAAGCGCGGCGAATATGACCTCGAAAACAATAAGCCCGATAAAGCGGCTGAATGGTTTGGTGAGGTGGAACGCCTTTACCCTTATTCTGCATGGGCCAAGCGCGCTTTGATTATGCAGGCGTTCGCCTTTCACAAAGACAAAGACTATGAACAATCGCGCGCCACAGCACAGCGATTCATCGATGTTTACCCGGCTGATGAGGACGCGGCTTATGCCCAATATCTCTTGGCCCTCAGCTTCTATGACCAGATTGACGAAGTTGGCCGGGATCAGGGTCTGACCTTCCAAGCCTTGCAAGCGCTACGAGCTGTGATTGAGCTTTATCCAGATACAGAATACGCGCGCTCGGCGATTCTTAAATTTGACCTCGCGTTTGATCATCTTGCGGGCAAAGAGATGGAAATTGGCCGTTATTACCTGAAACGCAAACATTACACCGCATCGATCAATCGATTCCGTGTGGTGGTTGAAAAGTTCCAGACCACCAGCCATGTGGCCGAAGCGCTGCACCGTTTGGTCGAGAGCTATATTGCCCTCGGTCTGACAGATGAGGCGCAAACCGCCGGGGCGATCTTGGGCCATAACTTCCAATCGACCCCATGGTATCAAGACAGCTATCGTTTGTTGACGAATGCGGGGCTGGAACCCAAAGCCAAAGGCGACAATTGGCTGGCAAGTGTTTATCGTCAGCTGATCAAGGGCGACTGGCTGTAAGCCTGTTCGGACCGGTTTGGGGGCAGAATGCTGCGTGGTCTTGAAATCCGAGATCTGTTGATCATTGACCGTCTGGAGCTAGAGTTTCAGCCGGGGTTGAATGTATTGACCGGGGAAACCGGGGCCGGAAAATCCATCCTGTTGGACAGTCTTGGGTTTGTGCTGGGCTGGCGCGGGCGTGCGGATTTGGTTCGCGCCGGGGCAGAACAGGGCGAGGTCACCGCTGTGTTTGATCTTGCGGCGGACCACCCGGCGCGCGCCGTGTTGGATGAAGCTGGCATAGAGGCAGAGGACGAGCTGATTCTGCGCCGTATCAATCGTGCGGACGGGCGAAAAACGGCTTGGGTGAATGATCGGCGCGCGTCTGGTGACGTGTTGCGCGCCTTATCTGACACTTTGATTGAACTTCATGGTCAACAAGATGACCGCGGATTGCTGAACCCACGCGTGCATCGGCAACTCCTGGACAGTTTTGGTGGGGTGTCAGGTCTGCTCGACCGATCACGTCTGGCCTGGAAAGGTCTGGCATCGGCGCGCAAAGCTTTGGCGCAAGCCCAAGATGCTTTGGCGGCGGCTCAGGCCGAGGAAGAATTTCTGCGTCATGCGGTCGGTGAGCTGGACAAGCTTGACCCGCAACCGGGCGAAGAGGGCACGCTGGATTCACGGCGGCGTTTGATGCAATCGGCTGAGCGGATTGGTGAAGACATCACCAAAGCACATCAGGCGTTGGGGCATGGTGATGGTGCCGAAGGGCGGATGGGCGATGCGCTACGCTGGCTGGAGGGCGCACTTGCGCAGTCTGACGGTGCGCTGGAGGCACCGATTTCTGCCCTCGGGCGGGCTATGGTTGAATTGGGCGAGGCTGTGCAGGGGGTTGAGACTGCTCTCGACCGGCTTTCGTTCAATCCCCATGAGCTTGAAGAAACTGAAGAGCGGTTGTTTGCCATTCGGGGCCTGGCGCGAAAGCACAATGTGCAACCGGATGAGCTGGGCGATTTTGCGCAAGAATTGCGCGGGCGGCTGAAGGCACTGGATGCAGGTGCAGGGCAAATCGAAACCCTTCAGGGTTTTGTAACGGAAGCCGAACAGGTTTATTCGGTCGCTACGCAAGCCCTGACCAAAGCCCGTAAAAAAGCAGCCACCGCGTTGGATGCGGCGATGGGCGCCGAGCTTGCGCCGCTGAAGATGGAGCGTGCGGTTTTCACGACGTTGGTTGAACCAAGTGATGCTGGGCCTGATGGGGCCGATGCAGTGACTTTCACCGTAGCGACCAATCCCGGTGCGCCCTCTGGCCCGCTTAATAAGATTGCATCTGGCGGCGAGTTGAGCCGGTTCTTGTTGGCATTGAAGGTCTGTTTGACCCGCGATGCCCAAGGATTGACGATGATTTTCGACGAAATTGATCGTGGCGTTGGCGGGGCGACGGCCGACGCAGTTGGGCGGCGTTTGAAATCGCTATCCGACGGGGGACAGGTGCTGGTGGTCACACACAGTCCGCAGGTTGCCGCCTTAGGAGGTCATCATTGGCGGGTTCAAAAGGCGGTCAGCAACGGCATCACGCTCTCGACCGTGGTGTCATTGGACGCAAGTGATCGTGTTGATGAGTTGGCCCGCATGATTTCTGGTGACACGGTGTCGGATGCGGCGCGTGAGGCAGCGAAAGAGCTTCTGAACGGCTAATCAGCCGTATTCGAGCGGCAGGGGCCAATGATGCTCTTTACGGGTGGCGCGGGCTTTCTAATTTGATGGGCGCACGAGCTTCCCTGGGTTGAGTATGCCTTTGGGATCCAAGGCGCGTTTAATGTCCCCCATGACATCCCACGCGGCCCCGTGCTCCGCATCCATCAACCCAAGTTTCCCCATGCCCACGCCGTGCTCGCCGGTAATGGTTCCACCAAGCGCCAAGGCGCGTTTGCTCATTTTCTCTGCAAGTGATTTCGCGATGGCCATTTCCTCGGCATTGCCGTCTTCAAGCAGCAAAATAGCATGGAAGTTACCATCCCCGACATGGCCCAAAATAGGGCCAATCAGACCAGATGCCGCAATGTCAGCACGTGTTTCCTCGACAGCTTGGGCCAGTTTGGAAATGGGAACGCAAATATCTGTGACCATCGAGCGCGCGGCGGGGCGCAACCCAAGCACCGCATAAAACGCACTATGCCGGATCTTCCACAACCGATTGCGGTCCTCTGTCTTTGTTGCGCTTTCAAAGCTGGTCGCGCCAAAATCTTCTGCAATCTGCCCGAACTCTTCGGCGGCTTCAGAAACCATGCCAGATGTGCCGTGAAACTCGACCAGCAAGTGAGGACATATGGGCAATGCAACGCCGGAATAAGCGTTGATGGCACGGGTGCTGTCTTCGTCTAGGAATTCGATCCGCGAGACTGGGATGCCCATTTGGATCACCTGCTGAACCGTGGCCACGGCCGATGTCAGGTCAGGAAAGGCACAAACCCCGGCACTTATCGCTTCTGGTGTCCCATGGAGGCGCAATGTCAGCTGCGTGATGATCCCTAAGGTGCCTTCAGCGCCAAGCATCAATGCGGTCAAATCATAGCCGGATGCTGATTTTGCGGCGCGTGATCCGGTTGTGATAATACGTCCATCTGCCAACACAACGGTCAGGCCCAACACATGGTCGCGCATTGACCCATAACGCACGGTGGTGGTGCCAGAGGCACGCGTGGAGGCCATACCGCCGATTGAGGCATTTGCCCCTGGATCCACAGGGAAAAACAGCCCCGTCGCGCGAAGTTCTTCATTCAACGCCTCACGGGTAAGGCCGGGTTCGACCACGGCGATCATGTCACCGGGATCTACAGATACCAAAGCAGACATGCGGGTCATATCCAAGGAGACGCCGCCGCGTAGGGGGAGGGTATGCCCCTCAAGGGAGGTTCCCGCCCCAAAAGCCGTGACGGCCACATCGAAGCTGTGACACAGGGACAGGATCCGAGACACCTCTTCTGTGGTCTCCGGCCACACCACCAGTTCTGGCAGGGTTGCGGCAAAATGGGTTTCTGATCCGCCATGTTGTTCCAGATCAGACTTGGAGCGGCTCACGCGATCGCCTAGAAACGATGTGAGCTCGGCATAAACGGTGTTGATGGACATCCATCATCTCCTAGACAGCAGCCGAGACAGATTAGCCTGAATGGGCATGCGGGAAAAGGGTCGGGCGAAGTTTTGACAATGTTTAATCAAACAAAATTGTTTATTATCCGTGTATTAAAGGCGCGTGTTCAAGCATTGTCTACGGGCTGGAAACTGTTGGTCCAAAAAGGGCCATCACAGCTGCAGTTTTGGTTGATTGCTTTGATCATTGGTATCGCTTCCGGAGGGGCGGCCTTGGCGTTCCGCAAGGGAATCGAGTGGTTACAAGCCTCACTTTATGGAACCGATGACCTCGCGCATCTCCATAGCTTTGCCTCTACATTGCCATGGTACTGGATTTTGATGCTGCCTGCTATTGGTGGCTTGATTGTTGGGGTCATCTTGAATTGGTTTACGCCAGATGGGCGGGTGCGATCTGTGGCGGATGTGATTGAGGGGGCTGCGCTGTGGGAAGGGCGGGTTGAAAAGCGCGCGGGCCTTGGGTCGGCACTGGCCTCACTGATTACGCTTTCAACCGGCGGCTCTACGGGGCGCGAGGGGCCGGTGGTTCACTTAGCTGCCGTGATGTCGAGCTGGATTGCCAATCGGATCAACGCTAATGGGATCACCGGGCGTGATTTGTTGGGGTGTGCGGTGGCAGCGGCAGTGTCAGCAAGCTTCAACGCACCCNNNTCGCCGGGGCCTTATTTGCGCTGGAGGTGGTTTTGCGCCATTTTGCCGTACACGCCTTTGCCCCGATTGCCATTGCAGCGGTCGCGGGCACCGTGATCAACCGGTTGGAATATGGCGGCATGACCGAGTTTATCCTGCCGCTCGAAGGCAGTTTGGCGTTTTACGTCGAGCTGCCCGCCTTTCTGATGCTCGGTATCCTAAGTGGCATTGTGGCCGTGGTCTTGATGAGATCGATTTTTTGGGCGGACGACATTGGCACTCAACTACAGGCAAAGTTACGCCTTCCCAAAGTGTTACGTCCCGCAGTTGCCGGATTGATGCTGGGGGGATTGGCGATTTTCTTCCCGCATATTATTGGTGTTGGTTATGAAACCACGTCACTTGCACTGACCGGCGAACTGGTGCTGCATGAGCTCGTGGTGTTTGCTGTATTAAAGGTGATAGCGGTGTCCATTACCATGGCCGGGCGTATGGGCGGCGGGGTGTTTTCACCCGCTTTGATGGTCGGGGCGCTGACCGGTCTGGCCTTTGGCATTATCGCAACGGCAGTGTTCCCAAATGTCTCAGGTTCTGAAACGCTGTACGCTTTGGCAGGTATGGGCGCGGTGGCGGCGGCGGTTTTGGGTGCGCCAATTTCCACCACGTTGATTGTCTTTGAACTGACCGGAGACTGGCAGACAGGTATCGCGGTGATGAGTGCGGTATCTTTATCCACGGCCTTATCAAGCCGATTGGTGGATCGATCATTCTTCTTAACACAGCTAGAGCGGCGAAACATCCATCTTGCGGCAGGGCCGCAGGCCTATTTGCTGTCCATGGTGCGGGTCGTGTCGGTGATGCGCAGTATTGATGAGGACCGTGGCCCCGATGTCGCCCATTGCTGGGAACTGATCGAGCAGGGTATTTATGTTGATGGCAATACGACACTCGAAGTGGTCATGCCTATTTTTGAAACCTCTGGTAGCAGTTTTATCCCGGTTGTGACGCTGGGAGGTGAGGGCGACGCACCAGAGCTTTGGGGAGTCATCTATCAGGTTGATGCGTTAAAGGCGTTTAACAAAGCACTGGCCGCAACCGCAGAGGAAGAGCATTCTTAACGAAGGCGCACAGAGGGTTTTGGATGGCCCACTGTCGGGCAATCCCGCCACGCTTATTTCCCCATGGCCCCGGTGAGCGCACGGGTCAACGCGCAAAACTCCTCCAGCCCGATTTCTTCGGCCCGGCAAGTGGGCTTGATCCCAACGGATGTGAGGATGTCGATAATATCGGGGCTAAGCCCCTTTAGGGACGCGCGCAGCATTTTCCGGCGTTGGTTAAAGGCCGTCGCAACAACCATTTGAAGTTTTTTGGCATCCGCTTCAAACCGCGGTTCCGGCAGCGCCTCAAGATGCACAACGGCGGATCTGATTTTTGGTGGCGGAGTGAAGGCCTCGGGGGCAAGTTCCATCACGATACGGGGATCCGTGCGCCATTGGGCAAGCACCGCAAGACGCCCGTACGCTTTCGATCCGGGCTTGGCGACAATGCGCTCGGCCACTTCTTTTTGGAACATCAAGGTCAGGCTGGACCATGTGGGCGGCCAGGTTTTTGGCGTCAACCAACGGACCAGCAGCTCGGTTCCCACATTGTAAGGCAGGTTTGAGACAATGCGGATTGGTGCGGTGAGATGTTCTAGCGGATCAAGCTCTAACGCGTCGGCATTGATTACTTCAAGTCGACCGGGGTAGGCGGCTTGGATTTCTGCCAGTGGTGCCATGGCCCGGCTGTCTTTTTCTATGGCCAGTATTTTGCGTGCGCCTTCTGCCAAAAGACCGCGGGTCAACCCGCCGGGACCAGGGCCGACCTCTAGCACATCACACTTTGTCAGATCCCCAGCCTGCCTTGCGATTTTGGCCGTCAGATTAAGATCAAGCAGAAAGTTCTGCCCAAGAGATTTCTTTGCCACGAGATCATGGGTTTCAATCACTTCGCGCAATGGCGGCAGATTGTCGATTTGGCTCATGCTGGGGGTCCATTTCTTGCTTGCGCCATCTGCCAGGCCATCCGCAAGGCTGCGATCAGCGAGCTGGGGTCCGCCTTGCCTTGGCCGGCAATGTCAAAGGCGGTGCCATGATCTGGTGAGGTGCGTACAAAAGGCAGGCCCAATGTGACATTTACCCCACCCGCAAAATCAATAGTCTTAATCGGAATCAGCGCTTGGTCATGATACATACAAATCGCCGCGTCATAGCTGGCGCGCGCTTTCGCATGGAACATGGTGTCGGCGGATTGGGGGCCAATAATGTTGAACCCTTCTACGCGCAATTTATCCAGCAGAGGGGAAATCATATTGATTTCCTCCATCCCCATCGCGCCGCCTTCGCTCGCATGGGGGTTTAAACCGGCCACTGACAGGCGCGGATTGGGGATACCAAAATCTTGGATGAGGGCGGCTTGGGTGGTGCGGATAACCTGCTCCAAACCCGCTCGGGTCAATTGTTTAGGAACTTCCTTGAGGGCAATGTGAATGGTGGCGGGCACCACGCGCAGCGCATCACAAGCCAGCATCATGACAACATCGGCCCCCCCCGCCAAATGCGCCAAATATTCAGTGTGGCCCGGAAAGGGAAACCCGGCCCCCTCTTTCAGGGCTTTTTTATGGATGGGGTTGGTGCAAACCGCCGAGGCGGCCCCGGATTTGGTCAAAGCAACAGCGCGCGCAATGACGTCAATCACATGCTGAGCATGCACAGGATTGGGGTGTCCGGGGGTGCGCTTTGGGCCAAAAGCATGTGGCAAAACAGGTAGATTGCTTGCGGAAATGGCCTCATGTGGCGCTTGGATAAGCGTGAACTCGGTCCCATCCGGCAGATGATTGGGATCCGCGATCACAAAAAACGGGATCGAGCCGTTCAGGGCCTGAAAAGCAGGTGCGACCAATTCGGGCCCAACACCAGCGGGTTCCCCAATTGTCAGAGCAATCGGCGCGACCGTCGACTGAGAGGTCATTGCTGAGCGTATTCTTCAATAAAGGCTGCGGCACGCAGCTCCTCAAGATAGCTTTTGGCGTAGGATTGCAGGCGCTGATTTTGCAGCTGTGCTTTGATCTGATCCCGGCTTACCTCTTCTGGCAATTCACTGTTTCGGGCGCATAGCATCAAGAATACGAGGTTTTGACCGGATTGCGACACCAATGCGGTGGAGCTTTCGCCCGGATCCATTTTGGCCAACTCAATCGCATAATCATTCGGAATTTCGGCAACCGGGCGGTTTTCCCGAAGCAACTGTTCTATGGGTTGACCTTGCGCCACGGCATAAAGATCATCACAAGTATCAATCTTGGCGCGAATAGTTGCTGCTTTGCCAAGGGTTTCAGGCGTTTTGCCTCCCGGGATCAAATACGCCGCATAATCAATACTTACATTTTCCGGCGCCGGTCCTTCAAACTCTTCCAACGCGCGCATCTGAAAAAGTGCGATGCCTCCGTTCACAGGAAGCGGGTTGGTGACTTCGCCAGGCGCCAGCGCGATGATCTGTGCGGCAATGGCGGGGGGCAGGTTGGACAGATCCATCCAATCCAAACGCCCCGAGCGCCCTTTGGACGGCGACGCGGAATAACGTCGCGCTGCTGCGGCAAATGCGGGCAATGTGGTGATTTGCGCGATTTCAGCCGAGCGCGCCGATGAGGCGGCCTGGGTTTGCGGTGTGTTTGCGGGCAAAATAATCTCTGACAACAGCACGCGCACAGCTGACGAAGATCCATTTTGCGCCAATTGACGATCCACATCTTCTTCGGTGATGTCAATGCGCCCGCGGAAGCGTTCACGGACCACATTGCGCCAAATCAACCCCGCGCCCACAAAGTCACGAAAGGTCTCGATGGCAACCCCGCCCTGTGCGATGGCGATCTGAAATTTCTCGACTGTCAAGTCGAACCGAGCGGTGAATTCCTCCATCCCGGTCTGTAATTCTTCGTCGGTGATGGAAACGCCAAGCTGTTTTGCGATGCCACGTTGAAGCGCTTCATTCGTCAATTGCTCGCGGGCCAAAATTTGTGGATCGCCAGGCGCGCGCAGCAATGTCAAATAGGCGGTGCGCTGTGACAGTTCATATGCGGTGATCACCCGGTCATTGACCTTTGCAATAGGGGCAAACAGGTTCTGTGCTTGCGCTGGTGATCCCAACAACAACACACCTAGAGAAAGCGCCCCAACACAATGGGTCAGCGTCTTTTTGGCGGTGGTAATAGCCCGTGTCATATCGGTCCTGCTCATCTGTTTATCCGTCGCAGTCAGTTCGCGTCTTGGCGCATATTGCACCGAATAGGCGGGGGGATGCTAGCCCCAAGATATTCGCGGCTTATAGGGGCCGTCATTGTGCACATTGCCGTGCTTTGCCCCGCGTTGATCCACCAAACCCCATTAGTTCAACTTGCAAGCCTACATCGGTTGTTGGCTTAACATTAGTTGATGCGGTAAACCGGCGCGAGAGGGAAAAATCGACCTTCACGCACTCATTGCTGTATTGAATGCCAAGTTTTCCGCGTGTGGCCTGATGCGCTTCAATATCGAAATCTCCATTTGCGCTGATCCGCCAGAAGTCGTTGATTTGATAGGCGCCATCCAAACGCAACTCGTGGATTTTGTCAGCGCGGCCCTCTTGAGGATCCGCAACAACCCAAAGATGGGCGGCGCCCAGCTGCCATGTGTCGCTAAGATACGCAAGGCGGCTTTCCGTTTTTGCGATGTTAAAGTTGTCATCGACCAAAGCACGACCTTGCATTGCGAACCGATTGCCAAACTGAATTTGCCCTGTAATTAGCCAATTCGACTGATCGCCAGACAGGCCGGACGCGTCTGAGAAATCTCCTGCACCGTCAAACCGAAACACCCGACCAGCGGCAAGGGTCATCGCCCAGCCCGAGGGGCTGCTGCGTGTCCACTTTACACCCAAGTTTGCCCGCGCGCTGTCTTCAATTGCATCGAATCCAGGATAGCGAGACAGTGAAAACAAGTTGGCCTCGTCAAACTCAACAAATGTGCTGTCTTCATTCGGAATGGTGGCACCGGCGCTTTTGCTCCACACCAGTTGCGCAACGGGCTCAATAACGTCTAGCGTTCCGTTTGCAGCGACACGCGAAAAGGGCCAGCGCAATGTTACGGCAACGGAGGGGGTAATGTAGCTTTGCTCAGTGTCATAGGTACTGTCTTGCTCTATCCAATAAAGCCCAGAATGCGCGGCGGTTTCAAACTTCAAAATCGCGCCGCCTGCCATTTGCCAGTCGCGTTGCCAATCAATGGATGCGCCAAGACGGGTTACGTCGCGCCCCAACTGATCCACGCTGCTTTCGCGAAAATAGCTTTGTGCGGACAATTGATAGCTTGCGATGCCGCCAAGCCAACCGGGCACCCAACGTCTTTGATAAAGTAGATCGGCCTGGGCAAAGGGCAATTGATCCGAAATCGGAATTTCATCCGCGCGCAGGGTTTCATGGCGTGTGAGGCCCGCAAAGATAAATTCGTCCCGGCGCGCACGGGTGATTGCAATGGCACTGCGCAGTTGGTCTTCGTCAGAGTAGCCGTAGTCAAGCAGGTATCCGGGGTCCGAGACATCCTGCAGCTGGAATTTCAATTTGAAATCCCGGGGAAGGGCAAATGTCCCTTCGCCAAAGATATAAAACCGCGTTTCACCCGGCAGGATGCTGTCATCGCTGATCGCACCACGAAATGTCAGATCCCCGGAGTGGAAGGCATGCCGATATCTCCATTCAAGTGTTCTAGATCTCGTCGCAACAAACGGAGACAAGGTAAGATCGGCGTGATCGCCAAGCCGGATGAAAAATGGCATTAGAAGGCCTGTGCCAAAGGCCGAGTTGGTGCGTATTTTGGGGGCGAGAAGCCCCGTCGCCCGTGTCAGTGTTGGGTCCGGCATGCGCAGGCGCGGCAGGAAAAAGACCGGCACATCGGCAATGCGGAACTGGGCGTTATGAAAATAGATAAACCGTTCTTGCTGGTCATGAACCACGCGTTCTGCCCGAATTTGCCACAAGGGAATGGGATGTTTGGCACAGACTTGGCACGAGGAGGCCACAACTTTGTTCAGCTGAGTATAGCGACCCTGGATGCGGTTAATCTCGACCGCAGCGATTTGTAACTGTTGGTTCAGAACCAAACGAGCGGATTGTATAATACCATTTCGGAGATCGCCGGATAGCTCAGCCGCTCTGGCAAAAATCACCTGATCCTCACCATCCTGAAGGACAATAGGCCCTTCGATGACCAACTTGTCACCTTGTTGATCATACCGAACGCTGGACGCGGTCAATGACTTTCCGCCGAAGTAGATCAGAACATTGCCCTGCGCCAAAAGGCCGGAATTCCCTAACACTTGCACCTTGTCTGCAACCAAGGTTGCCATCGACGATTTTGTTGGTGAGTTTTGTGCAACCGCAGGGGATGAGGGCAAAAGCGTTGCCAGGGCAAAGAGCAAAGCAATGCTCAAGACAAGCCTTCTGACAATGCGAAGACCGCAGAGATGACGCATTAGCCGCCCCATCATCCATCCTCCAAATGCAATAAAATACCAAGGGACAAGAAAATCACCGCAATCGGTGGGGTCCATGCGGCCAACACAACCGGGATCTGCCCGTTTTCCCCGAGGATCTGTGCAAAGTTTCTAATGAAATAGGCGCCAAAGCCGAGCAAAAGCGCAAACATGATCATCACTCCGGTACGTCCAAAACGTGTGTGACGCATGGTGAAACCTGCACCAACTAACACCATGGCCACCAAAAAGAACGGCGTGGCGAGTTCGATTTGCAACCAGACTTGGTGGGCGCGGGCTGAAAACCCGGCTTCTTCGAGCTGATCAATAAAGGCGGGCAGGTCCCAAATTGAGATATCAGTGGGTTTTCCAAAACTGTCGCGAATTTGGTCTTCGGTCAGGTTCGATGCAATCCAATATGCCGGATGGGTTAAGGCTTCGTACTCTGGGTTGTCAGCTTTCGCCAAATCCCAGACCTTTGCGGATCGCAACGCCCAGCGCCCAGGTTGCAACGTGGCCAAAGAGGCCCTTATGCGCATTGTTGGGGTACCTTTGGGCGAAAACGAATAGAATGTGACATCGCTAAGGCGCGTCCCTCCGAGGTCAGAAGAGGCAGCGTGAATAACGGTTTGGCCGTCTTCATTGCCCTGTCGCAACCAGACGCCCTCCTTTGATATCGAGGATACCGATGCGGAGGATCCTTTATATTGCGCCGCTAGCCGTTCGTATTTTTTCGACGTTGCCGCGGCAATCGGATTGCCCACAGCCAGTAAGACCACGCCTAATAAAAACACAGTCAGAGCAGGGGAAATCAGCGTGATTAAAGCGGATCGACCCGCCGCGCGCGTCACCACCATTTCAGAACTGCGCGACAGGCTGAGGAACATCCAGATCGTGGAGAGGATCACCACGAGTGGAGTAAGCTGGTAAATCCAGATTGGCATATGCAAAAGCGTCAGCTTAATGATGTCGGAAAACGGGATTTGCGCCGCGTCAAATTTCCGCATGCTCTCAACCATGTCGAGCAAGACAAAAATCAACCCAAGCACCATAAGCATCGCGGCAAAAGAAAACAAAAAGCGGCGGGCAATGTAGAAATGCAACTTCATGAGGTGCCTCCGCTGGCCATTTGTCGCGCAAAACGGCGCCGGCGTCGGACGTCAAATGGCGAAGGGCGGGTCGCAAGCCAAAGCACGAAGATGTTAAAGATACCCCCAGCGCATGAGGCCACATAAACAAGTGGCAATCCCTTGTCGCTTTGTCGTGCCAGATCCAACATTGTATTGTCCAAGGATTGTAACATCGCGACAACAGCAATGGCGATAATCACCTGACGCCACATTCCAAAGCGGCTAAAGCCCGAGACGATCAGCATTGAAAACCCGGCCATAGCGGCGACAATCACATAAAATGCCTGAGCATTTCGGAAATGAGCCTCGGCACGAAGCGCGGGCCGCGTAAGGCTCGTTTCCTTTTGCACAGCCTCGCTGGGATTGAGGAGTTCGGGCGTGTAAATCTGGCTGACGGTCCGATTTCCCACAATTGGTCCGGTTAACAGCGCGGATACGTCATAGGTGAATTCGTCAAATCCGGTTGTGGTCAAGCGGCCGTCGGCGGATAGAATCTGCGCCAAGCCATCAAACATTAACAGGCGTGGACCATCATCAGTGCGCAAAATCAAAGCCCGTTCCGCGGAATAGGTCAGATGCGCGCCGCCATCATCTTTTCCCCGTTCATCGGACAAAAACAGATCCAGCAATTCCCCATCAGACGTGATTTCACGAATATAGAGCGTGATCCCTTCTGACGGATGTACAAAACTTCCTTCGGTCAAGAACCGTGCGGTGACATTTTCGGCGATCTCTGCCTGGCGTTCGGCAAAACGAAGCTGGCTCATCGGGACAAGGATATGGGTAAGCACAAGCATGAAGAGGGCCGCAATCACACCAAAAATCAATACGGGGCGGGCGAGCCGAAAGGGGCCAAACCCGGTGGCTTGTGCAACAACCAATTCGCTTTCCGTGCTCAGGCGGTTTGTAACTGTGACTGTGGCGGTAAAGGCGGCAATGGGCAGCACAAAAACGATCACCGCAGGTAGAATCATGGCCGAAAATTCCAGAAAGACCAACGCGGTTTCACCCGATGCGATGATCTGATCAAAAAGCTTCACCGCGCGATTGATCCAGAACAGCAATACCAGCACCAGCCCGGCAAAACCGAACTGCAACAACAGCTGCGCAAGGATATAGCGGTCGAATCTGGCCACGAGCCCCCCGGTTAGCCACAACATCTTGTGGGTTTCTACCCGATTGGGCCGCAGGGGAAAACTGCTATCTGGCGTTTCCGCCCGCCTAAGGCTACGAATGGCAAAAGATCGCCGTAAAAGGAATTCTCATGTCGACCCCCATTACCCCCCGTTTTATCGAAACCAACCTCGACGCAATCGCCACGCATAAGGGCCGGATTGTTGTGATCCTGTCTGAGCCGGGCAAGCTGGACCCCGGCGCGCGCCGGGTGAACAAGCTGATGCGTGGTGCGCTGTTGCGGTTCACTGAAAGTGACGCGTTTGAAAAGATGAAAGAGGGGGATGTGGCGGAACTGGCCTATCCCACGGGGCTTGCTGCTGATGCGGTTCAGGTTCTTCGCCTGTCTAAACAAGCCAAAGGCGCCGCTTTGCGCAAAGCGGGTGGCAAGATCGGTAAGTCTTTGCTCGGAAATGATATTCTGATCCTCGCGGGCAATCGCCGCTTCACCAGCGAACTTGCGCTCGGGGCCGCATTGCGTGCCTATGAGTTTGTGGATCACATGTCAAAAGAGGCCCAAGAGGGCGGCGCGCTGACCGTCATGATGACCAATGCGCATGAGATTGAAGACACCGCAGAAACCATTGCGGCGATGGTGGACGGTGTGTTTTTCACGCGGGATTTGGTCAATGAACCCTCCAATGTGCTGACCACGGTCGAGTTTGCGGATCGCCTTGTCGCACTTGGTGAATTGGGCGTGGATGTGACCGTGCTCGATGAACCAGAGCTTGAAAAACTCGGGATGCGTGCGCTGTTGGGTGTGGGCATGGGGTCGGAAACCCCGTCCAAAGTTGTGGTGATGAAATGGAATGGCGGCGAAAAAGATGCGGCCCCACTGGCCCTGATCGGCAAGGGCGTGGTGTTTGACACTGGTGGCATCAGCCTGAAACCCGCCGCTGGCATGGAAGATATGACCATGGATATGGGCGGCGCGGGTACGGTTGCGGGCACGATGAAGGCCCTCGCGTTGCGTAAAGCCAAAGCCAATATTGTCGCTGTGGTGGGCCTGGTTGAAAACATGCCCGATGGTCGCGCGCAACGTCCGGGCGACATTGTGAAATCCATGAAAGGTGACACGATTGAGGTGATCAACACCGACGCCGAAGGGCGCCTCGTGCTGTGCGACATCATGTGGTACGCGCAAGAAACCTTCAAACCTATGGGCATGATTGATCTGGCCACCCTGACCGGTGCGATTATCATTGGGCTGGGCAATGAAAATACCGGCGTCTTTTCAAACGACGATCAATTGTGCAATGCCTTCCTGAAAGCTGCGCAAACCGAAAACGAAGGTGCATGGCGTATGCCGCTGGGCGAAGCTTACGATGAGTTGATCAAGTCCAACAAAGCGGACATGAAAAACGTGGGTGGCCGGGCCGCTGGTTCCATCACCGCAGCACAGTTTTTGCAGCGGTTTGTGAAAGACGGCACGCCGTGGATCCATTTGGATATCGCGGGTACCGCCCAGACTGCGGGTGAAACGGCGCTTGCGCCCAAAGGGGCCACAGGTTGGGGCGTGTTGGCACTTAGCCGTCTTGTTTCAGATCTGTTTGAGGGCTGAAGATGACAGAAGCGGCGGATAAAAAGGCAGGTGGTGAAGTCTTCTTTTACCACATGACCCGTTCGCCGCTTGAGGCGACGTTGCCGGTGTTGTTGTCGAGATCACTCGAAAATGAATGGCGGGTTTTGGTGCGCGGCACCAACATGCAGCGGCTACGCTGGTTAGATGAAAAACTGTGGCAAGAGCCTGAAGATGGGTTCTTGCCGCATGCACTGTCTGGCGGCCCTCATGACGCTGATCAACCTGTTTTGTTGACGGCTGAAGCGGCGATACCTAATGGTGCAAATGCGCTGATTTCAATTGATGGGGCTGATATTTCAGACATTGAGATGACCGGGATGGCGCGTGTTTCAATCATGTTTGATGGGAATGACCCCGATGCCGTTGCGCAGGCACGGGGGCAGTGGAAAGCCGTTGTGGCAGCGGGATGTACCGCAAAATACTGGTCGCAAGAGAATGGGCCGTGGGAGATGAAGGCTAGCTCGTAAGGTGTTGTCTTTATTGAATTCATGCAGTGCCTAGCGCGTTAACACCATTTCATTTTGACCAATTTCAATTTTGTCGAACCGTTGAAGATAGGTGTTCCCGAGCAAGGATTGCGACATTTCCCCTTCGTTGACCCAGACCTCAACATTAAAATCAGTGATGCCCTCAAGCTCAACGCGCGCAATGCGGGCGGGCGCTGTGCGGGTCTGGCCATTGGCAGTCATCGCCCGACCAAAAAACCGCAGCGCAGACAGATCAATACCGGCGCGTTCGGCGTCTTTTTTGGTCAAAACGACATTGCTTGCGCCGGTATCAATCACAAAGTCTACGGGGTTTCCGTTTAACATTAATTGTGCATAAAAATGCCCATCATAGGCGCGTGGAAGGGTGATTTGGTCAGTTTCGCTCATATAAGTCTGGCGCGGCGATATGTCGTTTTTCACATTTTGCCATAATCCCACAACGGCCAAAGCGCCAACAAAGATAAAGATCCAGATCAGGGAATGGCGGAGCGTTTGGCCAAGGGAAAACCGGTTCTCAGAGATGAAGTAACCGGAAATGGCCACCAAAAGCAGCACAAGATAGGCCGTTTGTCCAATCAGATCACTGGTCATAATATCCTCCGCCATTAATATATAGGACGTCAAATAAGAAAGTCATGGGGCGGACGACAGAGATTGGATCAAGGTGACGCGTTAGCCAACCACTCCGAAATCCTTTAGGCCATCCAACACAAATTGTACCGCAAGAGCGGCCAGCAACATCCCCAGCACACGAGTCAGCACTGTAATCACGGTTTCTTTCAAATACCGCTCAAAAAGATTTGCGGCCAAGAACAAGGCCAACGTGATCAGAAGCACGGTGAACATCACCAGCAGCGCCAACATCGTGCCCGAATATCCATCCCCTTGGCTCGAAAGCAAAATGATCGTGGCAATCGCGCCGGGACCAGCCATCAAAGGCATGGCCAACGGGAAAACAGAGGGGTCTTCGTCGGCATCAACTGTGGTTTCGGTCTGATCTTTGCGCCGCTTTGTACGCCGCTCAAACAGCATGTCTAATGCTGTCAGCAGCAACAGGATGCCGCCCGAAATTCGAAACGCCGCCATTGAAATACCCAAGAACCCGAGAACATTTTCACCAAAGACTGCAAAAAGCGTGAGCAACCCACCTGCAACAAACGCAGCCCGCAACGCAATCGTGCGACGTTGCTGGGCATTCATTCCCTGTGTCAGCGCCAAAAAAAGCGGCGTTAACCCGATGGGATCCATCACCACAAACAATGTCGCAAAGGCGGGAACGAAATATTGCAGCTCAAACATTACGCGGAAGCCTTCTCAAGCTTTTCCTGTGCCTTCATCCAAAGCTCTTCTGCGCGGTCCATGGCATCCATGACCTCGCTGTATTTTTTCTGCCAAACGGCCATTTCATCCAACCGCTCTTCTTCGTAAAGTGCCGGATCCGCGAGCTTTTTGGCAAGCTTCTCACTCATGTCATTCAGCTTTTCAACACGTGCCTCGCATTTTCGTGCTTCTGCCCGCAGTGCCAGAATATCATCACGCGAGGCGCGTTTTACAGGTGCTTTGGCTTTGGCTTTTTGCTTGCCCGCGGGCTTGTCGCGCTCCAAAAGCATCGAGCGGTAGGATTGCAAATCATCGTCATAGGGGGCCACACTCCCATCCTTGACCAGCCACAGACGATCCGCCACAAGGCTGAGCAAATGCATGTCGTGGCTGACCAAAATCACCGCACCACTATAGGCGGTTAAAGCCTCTACCAATGCCTCACGGCTTTCGATGTCCAGATGGTTCGTTGGCTCATCGAGGATCAGCAAATGTGGGGCGTCGATGGTGGCCAAAAGCAAAGACAAGCGTGCCTTTTGCCCGCCGGACAGGCGTCCCACTTCTGTATCGGCTTGAGCCGCCCCTAATCCAAAACTGGCAAGGCGCGCGCGAATGCGGGCTTGGCCTTCGTGGCCACGCAGACGTGTCAGGTGCTGGATCGGCGTTTCATCAACATAGAGCTCATCCACCTGATGTTGTGCGAAAAAACCGATGCGCAATTTGCTCGAGGTGATGAATTTGCCGTTTTTCTTTTCCAACCGGCCTGACAGGAGTTTTGCCAGCGTCGATTTGCCCTGACCGTTTTTGCCAAGAAGTGCAATGCGGTCATCCTGGTCAATGCGCAGGTTGAGGTCTTTCAGAACAATCGTTTCGCCGTACCCAACTGATGCGGCTTCTGTGGCAATGATCGGCGGGGAAAGCTCTTCTGGTGTTGGGAAGGTGAACACCACACGCGCGGCGTCTTCTGGCGCCGTGATGGGGGTCATTTTTTCTAGCATTTTCACGCGGCTTTGGGCCTGCTTAGCCTTACTGGCCTTAGCCTTGAAGCGATCAACAAAGCTTTGCAAATGCGCGCGCTGCAGATCTTGTTTCTTGGCGGCTGCGGCCTGAACCGCGCGTTTGGCGGCACGTTGCAGGACAAATTGATCGTAAGGACCGGTGTAATAGGTCAGCTTGCGTTCATCCAAATGCAGGATGGCACCAACAGAACGGTTCAAAAGTTCGCGGTCGTGCGAGATAATCAACACAGTGTGCGGATATTTCACCAGGTAGTTTTCAAGCCACAGCGCCCCTTCAAGGTCGAGATAGTTGGTCGGCTCATCCAGCAGCAAATAGTCAGGTTGCGAAAACAAAACGGCCGCCAACGCCACACGCATGCGCCAACCACCAGAAAAGGCAGAGCAGGGCATCAATTGCTCAGGCTGATCAAATCCAAGCCCCTTGAGGATTGAGGCCGCGCGCGATTCCGCACTCCAGGCATCAATATCCGTCAGGCGGGTTTGCACTTCGGCAATACGGTTTGGGTCTGTTGCGGTTTCCGCCTCAGCCATCAAGGCGGCACGCTCTTTGTCCGCCGCAAGCACGGTGTCGATCAATGACACTTCGTTACTTGGCACCTCTTGGGCCACACCTCCGATACGCGCGCGGTCGGGCAGGGTGATGGACCCGCCTTCAAGCACCAGCTCGCCGCGGATCAGCTTGAACAACGTGGTTTTACCCGCGCCATTGCGCCCGATAAGACCCACTTTGTGCCCGGTTGGAATGGTCGCGCTGGCCCCTTCAAAAAGGGGACGGCCTTCGACGGCGTAGGAGATGTTGGAGATCTTAAGCATGCCCCTCATGTGCCTGAGTGAAGCGGGGGCGTCAATCACTGCTTTTCAAACGCGCCTTGCCTTGTTTCTGGGGCCATGTTACGGGGGCGACAAATGACACTGAAACGACTTGGCCGGTGGGATCATCCTGTCCGGCATAGACTTAAATGGGGACCGACATGGCCGTTCAACGCACTTTCTCGATCATCAAACCAGATGCCACCAAACGCAACCTGACCGGCAAAATTGCTGCGAAGTTTGAAGAAGCTGGCCTGCGCATCGTTGCCTCCAAGCGCATTCAACTGACTTTGGCGCAAGCTCAACAGTTCTACGGCGTTCACGCTGAGCGTCCTTTCTTTGGCGAACTGTGTGAATTCATGATCTCTGAGCCGATTGTTGTTCAGGTTCTTGAAGGCGAAGACGCCATTGCGAAAAACCGCGAAGTTATGGGTGCTACCAACCCAGCAGACGCAGCAGAAGGCACAATCCGTAAAGAATTCGCCCTGTCGATCGGCGAAAACTCGGTTCACGGTTCCGACGCACCTGAAACCGCAGCAGAAGAGATTGCCTTCTTCTTCTCAGGTCTTGAACTGGTCGGCTAAGCCGCCACAGTTTCTTTGAAGACATGAAAATGGTCCGGCCCCGATGGGGGCGGGCTTTTTTTTTGCCGTACGGTCACTTTTCTAAATTGTTGCACAAGCCGTGTCGCAGTGTAGCGTTTTGAAAAGGGGAGATTTTCATGCAAAAAGTGGCAATTGTAACAGGGGCGGCCCGTGGTATCGGTATGGCGACGGCCAAACAGTTTCTCGCAGATGGGTGGCGGGTTGCGATGGTGGATCGCGACGAAGTGGCGCTGGATGCTGCGGTTGTAGAGACCGGCGGTTTGCGGATCTTGGCGGATGTGTCACGGCCAGATCAAGTTGACCGAATGGTTGCAGAGGTTTTGGGCGCCTATGGTCAGATCGATGCGCTGGTCAACAACGCGGGCGTCGCAGAGTTCGGGCCGATAGAGGATTGCGACTTTGCGATGTGGCGTCGGGTGATGGACACCAATTTGGACGGCATTTTCTTGTGTACACGTGCTGCGATGGCGGAGTTGAATAAGGCTAAAGGAGTGATTGTAAACATCGCTTCAATCTCTGGTCTACGGGCGTCAACCTTACGGGTGGCCTACGGCACGTCCAAAGCCGCGGTTATCCAATTGACCAAACAACAGGCGGCCGAGCTGGGCGAATATGGCGTGCGTGCAAATTGTGTTTGTCCAGGTCCCGTGCGCACGAAATTGGCGATGGCGGTTCACAGCCCGGAAATCATCGCGTCTTATCACGATGCGATTCCATTAAATCGGTATGGATCCGAAGAAGAACTTGCGAATGTGATTACATTCCTGTGTTCCGACAAAGCCAGCTATGTGACGGGGCAGGTGATCGCGGCAGACGGCGGGTTTGAAAGCACCGGGGTTGGCCTGCCTGCATTACGTGACGGCGATTAACGCTGTGGTAAAATCCCAATTTCATTAAAGATCTTTGCCAATGGATCTGATGCTTCGGCCTTAGGCGCTATTTTTGCCTTGATGGTGTCAAAGCGAAGACGCAACGCTTCTTTCTCATTGCCTTTGCAATCGTTCCAAGGGCGTCCTTGCAAACCCATCACCATGGCGTAATAGCCAATGAAATGGGGTTTGCTGCCGGTCAAAAGAAGCCGTTCATAGGCTGCATCAGGCCCAAGATCTCTCAGCTTCTCAGCGGTGTGAATACCAGCGCGCGCAAAGCTTACATCGGAGGCCGGTCCGAGATTTCGAATGCTGGAGACGGGATTATCCGGTATTTGCGATATGGCTGTTTTTGGCATACCCCATCATAACCTGCGCGCCCTGAGACGGAAAGTCAGATGCTCGCCCAATCTGAAAAGAGATATGGCTGGTCACTGAGGGCATCGTCTTTGACATCGCGCTTGGGCGACGGGGTGGGCTCAGATTTATGAAACCGGCGATGTGGAACTGTTTCATCGGGAGATGGTTTTTTGTTCGTTGTCATATCTGCCTCTTTCTGTCCCCAGGCCATATGTTCATGATCTGTTAACGATATGGGCGAATTGCGACGCAAAGGTGGGTAAATTGAGGCAAATTTATGGCAGAGATTTGAGCTGAACGGATTTCACAATATCTGCATAGCAGAAGATACTGAAATTATCTAAAATTGGCTCCGGCGGTAGGGACGTAAACCTTGCCCCAGAGCCCTTTGATTTCTTACTAAATTTCGCAACCGACTGCGGCGATGACTCCGCATGTGCCATCATTAGTGCCACAAAGTGGAGTCCGGTGCAATCCGCTATAACATGGTCAATCACTGGCTGGGGGGCAGGACTTGGAGGATGTCGTAATTTTGGGACCAACAACAAAAAAACGTGTGGGATTGCTTGCTACATCTTTTCTATGAACAGGCTGCACTCCTTTTGGTAGGACATCAAATTGTCGATCCCCGAGGTGACGTCAACGCGCCAGGTGCTTCCTGCGTCTATTGGCCGAATGTGAACGATCCGGTCGTGGAAGTGCTGGCCACGGGAGGGTTCCCACGGCTGAAACTCGATTTTGCTCAAAACGTGTGCTGAAGAAGCGGAACGTAACCCTTCACTTTGGGTTTGTGGTGTATCCTGGCCGTTCCGCGGATTCCATGTCAGCCTAAGGTTCTGAATCGTAACGCCGGCTTGACGAAGAGCCTGCAAAAAGTCGGACAGCTTTTCGCGGTTCCGATTTTGCGCGGAGATCCATGGGTCTTGGATTTCGAGATCAATTGTCTTCCCGTTCAGTTCTTGGAAAACTTTAGAAACTTCGCGAGGTCTGCCTGACTGGAACCGATGGACGACGAGGCGATCAAGAAGCTTCGCGAACACGTCTGATTTCGGGGCTTTCAGCACTTCTTGAACGTGTTGTGCGATCCACAAGGTCGCTAAGTTTTCCATGCCATGGCGCCTAAAACAGACACCAAAGCCTAACCCTGACAGAAGATCGCGTTTGGGTTCATCGTCATAGAGCTCTTCATTTGCGATCCCACCGAACATAGTCAACCGAGGTGCTGATTTTAGCTTCTCAGCTGGTAGTCTAACGAACGTGAGGCGACCCGCATCTTCTGATGGTCGAAGCATTTCGGCTATCTGGCGATCTGTGCCCGTCGAGCTTCCATCATCGCCCACAGGAACAACCAGCCATATCTTACGGTCGCGATCATCTTCGAGCCAATCACGTAGAGCTCGAACACTACCAAGAGCAGTTTCAGGGTCATTCGCCCCCCATATACCAGACCCGACCGCAATAACTTGCTTGTGGCCCTTCAGGCTTGGTCCAAGTGCCATTCCAAGGGGAGCGAGACAGGGGATCGCATCCTGCGGGACATGCTTCGGTCGTGCGATTGATCTCGAGACAACTCGCTCTAGCCAAGCACGCGAGATGTTTCGATCCATTCGATCCCACCAAATCTGATTGGAGTAATCATTCAGGCAGTGGATGCAGGTCGTTTGACAGTTTTTTTCACAATCAAGCTTGTTCAGAGCTTCGAGGAATAGCTTTCGAGCGGAGAACCGGCTTTCTTCAAGCAGCCTGCGGGCGTAGCCAGCTCCACCTGGTGTTGCGTCAGCCAGAATGATGTCAAACCCTTCAGAAGGTGCCAGCTCAAATGTTGCTCTTAGATCTCTGGGATCCGTCCCGAGCATGTCTGCTGCGGCGAGCCGTATTGCCTCTGCGGCTCCGCGCAGCACATCTTCTTGCCATGCATGCTCATCGGAAACTGACTCAGGGGCTTCGATTGGCACTCGAATGCGTATCAGTCGAATGTCAGTCGAATAGGTATGTGCGAGATCAGTCGAGCCTTTGAGCTCTTCAACCGGACAAGGATCTCCGTTGCGAGGATCACGATGCTTCGAAACGATAGGCGAGAACCCGAAGTAACTCTTTGGTGCCGGCTCAGCATGCTCACACCGTGGGCACCGCATGTAACCGGTTTGAACCGCCCCTTGTTTG
>DDMF01000109.1:5553-9885 GCA_002340515.1 Rhodobacteraceae bacterium UBA2553 | reverse complement strand
TTATGGCGGAACGCTTTAGGCTCGGGGATTGTGAATTGACGGTCTCTGCCGTGCGCTTTGGACAAGGTCGAGACAGCGCCGGAAAACCTCTCAGCTTGCGGCGCCGTTCGCCGCGCGTTGCCTGTCGGCCCGATAAGCCAGCAAAACAGGTTGGCCAAACCACCCGCCCCCCTAAATCTTCACTCGATCGTGAAGACAACACCTGTTGACCCTCCCATGGGGGAACCCATCATCACCCCGATCACCGGCCACCGACGACGGGGGCGAGGATTGAAGCAGAGTGGTGGTCTCGACATGCGCCTTTTCACATCTAGAAGACGGTTTCTTTCGGGATTGGTGGCTGGATGCGCCCTTCCGGTGCCAATGGTCCTTGCGCAGACGGCTTTGGCTGACGGCGAGGTGCCGCGGAATATTTCCTCGTTCCGAACCCATCGCTGGCAAGATCACTTCGAGACGCTTGAGAACGGGGTGATCCTGTCGGATACAACGTCCCGAATGCTGCAATATTGGTCCGAGGATGGGCGCGTGTCGAAGATTTATCCCACGAGCGTCCCGCAGACCGGCGACCTTACCCGCCTTGGGGACACCCGGATCATTCGCAAGGTGGACGGCCCCTCATGGCGACCAACACCTTCGATGAAAGAGCGCAACCCAGAGTGGCCAGATTTCATCGGACCAGGACCAGAAAACCCTTTGGGCACGCACGCACTTTACCTCAGCTGGCAGTATTACCGCATTCACGGTACCAACGACACGCGCAAGATCGGGCGTCGGTCGTCAAACGGTTGCATCGGTCTTTACAACGAACAAATCCAGGATTTGTTCGCCCTGACAAAGGTGGGTACTCAGGTGAAACTGATCTGAGCGACGCGGTAAGAAGGAACAATACATGACGCAGATAAAATTGATCACATTTGCAGCTGCCGCCGCCGTGGTTGCTGCGGGCGTCTGGTTTTCCCAGCGCTCAACCGAGGAGAAAACCAGCGAGGTCTCGGTTCAACCGAAAGCGGGCGCCGCCATGGTGGAGGTTCGCCTGCCTGCTGCGCTGAGCGCTCAATCCATCTTGGGAAAGCGCGCCTTTGATGCGGTCTGTGCCAGTTGCCATGGCGAGAATGCTGCCGGTCAACAGGGGATCGCGCCCCCCTTGATCCACAAGATCTATGAGCCAAGCCACCATGCGGATATGGCCTTTGTCTTTGCGGCCCAGCGTGGGGTCAAGGCGCACCACTGGCCCTTTGGCAATATGCCGCCCGTCGAGGGCTTGACCAACGCTGACATTGCCACCATCGTTTCTTATGTCAGAGAATTGCAGCGTGAGAATGGGATAAACTGAAACGTGAACACCGTCCCCGACAAAAGGTTTCGGCAATTGCTCATTCTGATCGGCGTGTTTTTCGTCGGTGTTCTTGTGATGGGCGACCCCGCTCTGGCACACGGCAAGCACGGTCAGGGCCTGGACGCCGTTGTCATGGCGGTTGAGGGGCAGCACATTGCGACAGATCACGAAGGACATTGTTACGGCGGCGCATTTTGTTCTGGCCCGGCAATCGTTTTGGCCTCTGAGGTCGCACCGCAATTCGATGAGAAATCGGCACGGCATGACCTTCCCGATGCAACTCAGGCCTTACCTGTTCCCTCCTCTTTTGATCCGCCCCCACCCCGCGTCCTGATCTGAAAAATGCGAACCTGCGCGGGTCTTCCGCGCGTCGATATTTTCGGACAGGAGAAATATTATGAAAATCGAGAAACTTGCGATTGGCGCCGTGGCTGCGTCGGCAACTGCCACGGCTTGGGCCCATGGGGATGCGATGATGAAATTTAAGCAAAGGAACCAGCAGACGTGAAAAAGCCAAAAGACGTGAATAAGACCGTCAGCAGACGGCAGTTTCTGGCCGGGGCAACAGCCCTGTCCACCCTGCCATATATCGCGGCAGCGACACCCGCGACCTTGGATCTGACAGCGCGACTTGGGATGGTTCAACTGGTGCCGGGCGACACTCCCAAGACTGAAATCTGGGGCTATGACGGCGGCGTTCCGGGCCCGGAAATTCGGTTGCGTCAGGGCGCGCCGCTCACACGGCGACTGGTGAATAAGCTGCCTCAGCCGACGTCGGTTCATTGGCACGGGCTGCGCATTCCCAACGCGATGGATGGCGTGCCGGGGATGACGCAGGATGCTGTCGCCCCGGGGGAGCACTTCACCTATGATTTCACCCCGCCGGACGCGGGCACCTATTGGTATCATTCCCACAACCAATCCACCGAACAGGTCGCCCGAGGGCTGTATGGTCTTTTGATTGTGGACGAAGTGGACCCGCCCGATGTGGATCACGACATATCGGTTGTCATCGACGATTGGCGGCTGACGGAACAGGCCGCGATCAGCGAAGATTTCGGTGCGATGCATGATTGGACCCATGCAGGAAGGATGGGGAACTTCATCCACGCGCATTTGACACCCTCACTCGATCAGGTCAAACGCAATGACCGCCTGCGGTTGCGATTGGTCAATGTGTCGACCGATCGGGTGATGGTGATTGGCCTGCATGGGATGGTCGGGGCAATTGTCGCGCTCGACGGCATGCCCTTGCTGGTGCCTGACGCGACCGACCATGCCATATTGGGCCCGGCACAGCGGGCGGATTTCATCCTGGATGTCACCGCTGATGTGGGCGAGCAGGCACTCATCGCCATTCACGAGGGGGATGAGGGTTTCATCCTTGCGGAATTTGGCGTTATGGGCCGCAATGCGCGGGTCGCGCGCGGTGCAATCAACGCCTTACCTGCCAATCCGCTGAAGCCCATGACCAGGATCGCAGATGCGCGCGAAGTAAAACTTCACATGGAAGGTGGCGCAATGGGCGGGCTTCGCCAAGGCATCTGGAAGGGCAAGGAAATGTCCACCCAAGAGCTGGTGAACAACGGCCAGATCTGGACCTTCAACGGTGTGGCTGGCTTGCCCGAAACGCCGCTGATTGACCTTTCACAGGGCGAGGTTCTGCGACTTCCGATGCGAAACGACACCGCATTTCCCCACGCGATGCACTTGCACGGACATCATTTCCAAGAGGAAAAACCTGACGGCAGCTTGGGGCCGCTACGCGACACGATTTTGATGGAGCGCGGGGAAACACGAACCATTGTCTTTCGGGCTGACAATCCGGGCGATTGGCTTTTGCACTGTCACATGCTGTCCCATCAGGCAGCGGGTATGAAAACTTGGCTGAGGGTCACACTATGATGAACATCAAACAGAAATTGCTTGTTGCAGCGGGCGCAGTCTTGCTTGCATCCGGGGTCGCGCAGGCCTCCCCGCCAATGCAACCGGCAAGCGCCGATCCGGCGGCGGGGGCTGGTCTTTATCAAGACAATTGCGCCTCTTGCCATGGGGAAAATCTGGAGGGGCAACCCGATTGGAAATCGCAAAATGACGATGGCACCCTTCCGGCCCCGCCACATGATGACAGCGGACACACCTGGCACCATGGGGATGGGCTGTTGTTCGACTATTCCAAATTTGGCGGGCAGGTCGCATTGGAACAGCGCGGGGTCAGTGGCTTTGTCAGCGGTATGCCCGGATTTGCAGAGACGCTGAGCGATGCACAGATCTGGGACATCTTGGCGTTTATCAAATCCACCTGGCCCGCGCGCGTTCAGGAAATGCAGGCAACGCGCACCGATGGTGAACAGCGCCAAGGGGGGTGAGATCGCAGATTTTCCTAAGACAGGTCTGATGCATTCCCCCTGGGCGGCACAGCTCTGATTGCTCAGGACATGGCGGCGGCGCAATGGCCGCTGCTCATGCCGGGCGCGTTGACTGTGGTCCTGATGGGCAATCCATTCTTGGGAGTGTTCCGACATAGGGGGGCCCACAGGGGAAGGTTCATGCGCAAGAAAACGTGATCAAACGCCCTTGACCTTCCCCTCACTGGAACCCTGCATTATGTCTCAAAGGGTGAGTCGTGGAGCATGACATGTCGCAACGAAAAACGATCAAACTGTCCGTCGAAGGGATGAGCTGTGCGTCCTGTGTGGGACGTGTGGAAAAGGCGCTGGCCGCGGTGCCCGGCGTTTCTGAACCCACGGTAAATCTGGCAAGCGAAACCGCGCAGATGCAATTTCAGACCCCCGCAGATCTGGCAGCGATTGCCGCAGCCCTCGACGTGGCCGGGTATCCGGCGGTGACGGCTGAGGTTGCTCTGGAGGTTGAGAATATGACCTGCGCGTCCTGTGTCGGGCGGGTCGAACGGATGTTGAAGAAAGCGCCGGGTGTGCTGGATGCAACGGTCAATCTGGCCACCGAAACGGCCACCATTCGTTATGTCGATGGGG
>DDMF01000109.1:3694-5503 GCA_002340515.1 Rhodobacteraceae bacterium UBA2553 | reverse complement strand
GCCGATCTGGCCCGCGTCGCAACAAATCTTGGCTATCCGGCCAAGGTCAAAGCGGGCGAAGACACAAGCAAGGCGGATCGCAAGGCCGCTGAAATCACCCGGTTGGGATGGCTGACCCTGATCGCCGCGCTTTTGGCGCTGCCGGTGTTCATTGTCGAAATGGGCGGCCATATCATTCCCGGAATGCACGCGCTGATTGACCGCACAATTGGCATGCAAAACAGCCGTCTGGTCCAATTCGTGCTGACCACAGCGGTGTTGTTTGGACCCGGTTTGCGCTTTTACACCAAAGGTTTTCCACTGCTGGTCAAAGGCGCGCCGGACATGAATTCTCTGGTCGCGCTGGGCACCTCGGCCGCCTATGGCTTTTCGCTGGTGTCAACCTTTGCCCCCGGTCTGCTGCCCGCAGGCACGGCAAATGTGTATTACGAAGCCGCCGCCGTGATCGTTGTGCTGATCCTGCTCGGCCGGTTTATGGAAGCCCGCGCCAAGGGGCGCNNTGAGGCAATCCGCAAGCTGGTTGGGCTTCAGGCCAAGACCGCCCGCATTGAACGGGGCGACGACGTGATAGAGCTGCCCATAGCCGACATCGCATTGGGGGATGTGATCCATGTGCGACCTGGCGAGAAGATTGCCGTTGATGGGGACGTTCTGACCGGTGCATCCTATGTTGACGAAAGCATGATTACCGGCGAACCCATTCCGGTTGAAAAGACCCAAGGGGCCAAGGTCGTGGGCGCCACCGTGAATGGCACCGGGGCGTTGACGTTTCGCGCGACGGCTGTGGGGGCCAACACAATGCTGGCGCAGATCATCCAGATGGTTGAACAGGCACAGGGGGCCAAACTTCCAATCCAGGGGGCCGTGGATAAAATCACGGCGTGGTTTGTCCCCGCCGTGATTGGGGCCGCTGTTGTGACGGTCTTGGTGTGGTTCCTGTTTGGCCCTGACCCCGCGCTTAGCTATGCGCTGGTGGCGGGCGTTGCTGTGCTGATCATCGCTTGCCCCTGTGCGATGGGGCTGGCCACGCCGACCTCGATCATGGTGGGAACGGGCCGCGCCGCTGAAATGGGCGTGTTGTTTCGCAAAGGGGACGCGCTGCAGATGCTGCAGGAGGCCCGCGTGGTTGCGGTTGATAAAACCGGAACACTGACCGCCGGGCGGCCGGAATTGACCGATCTTGTGGTGGCTGAAGGCTTTGATAAAAGCGACGTTCTGCGCCTTGTGGCCGCTGTTGAAGCCCAATCCGAACACCCGATCGCAGAGGCGATCACGCGCGCGGCCAAGACGCAAAATATCGGAACTGCAGTCCTCACCGAGTTTCAATCCATCACCGGCTACGGCGTGCAGGCCATGGTGGATGGGCGCAAGCTGTTGGTCGGCGCTGATCGCTTTATGATCCGCGAGGGTCTGTCGCTGGAAACCTTAGGCGACACCGGTGACGCCTTGGGCCGCAAAGGTCGCACGCCGCTTTATGCTGCAATTGATGGGCGGGTGGCTGCTGTGATTGGCGTGGCCGATCCGATCAAACCAA
Organism: Rhodobacteraceae bacterium UBA2553; assembly: GCA_002340515.1. GTDB lineage: Bacteria > Pseudomonadota > Alphaproteobacteria > Rhodobacterales > Rhodobacteraceae > Aliiroseovarius. The sequence continues at coordinate 3,969 of DDMF01000109.1, read as the reverse complement.
CCACTCCGGCGGCGATTTTGGCGCTGCATGATCTGGGCCTGAAGGTTGCCATGATCACTGGTGACAATCAGGGCACGGCCGATGCCATCGCCGCTGAACTGGGCATTGATATCGTTATCGCCGAAGTGTTGCCGGAGGGGAAAGTCGCCAGCCTCGAGCGGCTTCGCGAGGGGGGCAAACTGGCCTTTGTCGGGGACGGAATTAACGACGCCCCGGCGCTTGCGGCCGCGGATGTTGGCATTGCCATCGGCACCGGCACGGATGTTGCAATCGAA
>DDMF01000109.1:0-3657 GCA_002340515.1 Rhodobacteraceae bacterium UBA2553 | reverse complement strand
TGTTGCAATCGAAGCCGCCGACGTGGTGCTGATGTCTGGGGATCTGACAGGCGTGGTCAACGCCTTTGACATTTCCGGCCGCACGATGCGCAACATCCGTCAGAACCTGTTCTGGGCATTTGGCTATAACACGTTGCTCATTCCGGTCGCCGCAGGCATTCTATTTCCCGCATTTGGTGTGCTCTTGTCGCCCGTGTTGGCCGCCGGGGCGATGGCGATGTCGTCGGTCTTTGTGCTGACCAACGCCTTGCGCCTGCGTTGGATAAAACCGGTCCTGAGCACTTCGCAATCGACCGCCGCCGGCCACTCCGCGACCCTAAATCCGGCATTGGCCGGGTGAACAGGAGGAAGAAATGAACATCGGAGATGTGGCAAAACGAACAAATCTGCGTGCTAAAACCATCCGGTATTACGAAGATATCGGGCTGGTCACCCCCCTTCGCGACACCAATGATTACCGGGTTTTTCGCGACAGCGACCTGCACAAGCTGACCTTTCTGGCCCGTGCGCGCGCCCTTGGGTTCACCATTGATGATTGCCGCGCGCTTCTGACCCTTTATGAGGATGAAACCCGCGCCAGCTCAGACGTCAAAGAGATCGCGAACAAGCATCTCGAAGAGATCGAGGCGAAGATCATCGACCTTCAGGCCATGCATGCCACGCTCACCCATCTCGCACAGGAATGTGCCGGGGACCACCGCCCAGATTGCCCGATCCTGGAAGGGCTGAGTGGTGGTGACCGAAATCCGTCAAATGAGGCCGGTTGAACGTCAGGACGTCCACGCGCAATGTCCGTTGTGATGTGCTGACCGGCTTGCATGTCCGCCCGTTCTCAACCTCCTGCCGGTCCGCCCCAGCCATCGCCCACCGCATGATAGAGCGCTTCCAATTCACATTGTATTGCTTGTTCGTGGCCTTTTGCTTTGCTCAAACTCAAAAACGATGACAGATGCGTCAATGATAACTGGAAACGTTTTAATGTTTCGCCAAAGGCTTTGCGCGGGGCGACAAACATGTGAAACTCCTTCCCATGGCGAATTCTGCACCCGTGTCACTTCCGACCTGTTTCAATCAGGTCGACCCGCTGAACGACAATCTCAGGTTCATCGCCGTGGATGTCGAGACGGCCGGATATGACATCGCGAGTATCTGCCAAATCGGCCTTGCTTTTGTCGGGTTTGACGGCTCCATCACAACCTACAGCGCATATATCAACCCGTGTACGCCATTTGCCGCTGGCAATACGCGATTGCATGGGATTGATGCGGCGACCGTTAAACATGCCCCAAGTTTCCAAAGGGTGCTGCCGGATCTGCGGCAATTGTTAGAGGCATATCCGCTGGTGCAACATAGCCGCTACGATGAGAAAGCATTTGGTGCTGCGTGTCGGCTTGCCGAACTTCCGCTGTTGAAATCGGTTTGGTCAGACAGCGTTAGGATTGCGCGCCAGGCTTGGCCGGAGTTGCGGGGCAATGGCGGGCATGGGCTGGCCAACCTGAAAAACGTGCTGGGGCTTCACTTTCGTCACCATGACGCGGGGGAAGACGCGCGTGCAGCCGCAGAAGTTGTCCTGAAAGCCGAGGCCGCAATGGGCCGGAAAATCAAACTGCTCAACAGCGCACAACAGCTGGTCTTTGATTTTCAATCATCCGAGCGCGTGCAGGGCGTGAGGCGTTAAAACACCCCGAACGCGGATCTTAGCGAAAACAAGGGGGTACATGGGGTTACATCAGGGAGAGCGGGCAGTTCTTGAAAAGATGCGGCCCGTTTTGCATTTGCACCTCTTTGTGCCATCCTGCGTCAAACCACAGGAAAGGGACGCCAAATGCCGATCAAAGCCGTGATATTTGATGCCTATGGCACCCTGTTTGATGTCTTTTCTGTGGGCGTGCTCGGCGAAGAAATATTTCCCACAAAAGGCACCGCCTTGGCGGCGCTTTGGCGCGACAAACAGATCGAATACACCCGCTTGCGCACCCTGTCGGACCAGTACCGCGACTTTTGGAACGTCACGCAGGACGCGTTGGAGTTTGCCTGTGACAGCCTTGGTTTGCCATTGACGAATACTGCGCGCGATCGGCTGATGCAGCAATATGCCCAACTTACCGCCTTTGATGAAAACGCCGCCGCGTTGACCCGCCTAAAAGACGCGAGCCTGCCCCTGGGCATCCTGTCCAATGGCACCCCGGACATGCTGCGCTCCGCCGTTGAAAGCGCGGGGCTGACCCGGTTTTTTGACCATGTGCTCAGCATTGATCCGGTGCGAAAATTCAAAACCGCCCCCGAGACCTATCAGCTTGGCCCTGACGCCTTTGGGCTGCCGGTGTCGGACATCCTGTTTGTGTCCTCCAATTGCTGGGATGCGTGCGGGGCAACGTGGTTTGGCTATCAAACCCTTTGGCTTAATCGCTACGCGCAACCGTTGGAACGCTTGGGCGTCACCCCAAACCGGATCGGGTCGGCGCTGACGGATGTGGCCGTCTATGTTGCGGAAATAAACGGCTAACCTGCGCGCAGGGCCTGTAACAAAAGCCTCAATGCGGGGGCCATTTCGTCGGAATCAAATCCGCAAAAACCAAGGATCAACCCGTTGAAATTACTTTCTTTTGTGGCGTAAATCGACAGGGGGTGTGCCGTCACGCCCAAAGCCGCCGCCCGCGCCGACACCTCGTGATCCGGTAGGTTTTCGTTTAAGTGAAAGGTCACCTGCATCCCGGCCTGATGATCCTCAAAATGGCCAAATTCAGCAAAACCCTGCGCCAGAGCCTCCAACAGAAACTTGCGCCGTTCGCCATAGATGCGCCGCACCCGACGCAGGTGGCGATAAAACTCGCCAGAGGAAATGAACTCCGCCAAAGGGGCTTGCGGCATCAAGCTCGCTTTTTGCCCAAAGTACCGCATGGTGTTGCGGAACTTGGCGATCAGCGGGTCGGGAACAATCACATACCCAAGCCGCAGCGCACTTGAGAAAATCTTGGAAAAGCTGCCGATATAAAGCGTGCGATCAAGGTGGTCAAAACCGGCCATCGCGGGGATGGGCCGCCCGGCATATCGAAACTCGCTGTCGTAATCATCCTCGATGATCCATGCGTCATGGGTTTGCGCCCAGTTGATAAACTCCAACCGCCGATTGGGCGACATCGCCCCGCCCAGCGGGTATTGATGCGAGGGGGTTAACACCACCAATCGCGNNCGCGGCGAGGTGCCCGGCGGCGGAAGGTCGGCCCCAGCGCCCGTGGCATCCAGATAAATCGGGTCTAAACCCTGCCCCTCTGCAAAGCGGCGCAGGGGCAGATATCCGGGATTTTCCAAGCCGATCCGGTCGCCCTTCTGTGCCAGGCTGCGGGTGCAAATCTCAAGCGCATCGGTGGAGCCTGCAGTGATGATAATCTGATGCGGCGACGCGGTGATCCCGCGCCAGTCCGCCACATGGGCGGCGATGGCTTCGCGCAGTTTGAAATGGCCAAAGGGGCTGGCCCCTTCGAGCATAGATCGCGGATCTGTCCGGCAAATCCGTGCGGTGGCTTTGGCCCATTGAGCGTGGGGAAACAGTCGCATGTCCGGGCGCCCCGCCTGAAAGGGATGCGGCAGAGGCGGCGTATCCTCTTGGGTCTTCGGTGGCGTGGGCAGAGGGGGAGGGGGTGCCTTTTGCGCCAG
>DDMF01000138.1:5690-5835 GCA_002340515.1 Rhodobacteraceae bacterium UBA2553 | reverse complement strand
GGCCACGCCGCTGTTTGCGACAGCGGGCGGTATGCTGGGGCCGATTGCGGTGTATCTTGGCATCGCGCTGCTGCTGGGATCGTCCACCTTTGATGCGGTGGCGCGCGGTTGGGCCATTCCCACCGCCACGGATATTGCGTTCAGC
>DDMF01000138.1:2198-5607 GCA_002340515.1 Rhodobacteraceae bacterium UBA2553 | reverse complement strand
TCTTGTGGGGCGGCTTGTGTTTGGCGCGGGTCACCCGGCGGTGCGCTTCCTTCTTTTGCTGGCAATTGCCGATGATGCGGCTGGGCTGATCATCCTTGCGATCTTTTATCCATCTGGCGAGTTGGCGCCGGAATGGTTGCTTCTGTCCGTGCTTGCCTCGGCCACAGCCTTTATTGTTTTCAACTGGTTGCCGCGCAAAATGGATGCGGGGGATGAGCTGCGCAGACGCTCGACCTGGGTGCGAAAGCACATGGGCTGGTTGCCCTATGCGATTGCTGGCTGCCTCAGCTGGTATGGCTTTGCACAGGCGGGCATCCACCCCGCGCTGGGCCTGTTGCCAGTGATCCCTGCGATCCCACACGCAGACCGCGCCTTTGGGATTTTCTCGGACGCGGAACGCTATCTGAAAGATACGCTGAACCAGATGGAACACGCGCTCGCGATGCCGGTTGAGGTGGTGCTGTTCTTCTTTGGTCTGCTCAATGCGGGCGTGGTGTTTAACTCGATCTCGGAGGCCACATGGCTGGTGCTTGCGGGGCTGTTGATCGGGAAACCTGTGGGCATCTTGCTGTTTGGCTGGTTTGCGGCCTATCCAATGCGCCTTGGCCTGCCTGCCGGAATGCGCACGCTGGATTTGATTGTGATCGGCTGTGTCGCCGCCATTGGCTTTACGGTCTCGCTGTTTGTGGCCTCGGTCGCCTTTCCGGGCGGCGAGGTGCAGGACGCAGCCAAGATGGGCGCACTGCTCAGTTTTGGCGCTGTGTTCATCTCGTTCATCGCGGGTAAATTGTTGCGAGTTGAGAAACAAAATGGCGATTTCACCTCAAATTCTCACTGATTGTTGGCGCAAACGGGGCAATCCCCGCCAAATATACGCAAAAAATGGTCCAAATCGGTTGGCAAATCGGTTTGGACATTGTGTTTTCAGGGGGGAATCCGACATAATGATGCCAAAATCATGTCGTATAGGTCCTCGTTAACCAAGCTCGTGTTAGAGCATATAAGGACCAAAGGCGCGAAAGAGCGCTGAGGCAAAGCAGCAGTGTCGGAGCGTGTGCATGCTCGAATTTGTAAATGTTAGTAAGTCCTTCTGGACCGGAACGCAGCGCAAGGTGATCCTTGACGGGGCGTCCTTTCAGGTGGAGCTTGGTAATTCACTGGGCATACTGGCGCGCAATGGCACCGGAAAAACCACACTTATCAAAATGATGGCTGGGCTGGAGAAACCCGACGAGGAAGAGATTCACCGCAATTGCCGTATCTCTTTTCCGCTGGGGTTCATGGGCGGGGTCGTTGGCAAGCTGTCCGCCAAGGAAAACGCCCGTTATGTGGCACAGCTTTACGGGCTGGATCCCGATTACATCGAGGCGTTCACCCGCTGGCTCTGTGGGCTTGAGGAATATTACGACTATCCTCTGGGCACCTATTCTGCGGGGATGCGGTCGCGGTTCACATTCTCGCTGCTCCTGGCGCTGGATTTCGATATCTATCTGATCGACGAAGGCATGCCGCAAACCACAGATGCCGAATTTAACCGCAAGGCCGGGGATGTGCTGAACGAACGGCTCAAGAAATCCACCGTAATTATCGTGTCGCATCAGGCGAAAACGATTGAAAAATTCTGCCGCTCCGCCGCCGTATTGCGCGACGGAAAGCTTTACATGTTCGATACCTTGGAAGAGGCGAAGCAATTATATGACTACGAAACCCAAGGCTAAAAAATTCCGCATTCGTCGCAGTGCCGCATCCGCCATCCAATCCGAGGTGGCCAATGCCCGGCAAGGTAATGGTGCCGACGCCCCGCGTCAGAGGCCACAAGTGACCCAGCCCCGAAAGCTAAATCCGATGGAAGAGGCCGCCCTTGGCCAACAAGAAGACGGGTTTGCCGATCAGAAATTCGCAACCGCCCGCCCGGATCCCTCACCTGCGGAGATTGAACAAGAAATCAACGCCATCCGTGACGAAGGGTTGACCGGTCGCCAATTGCGTATGGCCCGCCGCGTTGCGCAAAAACACGGGATTTCTGCCGCGTCGGATTTTGACGCGGTGCGCCAGTTGCGCAAGGCAGAGATCGACCCATTTCAACGCGCGGCTATGCTGGATCTCGTTGCGACCGATGGGGCCACAAAAGAGGCGTCCGTTCAGCTTCCGCAAACCGTTGAAAAACCCAACGTCCCAAGCACGCTGGTGCTGGATACCGCCGACCGCGCCCGCGTCATTATGGATATCCAGATGGATATCGCGCGCCGTCGTCGCAAGCGCTTTGTCTTGCTGCTGGCCCGGCTGTCCTTTTTCGTCTTCTTGCCAACGATTTTGGTAGGGTTCTATTTTTACACGATGGCCACCCCCATGTTCGCCACAAAAACCGAATTTGTCATTCAGCAAGCTGACAGTGGCGGCGGAAAACTGGGCGGCTTATTCGCCGGCTCCGGCATGGCAACCTCACAGGATTCGATCACCGTCCAAAGCTATTTGACCTCGCGTGATGCGATGTTGCGGCTGGATCAGGACATTGGGTTTAAACAGGCTTTTAGTGCGGGAGAGATTGATTCCATCCAACGCCTCGACCCGGATGCCACCAATGAGAATGCTTATAAGATCTATCAGAAAAACGTGAAAATCGGCTATGATCCCACCGAAGGGATCGTGAAAATGGAGGTGGTCGCGCCCTCGCCAGCGCTTAGTCAGGAGTTTTCGCAGGCCCTGATCGGCTATGCCGAAGAACGGGTCGACAATCTGTCGCAACGCCTGCGCAACGACCAGATGCAAGGCGCGCGCGAGACCTATGAAGAGGCCGAACAGGATATGCTGGATGCCCAAAACGAAGTGCTGCGCCTGCAAGAAAAACTCGGCGTGTTCGATGCCACCAGCGATGCGTCAGCCTTGATGGGGCAAATCAACGGGTTTGAAACGCAGCTGCAAGAAAAGCGCCTGACATTGCAACAGCTTCTGGACAATCTTCGGCCGAACAAAGCCCGTGTGGATGGCGCGCGTGGGGATATTCAGCGGTTGGAAACCTTGATCGCAGAGCTGCGTGGACGTTTGACGGAAACCGGTGCGCAGGGGTCTTTGGCCTCGGTCAGCGCGCAATTGCGCATTGCGCAGACCAATTTGGAAACCCGCGTTTTATTGATGCAGCAATCGCTGCAACAGCTTGAAAGTGCGCGTGTCGAGGCCAATAAACAGACCCGATATCTGGAACTTGGCGTGCGTCCGGTGGCGCCGGACGAGCCGACCTATCCGCGCAAATTCGAAAACACGCTGCTGTCATTTCTGGTTTTTGCGGGCGTTTATCTGATGATGTCGCTCACCGCCTCGGTGCTGCGTGAACAGATCAGTGCCTGATATGCGCGAGGTCGCGATCGGCAAGCTGCGCATGGGCAATGATCTGCCGCTGACGGTCATCGCC
>DDMF01000138.1:0-2155 GCA_002340515.1 Rhodobacteraceae bacterium UBA2553 | reverse complement strand
CGCTGACGGTCATCGCCGGCCCGTGTCAGCTCGAAGGCCTGAATCAGGCGCTTGAGATTGGGTCAGAAATGGCCCGGATCTGTGCGGCACACGGGCTTGGCTATGTGTTCAAGGCCTCATTTGACAAGGCCAATCGCACCTCACTGACAGGCGCGCGGGGGCCTGGGCTGCACGAGGGGTTGGTGATGCTTGCCGAATTGCGCGCCCAGCTTGATGTGCCGGTTTTGACGGATGTTCACGCGCCCGAGCAATGCGCCCCGGTTGCAGATGTTGTCGATATCCTCCAAATCCCAGCCTTTTTGTGCCGCCAGACCGATCTGTTGTTGGCTGCGGCGCAAACGGGCCGGGCTGTAAATGTAAAAAAAGGACAGTTTCTGGCGCCGTGGGATATGCAGCATGTGGTTGAGAAAATTACCGCATCTGGCAATGAAAACATCATCTTAACTGAGCGTGGCACCTCTTTTGGGTATAATGCTCTTGTCACGGATATGCGCGGGCTACCCATCATGATGCAGCAGGGTTTCCCTGTGGTGATGGACGCCACCCATGCTGTGCAAATGCCGGGCGGGCAGGGTGGTTCAACGGGCGGACAGCGCGAATTTGCACCGGTGCTGGCGCGTGCGGCGGTTTCCTTGGGAATTGCGGGCGTGTTTCTTGAGACCCATCCCACCCCGGACACGGCCCCCTCGGATGGGCCAAATATGATTGCACTCAAGGACATGGACGCGCTGATTGCGGATCTTGCTGCATTTGATGCCTTGGCCAAATCGCGCGCCCTGCGGCTTTAACTCCGCAAGGAAGACCTTTCGCGCGTGCGTGTCACCCCTTAAGATGCGCTTAGATTTCATCAATAGCACTCCGCTATAAACTTGAAACACGGGTTTTTGGCGGAACGCCCACAACATTGATTGGTTTCGCAGCACCTGCCTTTTCACGGCCTTAAGTTAAAGGCGTGACGCTTTTGGATATTCAACATGCCCATTCTCCGCTTGCTTGTTTCAACCGTGATTTTCGCAACTCTGTTGTCGATCAGCTCAATGGCCCCCGTCGTCGCCCAAGACGGCACGATCCGAACCGAAACCGGTGCAGCACAGGTGGAACGCGACGCCGCCATCGCCACTAAAATTCGCGATATTCTGACCGAATTACACGCCTTTCAAGATGTCACCGTGACGGTGAACGAGGGGATTGTGACCCTGCGCGGCACCACCTTGGATGCGTCCGGCCATGAAGACCTTCAGCGGCTTGTCGAGCGGGTCGAAGGCGTGATTGCCATTGAAAACCAAGTGGGGATTTCAACGGATTTAACCGAGCGACTGAGCCCCGCGATGGAACGCTTCATGGCGCGGATCGCACAATTCATCGCCTTTTTGCCACTGATCGCCATCGGCGCCCTGGCGTTTGTACTGGTCTGCGCGCTTGGTTTTGGCCTTGCCCGCCTGCGCCAACCATGGAACCGGTTGGCCCCAAATGCATTTATCGCAGATATCTATCGCACAGTGATCCGCATTGCGGCGGTAATCGGCGGAATTGTGGTTGCGCTTGATATCTTGGGGGCAACGGCGCTTTTGTCGACGGTGTTGGGGGCGGCGGGCATCATTGGTCTGGCCCTTGGATTTGCCGTGCGCGACACGGTGGAAAACTTCATCGCCTCGCTGCTTTTGTCCATTCGCCAACCGTTTCGCCCCAATGACACCATTGAGATCAATGGGGATGTGGGCAAAGTGATCCGCCTGACCTCGCGCGCGACCATTTTGCTGAGCTTTGACGGCAACCATATCCGCATTCCAAATGCGACCGTATTTAAGAGTCGGATCATCAATTACACCCGCAATCGCGAGCGCCGCTTTGGTTTTGATATCTTCCTGCGCGAGACCGCAAACCTGCCGCAAGCCCTGGAAGAAGGGCGCATGCAAATGACCGCGTTGCCCTTTATTCTGGACAGCCCGGCGCCCGCTGCCTGGATCGACCGTGTGACCGAGTCAGGTGCGCGGCTCAGCTTTACCGCGTGGATTGACCAAGGTGACACGGGGTTGTCGAATGCCCGCGGCGAGGCGATGCGCGTGGTGGTTTCAGCCCTTACCGACAAAGGCGCCACCCCCGTGCATGCCCCCGAAACCCCGCAATCCGCGGATGAGGCGGCCTTGGATCAGCT
>DDMF01000134.1:22401-24604 GCA_002340515.1 Rhodobacteraceae bacterium UBA2553 | reverse complement strand
CCGGGATGCCAGCCGTCACCCGCAGCCCAAACCAGCGGGGCGTCAAACCCACGCGCTTCGGCTTGTGTCATGGCCTCTTCTTGCACGCGGGCTTCAATCTCTCGTCGCTCACCGTTCAGCTCGTTTAGCCGCGCTGCGATTGAGGCTGCTTCATGGGCATTTGTGGTCGACAAAAGCCGCGCGCCAAGGTCGGCTTTGCCAATGCGACCGCCGGCATTCACCCGTGGCCCCATCAGATAGCCAAGGTGATAGGCGCGGGGGGCTTCGTTCATGCCAGACACATCCGCCAGTGCCACCATTCCGGTGCGCGCGCGTCGCGCCATGATCTTCAATCCCTGCCGTACGAAAGCGCGGTTGACCTCGATCAGGGGGGCGACATCGGCGACCGTGCCAAGGGCCACAAGGTCGAGCATTGAAATCAGATCCGGTCCGTTGCGCCCGGCCTCACGCAAGACGCGCCCCAGTTCAACCAGCATTAGAAACACCACACCAGCAGCGCATAGATAGCCGGGGGCGTCCAATTCGTCCTGACGGTTTGGGTTCACGACGGCCATGGCAGGCGGCAGGGTCTCCCCCCCCAGATGGTGGTCAAGCACCACGACGTCTGCGCCCTTGGCAACAGCGGCTGCAATGGGGTCATGCGACAGGGTTCCGCAATCGACACAGATGATCAGATCATGCGCATCTGCAAGCTGTTCCATCGCTGGGATATTTGGGCCATAGCCTTCGTCGATCCGGTCCGGAATATAGAGCGTAACTTCGCGCCCCATTTGGCGGAACCAATCAATCAACAGTGTGGCGGACGTTGCCCCATCGACATCATAATCGGCAAAGATCGCGATTTTTTCATTTTTATCAAAAGCCTGTAGGGTGCGCGCGGCGGCAACCTCCATGTCTTTCATCCCACGTGGATCGGGCAAAAGCGCTTTCAGTGTGGGGTCAAGAAAGTCGGCGGCTTGCTCTGGCGCGACACCCCGGCGGGCCAGAACCTTGCACAACGGCATCGGCAATTGGGTGATTTGCTGCAGGTATTCAGCCTGGCGTTCCATGTCGATGCTGGGTCCAACCCAGCGCCGTCCGGTGGCCGAGGCATCAACACCCAGAAAGCTCATGACAGGATGTCATCCGTACTAAGAACCGTAGCAAATTCGCCGTTTAGGTGATCAAGTGCGGCTTGGTGGATGAATTTTGGCGACACAGCACCGCCATCGCGCCAGCTTGTATCCGCCCCCAAGGCGACGGCCGCGCAGGCGTCATGGGCAAGGGTGACGTCGAACCCTAAATTCGCTGCCATCCGCGTGGTGGTGGACACACAATGGGGCGTGGTCAGCCCGCAAATCACCAGATCGGTGACGCCGCCTGCGCGCAATTGTGCTTCAAGATCGGTGCCAATAAAGGCGGAGTTGACGTGCTTCTGGATCACCGGTTCCGCCGCCAGCGGGGTGACCTCTGGTTTGAAATCAATCGCACCGCCCTCTGGGTTCAGGGGGCTTCCGGGGGTGGTCGACAGATGCTGAACATGAAAGATCGGCAGGGTCTGATCGCGCCAATGCACCAATAATCGCGCAGCGTTTTCTTCGGCGTCAGGATTGTTCCGCGCGCCCCACATCGGGTGATCAAACCCTTGTTGAATATCAATCAGTATGAGGGCGCGCGTCATTTTTTTTAACCTTATCAACCGTTTGTAACTGGGTTGCGATAGCTCATGCGCCGGACAGATCCGGTTTTAGAACGCATAAGGATGGTTTCTGTGGTCAAGAACCCCGGCTCGCGTTTGATCCCAGACACGATGGAGCCGTCGGTCACGCCGGTCGCCGCAAAAATCACGTCAGCGGTGACCATTTCGTCGCGGTTATAGATGCGGTCAAGATCGGTGATGCCCGCTTTGGCCGCCCGGTCACGCTCGTCATCATTGCGGAAGGTCAGCTGACCCCACATCTGACCACCCATACATTTCAAAGCGGCGGCGGCCAAAACACCCTCAGGCGCGCCACCAAGACCCATATACATGTCGATGCCGGTGATTTCGGCCTCGGCACAGTGGATCACGCCAGCCACGTCCCCATCAGTGATCAGACGGATCGCAGCGCCGGTTGAGCGGATGTCTTCAATCATCGCCTCGTGGCGGGGACGTTCCAGAACACAGACGGTAATATCCGAGGTGGCACAGCCTTTGGCCGCAGCCAGTGCTTGCACACGTTCT
>DDMF01000134.1:17202-22352 GCA_002340515.1 Rhodobacteraceae bacterium UBA2553 | reverse complement strand
GACATTTTCAGGCTGACAACATCTGTGTCATAGCCTGGCCCAATTGCCAGTTTTTCCATGTAAACGTCCGGGGCGTGCAACAGCGTGCCGCGCGGGGCCATGGCGATCACGGTCAGCGCGTTTGGCATGTCTTTGGCGGTCAGGGTGGTGCCTTCCAGCGGGTCCAATGCGATGTCCACAGCGGGGCCTTCGCCAGAGCCAACTTCTTCGCCGATATACAGCATTGGCGCTTCGTCGCGTTCGCCTTCGCCGATCACAACGGTGCCTTGGATGTCCAAAAGGTTCAACTGATCGCGCATGGCGTTAACGGCGGCTTGGTCCGCGGCTTTCTCATCCCCACGCCCAATCAGCGTGGCAGAGGCCATTGCGGCGGCTTCGGAAACGCGGGCGAGGCCCAGCGACAGCATACGGTCGGAAAAGACGACTTTGTCAGCCATAGAAAAGTTCCTTGAATGTCACGGTTGGGGTCGGTTTAGAGGCCGGGGCCTTACAGAGCAAGGCATAAGGGGGCTTTGACGGGGGAAAACCGGGCTTTCAAACGCAAAACGCCCCGACATGCGGGGCGCTGCGTGAAAATAAGGCGGGCTTTAAAGCTCTTCGATACGGATCGCCACGGGGGGGCCATCCACAACGCCGGTTTCCGCCAGCCCCGCAAGCGCTGTGTCCAACCCGTCGCGGGTGCATTTATGGGTGACAATCAGCACCGGGGCGCTGGTCTTTGCGTGGCTTATCTGGCGCATCCGGTCGATGGACACCCCTGCATTGCCAAGAACTGCGGCCACTTTTGCAAGCGCGCCGGGTTTGTCAAACAGCTCCATCCGCAGATAAAATGGCGCGGGCTTGGTGGCCTTGACGCCTGTGACCGGTCGCAATGTGGTGGCCGCCTGACCAAAGGTTGGCAGGGTAAAGCCGCGTGCAATATCCATCACGTCGCCCAGAACGGCGCTTGCGGTGGGGCCTTCGCCCGCACCGGGGCCACGCAGTATGATTTGCTCGACGGCATCGCCTTCGATCACGATCATATTGGTGCCGCCTTCCAGCTGGCCCAACGGCGATGTGTCGGGCACGAGGCACGGTGACATGCGCTGCTCTAACCCGCGACCGGTCATTTGCGCGACGCCCAACAGCTTGATGCGATAGCCCATTTCAGCCGCGTGTTCGATATCTTTAAGCTCGATGCGCTGAATGCCTTCCAGTTCAACGGCACTGAAATTCACCTGTGTGCCAAAGGCGATTGAAGACAGGATCGACAGTTTATGCCCGGCATCAATACCGCCCACATCCAGATTTGGGTCCGCCTCAAGATATCCAAGCTCAGCACATTCATCAAACAGCGCGTTATAGCCGCGGCCAGTGGCCTGCATCTGGGTCAGGATGTAGTTGCAAGTGCCGTTCATCACGCCAATGACGCGGGTAATCTCGTTGCCGGCCAAGCCTTCACTCAGGGCTTTGATCACTGGAATGCCACCCGCGACTGCGGCCTCATAGCGTAAGCTGACGTTGTTGCCTTCCGCCGCAAGGGCAAGGTCCTGACCGTAATGCGCTAAAAGCGCTTTGTTGGCGGTGACCACGTCTTTGCCCGCTGCAATCGCAGCCTCGACAGACGCCTTGGCCGTGCCTTCATGCCCGCCCATCAATTCCACAAACACGTCAACATCGTCGCGTTTGGCCAGGTCAACCGCATCATCTTCCCAAGCATAGTCAGACAGGTCGACACCGCGGTCTTTGTCTTTTGACCGTGCCGACACGGCTGTGATCACCACCGGGCGGCCTGCACGATCTTCCAAAAGCTGTGCTTGGCGGCGAATGATTTTGACCACGCCAATGCCAACGGTGCCAAGCCCCGCAATACCCAAACGAAGGGGGGAACGGTCGGGGGAATTGTCACTCATGTTGATCTCCATGGGGTCTTGCTGTGGGTCTTCTTGTGGGCCTTGCTGCGGGAATAAACACGCGGCGCAGTGATTTTGTCCCGCGAGACCTAGCGAATGGGCGGGCAGGACGCAATGCGCGCTGTGTCAATTTGCGGGATTTCTTAGGCGGTTGTGGCAGGAAACAAAGGATGGTTTGTCGGGAAAATCGGCAAGGATTGTCAGCGACGGGCCAAGGCGGCCTGCAATCGCGCGCGTGTGGCGCTGTCGACAATTGGGGCGCGTAGACGAGAGGCGCGGGCGCGCAGGGCGGCAGCGCGACTGGACAGGCTGCCCGTCAAAAGGGCCACATCAACCGGGACAGGGCGGCTAGCCAGCAATTCATGCAATGGCAGGATTTTGGGATACTCCGCATGCCGGGCCGCATCTGACATTTGGCGTCGCACAAGGGGGTCTTCTGCACAGGCCATGGCCCCGACAAGGGTCAGGCAGAAGCAGAACGCGATAGAAATGTGGCGCATTTGGCCCCCAAAATACGGCCCCATCATTGGGCGGATGGCATTGGCGCGACCATAACTTTGCCTTGGGAAGGGTGCAAGGCAAAGGGCGCTAGAGTTTGATTGAAATGGCGGCGGACCGCCCGTTTGTCCAAGGCGAGCCGGTCAAACTGAAGAACAGGCTAGGATTTGAACGATTGTTCAGTTAATGTTTCCCAATGGTAGGTAAAAATGGCACGTAAAACCGGATCTCACAGCGAAATCACAGGCCCAAAGGTGCGCGCCGCCGCCCTTAACCTCTTTGCACGCCACGGTTTTGCTGCTGTGTCGATGCGCCAGATTGCGCGTGAGGTTGGGGTGCAGGCAGGCGCCTTGTACCTTTATACCAAAGACAAGCAAAGCCTTCTGTTTGATCTGATGCGCGCCCATATGGATGAGCTTTTGGCCACGTGGTCTGCGCGTCCCCAACGCGCCACGCCGCTTGAACAGCTCGAAGATTTCGCCCGGTTTCACATTCAATTTCACCTCGACCGCCCCGATGCGGTTTTCATCGCCTATATGGAATTGCGCAACTTGTCTGACGACAATTTTGCCGCCATTGAAGCCCTGCGCCGCCAATATGAACAGGAATTGGAGAAGGTTCTTGAGGCAGGGCATGCAGCCGGTGTGATTTCCGTGCCGGACACGCGGCTGGCGACAATGGCGGTGATTGCGATGCTGACCGGGGTGAATACCTGGTACCGCGAAGGCGGGCGGTTAAGCCAAGAGGCTGTCGCAGGTATTTATTGGGATATGGTGCGTGGGGCCGTCGGCGCATAAGCGGCGCGATACCCGCTGGACAGGCTTTCCGATAAAGCGGATAAAGAGCCATGTCTCTGCCACCCGGATTTCTAGACGAATTACGCACCCGCCTTAGCCTAACCGATGTGGTTGGGCGCAAGGTCATGTGGGACAAGCGAAAATCCCAACCGGGCAAAGGCGACATGTGGGCGCCATGCCCCTTTCATCACGAAAAAACCGCGTCTTTTCATGTGGATGACCGCAAAGGATTTTATTACTGCTTTGGCTGTCATGCCAAAGGGGATGCGATTTCCTTTGTGAAAGACACAGAGAATGTCGGTTTCATGGAAGCGGTGGAAATTCTGGCCGGTGAGGCCGGAATGCCAATGCCCGCGCGCGATCCCCGTGCGCAGGAAAAAGCAGACCGCCGCACCCTGGTGGCAGAGGTGATGGACATGGCCGTCAGCCATTACCAGCTGATGTTGAAAACCGGGGCCGGGACCGAGGCGCGCGAATATCTGTCCCGTCGCGGATTGAACGAAGCCGCACAGGCGCGCTGGTCAATCGGATTTGCACCGGATGCGTGGCAGGGGCTTTGGGATCATCTGAAATCCAAAGGGGTCGAGGATGACTTGATCCTTGGGGCGGGACTTGCCAAACCCAGCACAAAAGGCGGTAAACCCTATGACACATTCCGCGGGCGCATCATGTTTCCGATCCGGGATATGCGCGGCCGGGTAATCGCATTTGGAGGGCGGGTACTGAATGACGAAAAACCCAAATACCTCAACTCACCCGAAACTGACACTTTTCACAAAAGCCGTGAACTGTACGGCCTCTACGAAGCNNGGCGGCCGGGCCATGGACCCAAATGACAATGCGAAATACCTGAACTCGCCTGAAACCGAGCTGTTTGATAAGGGTCGCAGCCTTTACAACCAAGGCCCTGCGCGCGAGGCGTCGGGCAAAGGCAAACCGCTGATCGTGGCCGAAGGGTATATGGATGTGATCGCCCTGTCTGAGGCTGGGTTTGACGCCACCGTGGCCCCGCTTGGCACCGCAATTACCGAGGATCAGTTGCGCCTGATGTGGCGCATCAACCCAGAGCCGATCATCGCGCTGGATGGCGACACGGCGGGATTGCGCGCCGCGATGCGGGTGATTGATCTGGCGCTACCGTTGCTTGAGGCCGGGAAATCCGTGCGCTTTGCTATTATGCCAGAGGGGCAAGACCCTGATGACGTTCTGAAAACATCCGGTGCGGCGGCAATGCAGGGGCTGATTGATCAGGCGATTCCAATGGTCGATCTGTTATGGCGGCGCGAAACTGAAGGTAAGGTTTTTGACAGTCCCGAGCGGAAAGCCGCGCTTGATAAAGATCTTCGCGAGGTGATCAAGCGGATCACAGATCCCTCGATCCGGTCGCATTATGGCCAAGCCATCAAAGACAAACGGTGGGAGCTGTTTCGCGCCCGCCCCCAAAGCGCTGGCCCATCAGGGGGGAAGCGCACCCCGTGGAAACCGGGGTGGAAAAAAGGGCCGGAACCGGCGCTGGCGAGCACCAAAAGCTCGTTGCTGGCTGGGGCTGGGATCGAGGCCGAAGAGGCACTGCGAGAAGCGGTGATTTTGGCGGTGCTGATCCTGCGCCCTGATATGTTGGAGCTGTGTGAAACTCAGATCGAGCGCCTTGATTTGGCGGGGCCGGATCATGCGGTGATCCAGCGCTTAATCCTGCGGCACGCGCAGGATGGCCCCGAGGCGTTGCGCGATGCCATTGTGGCACAGATTGGCGCGGCCCCTCTTGAAAAACTGTTCCGCCTCAACCATGTGCAGATTGCCCCGGCGGTTCGCCACGCGCAAGATGATGACATCGTCTCGGCCTGTTTGACCGAAGAATTGGCAAAACTGGACGCAATCCGGGGGGTGATGCGCGAAGTTGTGGATGCCGCCCATGATCTGGACGCGCTGCCCGACGAAGGGGTGACATGGCGTTTGGGGCAGG
>DDMF01000134.1:0-17190 GCA_002340515.1 Rhodobacteraceae bacterium UBA2553 | reverse complement strand
GGCGCGCAATCGTGCGGTGCGCAGCCAGTCCGAAGACAGGACAACATATGAACGCGCCGAAAATGGCCTTTTGATGGATCGGGATGAACGCGACGCATTGGATCGACTGATCTCGACCCTGAATATCAATAAACAGAAGGGTGATTCCTAATAAATGTGCCTTTTAAGGCAGACCCCCTAAAGAAATCGCGATAGATGGGGTGGCGAATCACTGTTCTGAATGTTTTGATTCGGTAACGCGAATCAAAGTTGCGAATCAATATGCCCCCGAATCGCTTTTGATCGGGAAGCCGTGTAAGGAGAGCCCATGGCCGCCAAAGACACCGCCACGGACCGCAAGGACGACCAAGACGCCGACCAGATGGGCGATATGAGCCAGGCCGCCGTCAAGAAGATGATCGCTGAAGCACGTGAAAAAGGTTACATCACGTATGATCAGCTTAATCAGGTGCTGCCCCCCGATCAGGTGAGCTCGGAACAGATCGAAGATGTTATGTCGATGCTGTCGGAAATGGGCATCAATATCATCGAAGATGAAGACGCCGATGACGAAGACAAAGGGTCCACGGATCTGGTCGTGAAAAACGCCGGCGGGGAAATCACCCTTGCCGGGGCAGACACGGAAAAGCTTGATCGCACCGATGATCCTGTGCGCATGTATCTGCGCGAAATGGGCTCCGTCGAACTCTTGTCGCGTGAAGGCGAAATCGCCATTGCCAAGCGGATTGAGGCCGGGCGCAACACGATGATTGCCGGGCTTTGCGAAAGCCCACTGACCTTTCAGGCGATCACAATCTGGCGCGACGAACTTCTGAGCGAAGATATTTTGCTGCGGGACGTGATCGATTTGGACGCGACCTTTGGCAATTCGCTCGAAGAGGATGAGGAAGAGCCGATCGTGGCAGGGGGGGGCGCATCCGGGGCCCCAGCGACCGAGAAAAAGGACGCGACCCAAGAGCTGGACGCTGACGGCAATCCGCTGACCACCGATGATGACGACGACGAAGACGAGCAGGCCAATATGTCACTGGCCGCGATGGAAGCCGCCCTTAAGCCCCGCGTTCTGGAAACGCTGGAGCTGATTGCGCGCGACTATACCATGCTGTCGGAAATGCAGGATCTGCGGATGAGCGCGACGCTCAACGAAGATGATAGCTTTACCGAAAAAGAAGAAACGGCTTATCAAAAACTGCGGTCGGAAATTGTGCTGCTGGTGAATGAATTGCACCTGCACAACAACCGGATCGAAGCGTTGATCGACCAGCTTTACGGCATCAACCGTCGCATCATGCAGATCGACAGCTCGATGGTGAAACTGGCCGACCAGGCCCGCATCAACCGCCGGGAATTTGTCGACGCCTATCGCGGTCGCGAGCTGGATCCCACCTGGCTTGACGATATGCGCGAAAAAACCGGCCGGGCATGGCAGGGTTTCATCGAGAAATCCACTGACAAAGTGGAAGGTTTGCGTGCAGACATGGCCCAGGTTGGTCAATATGTCGGCGTCGACATTCCCGAATTCCGCCGCATTGTGCAGCAGGTTCAAAAAGGTGAAAAAGAAGCGCGCTCCGCCAAGAAAGAAATGGTCGAAGCCAACCTTCGATTGGTGATTTCGATTGCCAAGAAATACACCAACCGTGGCCTGCAATTCCTTGATCTTATTCAGGAAGGTAACATTGGCCTGATGAAGGCGGTGGACAAGTTTGAATACCGTCGCGGCTATAAATTCTCGACCTATGCAACCTGGTGGATCCGTCAGGCGATCACGCGATCAATCGCGGATCAGGCCCGGACCATCCGTATTCCGGTGCATATGATCGAGACGATCAACAAACTGGTGCGCACCGGTCGTCAGATGCTGCATGAAATTGGCCGTGAGCCAACACCAGAAGAGCTCGCTGAAAAACTGCAAATGCCGCTTGAGAAAGTGCGCAAGGTGATGAAAATCGCCAAAGAGCCGATCTCGCTGGAAACGCCAATTGGGGATGAAGAAGACAGCCAACTGGGGGATTTCATTGAGGATAAAAATGCCGTGCTGCCACTCGACAGCGCCATTCAGGAAAACCTCAAGGAAACCACAACCCGCGTGCTGGCATCATTAACCCCACGTGAAGAACGTGTCCTGCGCATGCGCTTTGGTATCGGTATGAACACCGACCATACGCTTGAAGAAGTGGGCCAACAGTTCAGCGTGACCCGCGAACGGATCCGGCAGATTGAGGCGAAAGCGTTGCGGAAGCTGAAGCATCCCAGCCGAAGCCGCAAACTGCGCTCGTTCTTGGATCAGTAATAAAAACGCCTCCGCAAGGGGGCGTTTTTTTGTTGGAGGTCAGCCGATGGTAGATAGTAATCTTGATGTCGAAGAAAAGCTTGCAGGTGAACTTGGTTTGCCCTTTGGCCGAGCAGAATTCCAAATAAATCAAGGTATTGCAGGGGTGGAATGTCTTGGAGAGTTGGCTCGCACCCAAGTGGACATTCAAACCAAACAACTTAATCGTCTGGCCAATATCGAGAAAGCAAGCGCGCAACGAGAGAAAATACTTCGGGACATCCGTAGTTTAGTGCTTGCGGCGGTTCTGATTTTGTTTGGGATTTTGGCGAAACTAACATTTGTTTGATTAAGTTTAGTAATCAAAGGT
Source organism: Rhodobacteraceae bacterium UBA2553 (assembly GCA_002340515.1). GTDB lineage: Bacteria > Pseudomonadota > Alphaproteobacteria > Rhodobacterales > Rhodobacteraceae > Aliiroseovarius. The sequence goes on along the minus strand of DDMF01000134.1, from coordinate 14,551 downwards.
AACTATTTGTAATTATGTGAAGAAAATACAAAGGTCTTTTGTCCGTTTGAACTGATTGTTGTCGCTTTCGCGTAACTCAAAAAGACAATGATGCGTGTTTCTTTCTTGATCTCTAGCCTTCACCCCTCTCAATTCACCTATTCTTCGGTAAAAAAGGATACCCTCATGTCCCTCCTCTCCAAGCTCTTCAACGGTGGTTCCAAAACGCTGGAGACCCAGCCCCAGCCCGAAATGCACAAGGATTTTACCATCTACCTCGAGCCTGAAAAAGAACCCGGCGGCTATCGTATTGGCGCGAGGATTGAGAAGAAAGTGGGCGGTGAATTGAAATCTCATTTGATGCTGCGCGCGGATGTGCTGGGGTCGGAAGACGAAGCAAAGGCGGAGAGCCTGCGCAAGGCCAAGATCTTTATCGACCAGATGGGCGAGCGGGTTTTTGGATAAAGCAGAGCGAAGATGACCTCCTTCACCATCCTCACCACAGGCCAAGGTCTTTACGAGTTCACCCATAAAGTGACGCGCTTTGTGGACGGGCAGGGCGTGCACGGGGGTGTGCTGACACTCTTCGTGCGCCACACCTCCTGCTCTCTGTTGATCCAGGAGAATGCCGACCCAGAGGTGCAGACGAACCTGCGCAACTTTTTCCACCGATTGGTGCCGCCGACCACCGACCCCAAGATGTCCTATTTGACCCATACTTACGAAGGCCCCGACGATATGCCTGCCCATATCAAGGCGGCGATGATGCCAGTCAGTTTAAGTATCCCGATATTTGAGGGGCAACTCGCGCTTGGAACCTGGCAAGGGATTTACCTTTTCGAACATCGAGACGCGCCGCATCGGCGTCAGGTTGCTGCCGCCATCGTCGCCTCCCACTAAGGGGAGCAATCGGCCTCTTTTCCCTCTCGACACGCGAATTTCTCTATCTAGGGGTGCATATTTCCCTCTACACAAAACCTAGCGGCTGACCTATAGTACCTGTGGATAACTGGGCAAAGACCCACGCCATAAGGCACCAAAAAAAGGAAAGGGACGCCACGATGCGCTGCCCGTTTTGCGGTAATATCGACACCCAAGTTAAAGACAGCCGTCCGGCTGAAGATCATGTTTCCATTCGCAGGCGGCGGTTTTGTCCGGCCTGTGGGGGACGGTTCACCACCTATGAACGCGTGCAATTGCGCGATTTGGTGGTGATCAAATCCAACGGTCGGCGCGAAGATTTCGATCGGGAAAAGCTGGAACGCTCGATCCGGATTTCCATGCAGAAACGCCCGGTGGAGCCAGAGCGTATTGACCAGATGATTTCTGGCATTGTGCGGCGTTTGGAAAGCATGGGAGAGACGGATATCCCGTCTAAAACCATCGGCGAAATTGTTATGGAAAGCCTCGCGCGGATTGATACCGTGGCTTATGTGCGCTTTGCCTCCGTTTATAAGAATTTTCAGGCGGCAGATGATTTTGACAAGTTTGTCAGCGAGTTGCGCCCGGATATCTCTCCTGAAGACGACGCGTGAATGACGTAAGATACATGCGGCTCGCGCTGTCCCTCGGGCGGCGTGGGCAAGGGCGTTGTGCACCAAATCCGGCGGTTGGCTGCGTTTTGGTGAAAGACGGGCGCATTGTGGGACGGGGATGGACACAGCCCGGTGGCCGGCCCCATGCCGAAGTTGTTGCGCTTGCCCAGGCGGGTGCAGAAGCACGTGGTGCGATCGCCTATGTCACGCTTGAACCCTGCGCCCATCACGGCAAAACACCACCCTGCGGACAAGCCTTGATTGACGCGGGAATCGCGCGTGTGGTTGTGGCCCTGGGTGATCCCGATCCGCGCGTGGATGGTGGCGGGATTGCGATGTTACGGGCCGCAGGCATCCATGTTGATCTTGGGGTTTGCGCTGAGGAAGCCCGGCGCGATCACGCGGGTTTTTTATTGAAAACCACCGAATGCCGCCCCTTTGTCACGTTGAAACTCGCCAACAGCTTTGATGGGCGGATTGCAACCGCGACCGGCGAAAGCCAGTGGATCACCGGCACTGATGCGCGCAGATACGTGCATGCGCTTCGTGCGCGCCATGATGCGGTTATGGTCGGGGCCGGCACCGCACGCGACGATGATCCAACGCTGACGGTGCGGGATCTTGGGGTGGCGCATCAACCGACCCGCATCGTGCTGTCACGCCAATTGGACCTGCCGCTGTCCGGCAAATTGGCCGCAGGCGCGCGCGATGTGCCGGTGATTATTTGCCATGGCCCTCATGCCCCGAAAGAACTGCTGGAGGTCTGGCGAGATTTGGGTGTGCAGCTGGTTTCGGTGTCCGAGATACAGGGCGCATTGTCCCCAGCCTCCGCTCTTAATGAACTTGGCAAGCTGGGTCTGACCCGGGTCTTTTGCGAGGGGGGCGGGGGGCTTGCCGCATCATTGCTGAAGGCTGGTCTTGTGGACGAACTGGTCGGCTTTACCGCGGGGCTTGCATTGGGGTCAGAAGGGCGCCCATCATTGGCTGCGATGGGCATAGACCGGCTTGCAGCGGCGCCGCGGTTTACCCTGATTGAAACACGCGCCCTTGGTGGTGATGTAATGCATCGCTGGGCACGCCGCTAACGCATTAGCGCCGCCACAGATAGGCGTAACTTGCGAAAATCCCTTGTAGTTTTGCTAAAATGCGATTGGCTCGACTGGGGGCAGGGACATCTCCCGTCACCAAGCGATCCACAACCACCTCAACCGGGCAAGCGACGTTGGTCTTCGGGTCATAATAACGTGGATAATCAATCAATGTGGCATGGACCAGACCTGTCAGATCGGGGCGCGCAAGGCGGCGGGTCGGTACCTCACCCAGATCACGCGTCAGCCCCCAACCCGCATAAAAAGGCGCGCCCAGACAGGTGACAGGCACCTTACGGATCATTGCCTCGAACCCGAGGGTCGAGGTCATGGTCCAGACCTCATCCACATCGCCCAAGAGGGCCATGGGATCGGCGTCATGGGCGACAAAATCTGCAAGCGCTGCCATGTCTTCGGGGGTTATCTGCCCATCGCGCAACCCGGCTTCGACATCGGGGTGAGGTTTGTAGATGATCACCGCGTCCGGGTTGTCGGCGCGGGTGCGTTGAAGCAGCGCGAGATTGGTGGAGACATCTGTGGTGCCCAACCGGATGGAGGCATCATCTTCGACCTGACCGGGAACAAGGATGCGTTTGCCCGCTGGAAGGTGGCTCAGATCGGGCAGTGCTGCGTCCAGATTGTATTTGCTGATGCGGGCGCGGGTCAGGCGAGACATCAATTTCTCCACGCGTGTGCGGGCGTGTTCTGGCAAGTGTTGGCTGGTAGCAATCAACCGTTCCAACCGGCTTTCCCGTGTCGGGTCGTAATAGATCCCCAGATCATCGCGCACCAGCGAGAGCGGAGGTGTCAGCGCCGCCCCCAAGCCACGCGAGCGTAGAAAGCCGTCTTCGATGCGCAACGGCGGTGCGTGGGCCGCGTGTTCAGGCGTTTCTTTTCCGGCCCAGACCATCAAGGGGCGGGCAATATCATGCGCCCCCTGCGCGGCGCGTTTGGCTTTGTTGTCAAAGATCATTGCCCGGCCTGCGTCAAAGAATTGCGCCAGAGGTTTGTGTTTCCAAAGGCGCATCCCGGTGGCCACATAGCCCTGATGGTCCTCGCGCCATGCCCGGCTGCGTGCTTCGAGCATATCAATCACGGTCTCAAGCTCGCAAAGTTGATCGCGGTGGGGATCATACCATGTGGGAAAAAGGATCATGGCGGCGGCAAAAAGCTGCGCGCGGGTTAGCGTGCGCCTGCGGCGATCTACGGGATGTTCATCTTCGGTCAGCCCCCAACCTGCGTAAAAGGGTTGGCCGAATACACGCGGTTTATGCCCGGCCAAAATCGCCTCGAACCCCATGCCGGAACTGACGGTGAAAACGGCTTTTGCACTGGACAAAAGCTCCCACGGGCTGATCGGATCAGTGATCAGCGTGACCTGATCATTTTCATCCTCAACGCCGTAATAGCCATTGCGATGCCCTTGCTGGGTTTCGGGATGGGCCTTGATATAGATGCGGTCATGGGGGTGGCTCAGGCGGGCCTCGACCAGCATTTCCCGAAACCGCGCTTCTGACGCGCCGGAATGGGCCACCGAGGCATCACCATAGGTTTGGTCGATGACCAGAACATATGGTGCGGCAGGGGGGGCAAGGGCGGGGTCAAAGGCGTTATATTTCGACAAATGCGCGGCCTGAATGCGGGTCATTGCATCCCGCGCACGGGTCAATAACGCACTGTTATCAAGGGGATCGGTGGCAAGAATGGTTTCCAGGCGCGACGGCGTGCTGCTGTCAAAATGCACGCCCAAATCGTCGAGCATCAGACCCAAGGGGCCCTCGCCACCGCGTCCTGGCAGGACCGAGCGCAAAAAGGCATCTTCCACGCGCAAAACCGGACTGTTTTTCCAATCAGAGATTTTTTCACCGCGTCCAGAGGTCGGGCTTTTCCCCCAAATGCCCACCCAGTCGCCTTCTTTCGGCAAGCCAAGTTGAATGTCCCAACCAGCGAGTGTCAGGATGCGACGAATGCGCGGTTGGGTCAGAAATCCACCGTTGTAAACATAAAGCCGCCGGGAAGTGGGCTCCCCGGCGGCTTTCATATCTGTTCTTTCATGTGTCACGGTGATGAAGAGGAGCCGCCCAAAGAGTTGCTCAGCGATGAGATTGATCCCGCACTTTGTAGCGGGCCAGTGATCGCCGACAGAACCTTGGTCCATTGGACATAAGGTGCTTCGGTCACATACACGGTGTCGCCATCGCGGATCACAAAATCACGCGCCATGAACATGCCGTTCGGTTCGGTCAGGTTCAGCACATAAACCATACGCTGTGCGCCGATCAGATCGGTGCGCCCCAGAACCTGGTTGGAAATCTCTGCTGCTTCATTGCGGAAGACAAAGACGCCGGTTGGATCGGCAATCGCGCTTTGAAGACCGCCAACCTGTGCAATTGCCTCAATGGCGGACAGGGTTTTGGTATCAAATTTCACGCGATTTTGCGCGCCCGTCGCCCCAAGAGCGGTATAGGAGCGGCTGTCTTCTTCGACCAGAATCCGGTCGCCGCCACGCAGGGCAATGTCCAGCTTTGGGTCATGAAACAGGTCTTCAAACCAAATCTCGCCAGTTTGATCGCCGCGAATGATTTTGACTTTGGCAATCTCGGGCGACACTGCAACACCGCCGGCACGTGCCAACATGGCGTTCAGCGTGCGGGTGGGGCGTTCGATTGGATAGACCCCTTGGCCGGCAACGGCGCCGGTCAGGGTTACGGTCGACCCGTCACCCGCCAAACGACGCACCATGACCTGAGGGTCAGGGGTCTGGCTGGCCAGTTTTTCTGTTACAATACGGCGAATGGCTTCGGGGCTATTGCCCGCGGCACGAATGCGGCCAGCATAAGGGATGAAGATATAGCCAGACCCGTCCACCTGAACTTCGTCCAGCGACGCAGGCGCGCCCGCCGTGGTCAGAATGCCGTCTTCGACGTTTTCCCAGATCGCGATGCCAAGGGTGTCACCGGCGCGGATCGTATCCGACCCCACCACAGATGCGTTTTGGAATTTGTCGCTAAATCCCAGAGCCGGGACCACGGCGGTTGCACGGGTCACCCGGTCGTTCACAGACACGATGAAAGCGTCGCCCTGACGTTCCACACTGCCCGCGTAAATCTCTGATTTGCTTGGACCAACACGCGGCAGCCCACAGGCCGCAACGGCACCAGCCAATGCAAAAAGCGCAGCTCTGCGCGCAATAGTTCTGCCCATTTTAGTCACTGCTCGGGCTCCTTTATTGGAGGATTGCCTCAGTTTTCTTTTGTTATTTGCAGCGAGAATAGGTGAGAATCTAAGTAAAATCCAGCACTTCCTTGGTGTGTGACTAGTTCACAATATGCAAGTGTTGCCGAGGTGCCGCTGTGCCTTTGGACAGGGCGTCATAAGGATCATGCTCTGCCAGTATCATATCCACGACCTGACGCAACAATTGACGGCGACCACGGGCAGAATAGAACCCGCCCGGAACCTGACTGGTTTCCAGCAAATAATGGCGATAATCCCGATAGGCGCGGCTGTCGGGGCGCGTGGGTTGGGTGAAAAATTCTGGCAGGTTTTGGGTCGAAACAAATTCAGGTTTGGCATAAACTGCGCGGCCAAAAACCTTCAGTGGCAGTCCGCGCCACAGGGCCTGTTGGGCGGCGGTCGAATTCACGGTGACCACGCTTCTGGAGTGGTTCAAAAGCTGCGCGAGCTTGCCGCCACGCACATAATGCACCCGATCTTCAACACCGTGTTCACGCGCTAAGCGTTTGATTTCACGACGAACCGGGGCGCGACCGTCCTCAAGCGGGTGGGCTTTGAACACCAGATGATGGGGGGGGAGTGCTCCACTTGCAAACCCGTCCATCACCAGTTCCAAAAACTCGGTCATGGTTGAAAAGGGGCTGTGCATTTGAAAGCTGCTGTCGTGTTCCAGCTGCAAAAGCACGAGGTGATAGGGAAAGCCGCCATATTTGATCCGTAACGTGGCCAGACGACGTTCTAGGGATTGGGCAGGCATCAACAAAAGGCGGCGCAGATAAAGCTTGAACTCTTTGCCCACGGAAAGGGCGCGGTGCGGGCGGAAATTGGCATAGCGCCCGTTTCGCAGCATCACAAACCAGTGGTACAGCGCGCCGTAAAACACATGGTGGCGCATATCGCCCCAATGGGCGGGGGCTTCGGGCAGATCAAGCTCTGCATCGGCCAGCACCGTTTGCATGTCCGTGATCGACGTGTCCATCAGCGCGGAATTGCCGTTTGATCCCTCGCGCTCATATGTAACCCAGTAAGGGCGCAAATACCCCTCTTCAAATACATGAATGCCGACGTTTCGTTCGCGTGCGATTTCAATGGCTTGTGCGTGAATGGGGCGGGTGTCGCCATAAAGGACAATGTCGGTGATGGCTTTGTCGGTCAGAATATCAGAAAAGCGGTCAGGCCAGTGTTCTTGGGTCTCGGTAAAGGCGATGTAGCTGGTTTTGTCGCGCCAAAACGCCTGATCACCCCGGTTGAAGCCAACCCGCCAAACTTCGGCACCGGCAGCACGCATCATCCGACCAAGCCGCGCAAAAAACGGCCCGTGCGGTCCCTGCAAAAACAGGAATTTGCGTTGTTTACCCGTCACCACTTGCATTCCGTTTCCCTTTTTCCACGTCTCGGGCGTGGTTGGTTTCTTATAAAGATACCCAAAGCGCGCCACAAACCCGAACTTGTCATAAACAAGCCCTGCGGCGAAAATATGGCCGCAATACCGCAGATCTCATCATTCATTGCAATTCTAAAGTTTTGATGAGCGGCAAAGTTTTTTCGCGCGCGGGTGTAAAAGCGGGGGATTGGCAAAGGGCAGGGCGCGCGCTAGGTCTGTGACAAATCAGAAGGAAGACGCTCATGTTTACTGGGATCATCACCGATGTGGGGCGCGTTGCTGCGCTGGAAAAAGCGGGCGATCTGCGCGCGCGGATTGAAACCTCTTATGACACGGCGGGGATTGATCTGGGGGCGTCGATTGCCTCGGATGGTGTGTGTTTGACCGTCGTGGGTATGGGGGATGGCTGGTATGACGTTGATATCTCGGCTGAAACCGTCTCAAAGACCAATCTTGGCGCGTGGACCCTTGGGCATAGGGTCAACCTTGAACGCGCCTTGAAGGTGGGCGACGAGTTGGGCGGACACATTGTGTCGGGTCATGTGGACGGGGTGGCTGAGATCACCGCGATGACCATCGAGGGCGACAGCACCCGTGTCACCTTCAAAGCGCCTGCAGCGCTTGCGCGGTTCATCGCGCCCAAAGGGTCGGTCGCGTTAAACGGCACGTCCCTGACGGTGAACGAAGTGGACGGTGATATGTTTGGCGTGAACCTCATTTCCCACACCAAAGAGGTGACCAACTGGGGGCAGGCCAAGGTGGGCGATGCTGTGAACCTCGAGATCGACACATTGGCGCGTTACGTGGCGCGGCTGGCGGATTACGGCTAATACGGTATCATCAAAGCGCCCCTTAAAAAGCGCTTTCTATAAATTCCTATATGCGCATATGTTAACGAGTGAACCATATGGGAGCCCGCCATGAGTCTGATCAAACCGAACCGCACACTCCTGCAACGGCGCGATGTTTTGCGCCTTGCCACCGCTGCGCCCGCCTTTGCGATGGGCGGATTTTCGGCACAAACGGCTATGGCTTTTGACGCGCCGGACATGTCCAACCCCACGCATTTCAGCTTCACCATGGGGCAGGCGAAAATCACCGTGGTTTCAGATGGTTGGTTTCCAATTCCAATGTCTGGGCAAGCGATCAACGCGCCTGAGGCGGAAAAGCTGGCGTTCCTTGCAGATCACTTCATGCCCACTGATGAAGGCTATTCCCACACCAATCACATGTTCATTGAGCTGGGGGAGGCAAAGGTTCTGGTTGATGTGGGATCGGGCAGTCGTTTTGCCGACACCACCGGCGCGCTCATGGGCAATCTGGACGCTGCTGGCATTGATCCTGACAGCATCACCCATGTGGCCATCACCCACGCGCACCCAGACCATATCTGGGGCATTCGCGATGATTTTGACGAGCCTATTTTCCCCGACGCGGAATATGTGATGGGCGAGGCCGAACATGCCCATTGGATGCAGGATGATCTGGTGAACCGTGTCGCGCCAACGGAACAATCGATGGTGCTTGGCGCCGTGAACTCGATCACCGCCGAGGGGCTGGAATGGACCTTGGTGCAGGGGGGGGCCGAGATTGCCCCCGGCATTCGCCTGATCGACAGCCCCGGTCACACGCCGGGTCATATGTCGGTTCAGGTTGAAAGCGAAGGTAAGATGTTGATCGCAGTGGGGGATTCCCTTTCCAACCCCTACCTCAACTTCCGTAAACCCAACTGGTACAATGGCTTTGACGCGGACGGAGAGATGACCGTCGCCACCCGCAAACGCCTATTGGATATGGCCGCAACCGACCGTGTGGCCGTGCTGGGATACCACTTTCCCTTCCCCGGCGTGGGCCATGTGAAACGAGATGGCGAAGTTTATGATTTTGTCCCGGCGCTTTGGAAATTCTAACGCAGAGATGAACAGGCGCTGCGTGTGGAAATTGTACAATTCATTCGCGCAGATGCGCAGCAAGACGTCGCGTTTGGGCTTTCCTTGGCCTGTGCGCTAAGGTATTGCGGGCCAACTGCCAACTTTTTGCACCATCACCGTACTGAATTCCACTGCCAGCTGGGGACCCTGACATGAGCGATAGCACCACATATGAAACGCCGGGCCCGGTTGAGGCTGGGCTAAGCGGCGCCATCTCCAGCGCAGAAGAAATCATTGAAGAGGCCCGCAAAGGCCGGATGATCATTCTGGTGGACCACGAAGATCGTGAAAACGAAGGTGATTTCGTCATTCCAGCCGATGCCTGCGATGCGGCGGCGGTGAATTTCATGGCCACCTATGGTCGCGGGCTGATCTGCCTGCCGATGGAAGCACGCCGGATCGAGGAACTGGGCCTACCAATGATGGCAATGCACAATTCCTCACGTCACGAAACCGCGTTCACCGTGTCGATTGAGGCGCGCGAAGGCGTGACCACGGGCATTTCCGCAGGGGACCGTGCGCTAACCGTGGAAACCGCCATTGACCCGGCCAATGGCCCGGCTCAGATCGCGACCCCCGGCCATGTTTTCCCCCTGCGTGCACGCAATGGTGGCGTGCTGGTTCGGGCCGGCCACACAGAGGCCGCGGTGGACATCGCCCGCCTGTCGGGTCGCAACCCATCTGGCGTGATTTGTGAGATTATGAACGAAGATGGCACCATGGCGCGGCTTCCGGAACTTGTTGAAATTGCTAAGAAACATGGGATGAAGATCGGCACGATTTCTGATCTTATCTCGTATCGTCGTCGCCATGATAACCTCGTGACAGAAACCAGCCGCGAGGCGATCACCTCTGAATTCGGTGGGGAGTGGGAGATGCGGATTTTCACCGATCAAACCCATGAAATCGAACATGTGGCGCTGATCAAAGGTGACATCTCCACCGACGCGCCGGTGCTGGTGCGCACCCATGCGCTGACAGAGGCACAGGATGTTTTGGGCCTTGGTCCCAAGCCCGCAGACGAGCTTCCGCGCGCGATGCAGATCATCGCAGACGAGGGTCGCGGGGTTGTGTGTCTGTTCCGCGAGCCACGCAAAACGTTGCATGCCGATGACGAAGAAGGGCCGCAAACTGTGCGCCAGATCGGTCTTGGATCGCAAATCCTGTCGACCTTGGGGCTGACCGATATGATCCTTCTGACCGACAGCCCGGAAACGCGTTACGTGGGCCTTGAGGCCTATGGTCTGAACATCACCGGCACCCGACCTATTCAGGAGACATAAGGTGGCCGCTGCTGAGCAACATTACATCCTGCCGCGCGCAGAGTTCGACAAGCCGGTAAAGATCCTGATTGTCGTCGCCCCTTATTACAAAGACATCGCGGACAATTTGGTCGCAGGCGCCAAGGCTGAAATTGAGGCAGCCGGTGGCACTTGGGATCTGGTCGAAGTGCCTGGTGCGTTGGAAGTTCCCACCGCAATCGCCATCGCCGAGCGCATGTCAAACTTTGACGGTTACGTGGCCTTGGGCTGTGTTATCCGTGGAGAAACAACGCATTACGAGACTGTGTGCAATGACAGCTCGCGCGCGATCCAGATGATGGGCCTGAATGGCCTGTGCATTGGCAACGGCATCCTGACCGTTGAAAACCGCCCACAAGCCGAAGTGCGCGCCGATGTGGACGCGCAAAATAAAGGCGGCGGGGCTGCGGCTGCGGCCTTGCATTTGATCGCGCTTTCGCGCAAATGGGGCGCTTCGAATAAGGGCGTAGGGTTTAAGACCCTGTCCGACTCGATCAAACTTGCAGGCGACCCAAAGGATACCCCAACGGCATGACGCTCTCTGGTAATCAAAAACGTCAGATGAAATCTGCGGCCCGTTTTTTCGCGGTGCAGGCGCTGTTTCAGATGGAAGTCTCGGATCAGACCGTGGACAAGGTGCGGGTCGAGTTTGAAGATGTGCGGTTTGGCGAAGTGTTCGACGACTACACAATGGCCGAAGGCGATGTGAAGCTTTTCCGTGAACTCATTGAAAACGCAGTAAATAACCAGGCCAAGATCGACCAGTTGACCGACCGTGCTCTGGTGGCCAAATGGCCAATTGCGCGCATCGATCCGACCTTGCGTGCCACGTTTCGCGCTGCAGGGGCCGAGCTGATCCAAGGCAAGACGCCGCCAAAAGTGGTGATCAGCGAATTTGTCGATGTGGTCAAAGCGTTTTTCCCCGAAAGCGACGAAGCCAAGTTCACCAACGCTGTGCTTGACCACATGGCGCGTGAGGCAAAACCCGAAGCATTCTAAAGGCTTATGGCGTGATCGGCGCGGTTTCGCCCTGCGACCGCGTGCCCCTTTCCCCTATCCTCATTCGTGTTAGAATAAGAATAGGAACGCTGATTTTGGGGGCGAAAATGCCGAAACTTGTCCATCTTTATATCAAACAAGTGCTGCTGGGCTTTGGTCTGTCGGCGCTTTTTGTCGGCGGGCTTCTTTACACCAATGTTGGCAATCTTTGGCACCTCGTGACCAGTTCTGACATCGGCATGATCGCTGTGATCATGCTGTTTATGGCCAACGGAATTATCTTTGCCGGCGTGCAATTTGCCATTGTGATCATGCGCATGGGACATGCGGATGACACGCCAAAAGGTGGCAAGCGTCAGCCGATTGCCACGGATATTCCGGTGCGGGTCGAGGCCGCCGCGCCGTCCCAAACTCCGCAAAACGCGCCGCAAAATCGGTTCTGAAAACTTTAAACTCTTTAAAGATTTCGAACTCAAAACTGTAAACAGTTTAAAGGTGTTAAACCCGAAACTTTAAAGTTTGGCGGGCCGAACAGGCGAAACTGTAAACTCTTTACAGGTCCGGTTTGGGCCGAATTTCCAGTGGTGCGATGGTTGGGGGGTGTGGGTTGGCGGAACCGCACGCAGTCGTCGGGGTCTAGATTCCTGAGGACCTGTATGTACAGGTGGGCACCAGATAACGTAGCCAGGGCTATGACAGAGCCAGCTCCCTCAGAATTGCTTAAGGCCGCTGGAATATGACCCGGGATGACGAAAAGGGCAGAAGCCGCCAACACCCTAGATAAGCTGCGCGCAGGGATGTTGCAAGAGGCGGCGTGCGGCGCACGTCCTATTGACAATTTGTTCACGAATTGTTCACATGAGATATGAGCACAAATGATGCCCCTCTGACTTCGGTCCACAACCAACCCGGCCAACTTTTGGCACGCGGCGTCTGTCGCCATATGGTGTCACATGGGTTTGTCACGGTTGAGGAGCTGGTGCCAACGCGCGGCCTGCGGGTCGATGTGATGGCTTTGGGGCCAAAAGGCGAGATTTGGGTGATCGAATGCAAATCCAGCCGCGAAGATTTCACCTCTGACACAAAATGGCAGGGCTATCTGGATTGGTGCGACCGCTATTTCTGGGCTGTGGATGGCGATTTCCCGACCGAATTGTTGCCCGAGGACACCGGGCTGATCATCGCAGACGCCTATGATGCCGAGATCATGCGCATGGCACCAGAGGATAAGCTGGCCCCTGCGCGGCGCAAAGTCATGGTGCAGAAATTTGCCACCCATGCCGCGCGCCGTCTTCAGGCATACCGCGATCCGGGGGTGGCGGCGCTTATCAACAACCAGCCCTAAAAGGATCAGACCATGATGATTAAATACTACTACCCAGACGGTGATTGGTGTTTTCGCGCGCTGCACACCGCCCATGCTGTGTTTCATGACCCCGAGGGGAAGCTCATTGCACGGGCGCAAAAGCCTGACGGAACAGGGCTTTACGAGTTTGAAATCACCGGATTTGAGCTAATTGGCCCCGGTGAAATTCATAGGTGAGATCCATAGGTGAAAACCCTCTGTGCCCCCCCTGTGAGAGCCAGACGTGACGCCCGCATACACGCGCGCGTCACAACGGATTAATGACCGCCAGCGTTTGACATGGCGCGGGCTTGCTGGGCCGCGGCGCGCAGCTCTTCTGCAATCTCTTCAGCCTCTTCCGGATCGAAATCCATCGGCACCTCAACCCCGTCGCCTTCGATGAACAACCGCACCATCCCATTGGTGGTTGGGCCGATTTGCAGGTTGGCTTGGATGTCGCTTTCGTCGTTGATGCCCATGATTTGGCCTCCTTATTCTTTGAAGTCATGAGTTACGGATCTTTTGTAATTTTTTCAAGCTTCACCTCTTGCAAAGCCGCGCGTACGACGCTAAATCAGCGCCAGTGCCGCCTTAGCTCAGTTGGTTAGAGCACTGGTTTGTGGAACCAGGGGTCCCCCGTTCAAGCCGGGGAGGCGGTACCATTCCCCCCACATTGGGGATGGTTGAGAAAGACGCCCTTGGGCGTCTTTTTTCGTTTTGATGCGAGGTGTTTACGGGGTTAGTTGGTCGCCGTGATGGTGATTTCCTGATGCACGGTTTCCCCATCAAGCCCCATGATCAGAATGCGATCATCATTGGTCACGATCGCCAGCCATCCCGCCCCGCGTGTGATGGCGGTGGCGGTCACGCCCTCTGGCAATGTGATGTTTTGTGGCAAGGGCAGGGTGCTTTCTTGCTGGAAGCGCATGACAATCACCGTGATCAGCACTATGAGACCAATGATTGTGGTCGCCGTCAGGGTGGTCACGAGGATTTTCAGAAACCGCACGGTGCCATCAATGGCCGTCGTGTCCGGTGTTTCGTCCTGAGGAGTATTGTCCATGGCCGCCCCTTTGCGCCTGATCGAGGTCATCATTGCGGAAAACCCGCCCAAGCGTCTTGATAAGGCGGTTGCGCGCGATGTGCCAGAAGAAGCTGCGCTGTCGCGGTCGCGTTTGGCGAAGCTTTTGGCCGATGGCGCGGTCAGCCGGGGCGGTGAGGTGATCACAGATCCCCGCGCCACGGTCGAAGAAGGCGATGTCTTTGTGATTTCCGTGCCGGAAGCGGCGGAAAGCCACATTGGACCAGAGGATATCCCGCTTGAGGTGGTTTACGAAGACGATGATCTGATTGTGGTCAATAAGCCTGCGGGCATGGTGGTGCATCCCGCGCCCGGCACGCCGTCGGGCACGCTGGTCAACGCACTTTTGCATCACTTTGGCGGGGAATTGTCCGGTGTTGGCGGGTCCAAACGCCCCGGCATTGTGCATCGGATCGACAAGGAAACTTCGGGCCTGTTGGTGGTGGCAAAATCGGACGCGGCCCATCACGGGCTGGCCGCGCAATTCGCCAAACACACGGCCGAGCGTCATTATATTGCGGTGGTGCACGGCGCCCCTGATCAGGCGGATCCGCGTTTGGGTGGCGTCAAGGGGGCGAGTTTTGAGACCGGAAATATCCTGAAGATCACCACGCAACTTGCGCGCCACAAGACCGACCGGCAACGCCAGGCGGTGCTGTTTTCCGGTGGAC
>DDMF01000161.1:4175-5191 GCA_002340515.1 Rhodobacteraceae bacterium UBA2553 | reverse complement strand
GCGCCCGGTGCGATATTAGCGGCGGCAAGCTGTTCAGACACGTTCGTCCACAGCTCTTCCGGGTCCGCATTCCGCGCACAGCCCACGCCCAGCGCAAAGCGTTGCGGATGATAAGCCAGACGGGTTGGGCCGGTTTCAACGGGGGCCTCAGTGACCGCCAGTTCAACAGCCCCGCCCGCGTCTTCGATGTCAAAGATGTTTTCGCCAGAAATGGACACGCCAGCGCCTGACAACAGCTCGGCCATCGCCTCTTTCGCATCCGTCGGATTGGCCAAACGATAGCCCACGGGTGGCTCGTCCAAGGCCACGCCCATCGACACGTCACCGGCGGTGGTCACAGCAGCGGTCGCGCCAATTTCAGCGGCAATCGTTGACGCCAAACGGTTCGCGCCACGGTGCCCACCCAACAAAGGCAACACAGCAGAACCATCGTCGGCCACAGCCACAACGGGCGGCTCGGCCAGTTTATTGGCCAAAATGGGCGCAACGGCACGGATCAAAATGCCCGCCGCACAAACACCCACGACCGGGGTGCCCGCCGCAAACAACATTCGCACATGGTCCAGCGCGTTGGGGAAAAACGCATCGGCCTGTGCCACGCGCCCTTCGCGCCCATGCACCTGCGCGCCAAGCAGTTTGGCAACCCGGTGGGCTAATTCTTCGCCGGATTTATTCAGGCAAATAACGACAGGGCTTACAGCCGCGTTCAAGTGGCTTACAGCCATGGGTCGGTTCCTTTCGCAAGCAGGATCATCGAGAAATAGGGGGCCTTTTCAGGGGCTTCAGAGAGGGGAAGCACAACCTCTTCGGGCAGTGAGGCGCGTTCGACATAGGTGGCTTTTTCGGTCAGACCAAGGTCGTCGATCACGGCGCGGATCTTGGGCAGATGACGCCCAACTTTCATGATCGCGACACTTTCCGCCCCTTCGATCCGCGACCGCAATTCGGCCTCATCCAACGGGCCGGGCAACACGGTCAGCCGTTCATTTCGCGCCACCAGCGGCTTTTTCGCGCGC
>DDMF01000161.1:2518-4168 GCA_002340515.1 Rhodobacteraceae bacterium UBA2553 | reverse complement strand
GCGCCGCCACGGTTGTGATTGAGGTCACGCCGGGTACAATCTCACACTCAAACTGGTCCGACAGACGGGCGAAAAGATACATGAAGGATCCGTAGAAAAACGGGTCGCCCTCGCAGAGCACAACCACATCGTCGCCAGCCGACAACCGCTCGGCAATGGCCGCAGCCCCTGCGTCATAAGCGGCCTGCGCAGGCGCGCGTTCCACGGTCATCGGCACGGGGATCGTAATCTCATCCGTGCCCTCTGCAATCAGATCCGCCGCAATTGAGCGCGCAAAACTATCGCCACGCTCAAGCGCCGGATAGGCAATGACGCGGGCTTGCGAAATCAACCGCGCAGCCTTCAGCGTCATCAGCTCGGGGTCTCCCGGGCCGAGGCCAATCCCGTATAGGGTTCCATTCATCGCTTAATCAGGCTCCATTGTGTGACCGGGCGCAGTGGTTTCCAGCCGGAATGCGGGCCAAGGGGTTCGGCGCGTTCCACCGACAGTTTGATCAGCTGTCCACCGTGTTTTTTGTGCAGACCCGCAAGGCACATTTCGCTTTCCAGCGTGACCGCATTGGCGACCAAGCGACCCAAGGGGCGTAATGCTGCCCAAGCGGCGTCAAAGGTTTCTTCGGTCAGCCCACCGCCGATAAAGACCGCATCCGGTGCCTCAAGCGCATCAAGGGCTGCGGGCACCATACCATCCACCAATTCCAAACGCGGCACGCCCAGCGCCAAAGCGTTGGCAGCGGCAAGGGCCCGACGGTCTGCGCGCGGCTCAATCCCGATCGCACGGGCATAACGCGCGCCGCGCATCCATTCCACAGCCACCGATCCGCAACCGGTGCCAATGTCCCACAGCAAAGCCCCGCGCATTGGCATCAGTTTTGCCAAAGTGATCGCACGGATCTCCTGTTTGGTCATGGTGCCGTCATGCTGGAAAAGCTTGTCGGCAAGCCCCGGCACGCGGGGCAAAAGGGCCGCATTTGGCGCAGCAATACATTCCACAGCAAGCGTGTTAAAGGCCGGCACCTCATGATCCCAACCTTCCGCCAAACCATCAAAACGCGCCTCATCTTCGCCGCCCATATGGGCCAAGACGGTCATGCGCGATTTGCCAAAGCCGCGCTCAGACAGAAACGCTGCGATCTGGCCGGGGGTTTCGGCCCCCGTGGTCAGGATCAACAGCCGCACATCCGGTTGGATAAACGCAATCATCTGCTCAACCGGTCGGCCATGCACGGTGAGGGTTTCAAGGTCGGCCATCGACCAGCCCATGCGCGCTGCGGCCAATTGAAACGCGCCAATTTGCGGATGATAGGTGATCTCTTGCGGGTCCAGATGGCGGCCAATTTTGGCCCCGACGGAGAACCACAGGGGATCGCCGGACGCGAGCACCACAACCAGTTTTCCGCGACGGTTTTCGAGCTCTGAAATCAAAGCGTCAAAAGGGGATGGCCAGGCCAGACGCTCTGCGCCAGTGTCCAACATCTCATGGTGGCGTTTGCCGCCGACAATCACATCTGCGGCCTCAACCACAGCGCGGGTGGCCGGGGTCAGCCCATCCAACCCGTCTTCGCCTATGCCAACGATGTGCAGCCAAGGTGTGACTTGTGTCATGCCTTTTCCTCCGGCAATCCGGCGGACAGCGCATTCACAGCGGCA
>DDMF01000161.1:0-2461 GCA_002340515.1 Rhodobacteraceae bacterium UBA2553 | reverse complement strand
CGCGCCGTCCGCGCAGGGCGACAAAGTCACATCCGCGCGGGTTGGCGGCAAGCTCCGCTTTGCTTTCTGCAGCGCCCACAAATCCGACCGGAAAGCCAAGGATCAAAGCAGGTTTAGGGCCGCCTGCGTCGATCAATTCCAGCAGGTGGAAAAGTGCGGTGGGCGCGTTGCCCACGACCACAATTGCGCCCTCAAGCCGCTCATCCCAAAGCTCAACCGCCGCAGCCGAGCGTGTGTTGCCGATCTCTTTGGCAAGCCCAGGCGTGCGTGGATCATTAAGTGTGATGATCACCTCATTGTCTGCGGGCAAATAGCGGCGGATGATCCCCGCCCCGACCATTTCACAATCGCAAAACACCGGTGCGCCGGATTTCAGCGCCTCATGACCTGCCACATAAGCGTCGGGTGAAAACGCCAGTCGGTCCGCCACTTCGACCATGCCACAGGCGTGGATCACGCGGGTGGCAAGCGCGGCCATGCCGCCGGGAAACCGGTCCAACCGCGCCTCTTTGCGCAGTGTCTCAAAGGACTGCGCATAGATCGCAGAGGGGTCGCGTTCATAACGCAACGCAGGTCGGGAAGAGCGTCCGTTTTCCGTCATGATTTTCGCGCGCTTTCGGGGCCGTGGGGGTGTTTTGCGTGCGGGTATTCGGCATGCACATGATCGTGATGATGATGGGCATGGCCGTGGTCGTGACTGTGCCCGTGCTCATGATCGTGACCATGGTGATGATCATGGTCATGGGCGTGATCGTGCGAATGCCCATGGTGATGATCGTGGTCATGATGGTGGTGATGCCCCATGTCCAACCGACAGGCACCGGTGCAGAAATGATCGCACAGCCCACAGGTTTCCACAGTGGCGCCGGGCGCATTGGCACCTTGGCCTTCCACATGATGGTGGTGGCTTTCCTGAATGGCACCCAATTCCGCCTCAAATCCCAGCACTTCCACGCGGTATTTACACATCACGCAGGTCGGCGGAGGCACGTCGCCAAACGCCGGATGACCGTCTTTGGCCAAGGCGGCGGCGCGGTCTTCGGCCAAGATCGGCGCGGCGCCTTCGATCGCCAGAACCTGCGTGCGATACGCACAGATGCCACAGTTCGGCGGAGGCGTCTTGCCCAGCTGTTCAGTCACACGTTCGGCAAAGGTTTCCAGCACCTTGGGGTGATCGTTCAAATAACCGGCTTTTACGAACTGAATGTCTGGATGGGCGGCGGCAACCTGATCGGTAAAGCCGTAAATCCGGTCGATCAGAATGCCGGTGAAAAGGAAATACGGGAAAACGATGATGCGTTTATAGCCAAGCTTGGCCGCATGGGTCAGGCAAGGTTCCACCAACGGGAAGGTCACACCAGAATAGCCCACTTCGAGCCAACCAAAGCCCATGCCCTCTTGCAACAAGCGCGCAATTTTGGCGACGTTGCCGTTGGCGTCGGGATCAGACGCACCACGTCCGATGACCACCAGACAAGTTTCCTCCAGCGCCACATCGCCGTGCTCGGCATTGGCGGCCTGAACCGCGTCGCGCACCCGGTCACCCGCGGCGGCAACCATCTTGGGGTCCACGCCCAACTCACGCCCATAGCTGACCTCGACCCCATGCTGGGTGGCATAAGTATTCAGCACAGTCGGAATGTCGTTCTTCGAATGCATCGCCGCAAACAGCATCCCCGGAACCGCCACGATGCGGTCACAACCGCCTTCGCGAAGATTGTCCAAACCCACCCGGATCACCGGATTGGCAAATTCCAAATAGCCATAATCGACCATCCAATCCTCTGGAAAATAGGCAGGGAGTTTTTCAGCTAGGACCTTGAATTCATCAACGGCAGCCTGGCTGCGCGAGCCATGCCCGCAGATCATCACGCCAACTTTTTGCGTATCGGTTTTTTTGGCATTGGTCATGGATTATGCCCCTACCAATTCTTCATCACCGGTCTCGTCATCACCAGTTTCCGCGTCCTCGGCTTCCGCCTTATCCGCATCTTTCTTACCCTTCAAGGCGCCCCATAGACCCACAGCGGCAGCACCGCCCAGCAGAATAATCGCGCCCCAATGGCCGTGCCCCGCCACTTCGCCCAGATGGCCCACATGCGCCATAGCTGGCAGCGCCATCAGGCTCAAAATTGCGGTCGTCATCAAAAGTGGTTTCATCATCGGGCATCCTTTCGCGAAATTGGGCGCATGAAATGGGCGCAGCGAAGAGACACCGGGTGGGATCACGCGCGCTTTCGCCCCGATCCATCACCGACGACGCAACCCTTCATCCCCGAACTGGGTCAATGGCAGGTCGCCAACCTCTCTGGCCCAAATGGGCTTCGTCTGAATGTGGGTATAGGAGGGCAACCACAGAGTCGCAATGAAAAACACGGCACCCCGTGCAGCACCAGCGACCAAGCGCGCGGATCTCGCCCGGTCTGCGACAAAGAATGCGGTCAGCTGCCGCTACAGCCGC
>DDMF01000059.1 GCA_002340515.1 Rhodobacteraceae bacterium UBA2553 | reverse complement strand
AGCCCCTCTTGCCACAGCGCCACGGGCAGGATGAGTATGGCGCCACAGACGAGAACCGCCGCGGAAAAGGCGCGCCGGTCTACGTCCGGACACAGCCGCGCGACAATCGAGCCAATCGAGTAACAGGCCGCGGCACTGATACAGACGATCCGTGCGATGTTTTCCATATCGCCCCCGCGTGATTGCAAAGCAGATGGGCCAATCAATACGGCAACCCCTGCAAAGCCAATCACGATGCCGATGAACCGGCGCAGCGTGATATTTTCGCCGACAATAAAGAAATGCGCGAGCACCAAGGTGATCAGCGGACCGGCCGCCATTGACACCCCGGCAAAACCCGAAGCGACGTGATATTGCGCCCAGCCGAGCAGGAAAAACGGCAAAGCGTTGGAAAAGATCCCCATGCCAATCGCTGCGGCCCAGATCACCACGCCTTTTGGCGCAAAGACAGACGGCATTTTGCGACCGCTGGCCTTGGCGAAAATCACCAAGACCACAGCCCCCAAGGCAATGCGTCCCGCCGCGAGCGTGAGCGGCGCAAACCCTTTCAGCGCAATCGCCATGCCCATGAAAGACGCCCCCCAGATCAAGCCGAGGGCCGCGAGGATCAACCAATCTTGGCGGGAAGGATGCGACATTGGCGGACAATTGCACAACGCTTTGGCAGGCGAAAGGCAGAATGCGCTGCGCTGATGACCCGGTGCCAGAATTCATGTATTCTGCGGGTGGAGGACGTCATGCTGCCACCCATCACAAAAACCGCGCGAATTCACATCCCGATTGAGGAGGTGTTTGAATATTTCACACTGGGCATGGGAAACTGGTGGCCGGTTGAAAGTCATTCCGTTGCGGCCAATTCGGGCGCGGTGCCGCAAGAGCTGCATTTTGAAACCCAGCTTGGCGGCAAAATTTACGAGGTTTTACCAGATGGGAGCCATGCGACCTGGGGCACCGTTACGCTTTGGGAGCCGCCTGAAAAACTCACCTTTTCATGGCATCCCGGCAAGGATCCCGCGCTTTCCACCAAGGTCACACTGCAACTTTCCCGCCTTGGATCACATACCGAAATTCTGTTGACTCATGAGGGGTGGGAGGTGTTGGGAAAGGCGGCAAAAGCGCAACACGCGCAATATGATCCCGGTTGGGATTTCGTCTTTGGGGAGTGTTTTTTGAGCCGGTTCAATTAAGGCCCGCAGCACGGGCGGTGCGTTTGGAATTGGCATGTTGTCATGAAAAAAGGCGCCCCGAAGGGCGCCTTTCAGCCAGCGGGTGATCCCGCAGGGCTTAGTTTTTCGCTTTGTCGACCATTTTACCTGCGGAAATCCAAGGCATCATGTCGCGCAATTTCTTACCAACAACTTCAATCTCATGCTCGTCATTTGCACGACGCGACGCTTTGATGGTCGGTTGACCAACAGCATTTTCCAGCATGAAGTCACGCACGAATTTACCCGACTGAATGTCATTCAGGCTTTCTTTCATGGCTTTCTTGGTGGCCTCGTAAGGCAGGATGCGCGGGCCGGTGACATATTGGCCGTATTCTGCGGTGTTCGAGATCGAGTAATCCATGTTGGCGATGCCGCCTTCATAGATCAGGTCAACGATCAGCTTGGTTTCATGCAGACACTCGAAATAGGCCATTTCCGGTGCGTAACCTGCTTCAACGAGGGTTTCAAAACCGCAACGGATCAACTCGACAATACCGCCACACAGAACAGCTTGCTCACCGAACAGGTCGGTTTCACATTCTTCGCGGAAGTTGGTCTCGATGATGCCCGAGCGGCCGCCACCGATGGCGGAACAATAGGACAGGCCGATTTCCAGCGCTTTGCCGGTCGCGTCGGTGTTCACCGCAACAAGGCAAGGCACGCCGCCGCCTTTGGTGTATTCGCCGCGCACGGTGTGACCAGGGCCTTTGGGGGCCATCATAATCACGTCAACGCCTTCTTTAGGCTCGATCAGGCCGAAATGTACGTTCAAACCGTGGGCAAATGCGATGGCCGCACCCGGTTTGATGTTGTCATGTACGTATTTCTTGTAGGTTTCGGCCTGCAGTTCGTCGGGCATGGTGAACATGATCACGTCACACCAAGCAGCAGCTTCGGCAATCCCCATAACGTCCAGGCCTTCAGCGGCGGCTTTTTTCGCCGAAGCAGAACCTTCGCGCAGCGCAACCACGAGGTTTTTGGCACCGGAATCGCGCAGGTTCAGCGCGTGGGCGTGACCTTGTGAACCGTAGCCCAGGATCGCCACTTTTTTGTCTTTGATCAGGTTAATGTCGCAATCGCGGTCGTAATAAACGCGCATGATATATCCTCGCGGTTTGTGTGTCTAAGGGTCGTTTGAGGGGCATCATATGGAATTTACGAGGAGGCGCGAGGTGTGAAAGGTGGAAAATATACAAAAATGAGTATAGCATCATTCGCTAAGTTTGATTAAATTGAAAAAATCATGCTTGATGATCTTGATCGACGCATATTGCGGCAAATGCAAGCCGACCCGATGATGGCGCTGCCCGAATTGGCAGAACGGCTGGGTATGCCGCCTGCGCGATTGACCCGTCGGATTGAACGGCTGCGGGATCGCAAAATCCTGCGCGGCCCGCGCGCGGTGATCAATTGGCGCGCGCTGGGCTATGCAGTGGAGGTGAGCTTGCGCGTGACTTTGGACAAAACCCAACCCCGCGCGTTTGATGAGTTCATCGAGGCGGCGCGCGGCATTGCTGAAGTCACTGCCATTCAGACGTTCTTGGGTCGCGTGGACGTGCGCCTGTCTGTGATCGCGCGCGATATGGCGCATTATCAGACGATTTACCGTGACCAAATTCTGGGCCTGCCGCATATCGCGGATATCGAAGCACTGATGCATGTGGCCCGGATCAAATATGATGACAGTCTGCCGCTATGATTGAGCTTGATGAGATAGATTTTGCCCTGATCCGTGCCCTTGCCGAGGATGCCACGCAATCGGCAGGCGCCTTGGGGCGCGATGTGGGGTTAAGCCAGCCAGCCACTTGGCGACGCATTCGACGCTTGATGGATCAAGGTGTGTTGGACGGCCGTCGTTTGGATCTGGACCATGAGGCGCTTGGTTTCGGGGTCACGGTGTTTCTGGGCGTAAAACTGGCGACCAAAGGGCGGGTCAGCCTTGAGGATTTTGAACGTGCGGTGTCTGCCATTCCCGAAGTGCAAACGGTGGAACATGTGCTGGGGCTGTATGATTACCGCCTGCGTGTGGTCGCCCGTGATCTGGCTGACTTTGAACGCGTGTTGCGCCGCCGGGTGATGACCTTGCCGGGGATCGGCGATGTCGAGGCGAATGTACTTTTGTCCGAAGAACAGCGACCGGGGCCGATTTAGGCCGCAATGCTTGGTGCGAACCGGACGTTTAAGATGGCGTGAACACTGTCCATCGACGTTAACAGCGACTGTGGGGTCAGGCGATAGTAGGCCTCGGTCCCTTTGCGTTTGCGGGCCAACAGCCAAGCACGCTCCATTTCGCGCAGATGATGCACCAGTGTGGTGGTCTGCAATTTTGTCGCGCTTTGCAGCGATTGAAAGCTGAGCGCGGCCCCCGGTTGCGCGGCAAGCAATTGGAAGATCGCCATGCGGCGGGGGTGGGCGAGGGCCTTTAGGCTGGTGGCGATATTTTGGTTCTCGGAGTGTTGCATGATAGGGTTCCCTGAATGTTCTCACGCAGAATGCGAAACCTTGGTTAATACCACGTAAATATGCACCGGAGCTTGAACTCTCTTTAGGATAGGGCGATTTCTAGAAAACTAGAAAACTAGAAAACTAGAAAACTAGAAAACTAGAAAACTAGAAAACTAGAAAACTAGTTTTCTAGTATTTGCTTCACAGGAAGCGATCCCAACATGTTTTCTCTCTCGTGCAAAAGATGCTTTCAAATTGTCAACAATTGAGGTTTGCTAAAGATTAATCAAAGGAGACCCCCATGAAAGCGCTTTTGCCTGATATCGACCCGGATGGAATGTTGGAATTTTCGGTGGTGTTCACCGACCGCTCGCTGAACCATATGTCCAAAGCGTTTCAAGGCGTGATGACCGACATCTCGACCACTTTGAAAGACGTGTATAACGGCGACGCAGTGGCCCTTGTCCCCGGTGGCGGCACCTACGCGATGGAGGCGGTCGCGCGACAATTTTCGACCGGTAAACGCGTGATGGTGATCCGAAACGGGTTCTTTTCCTTCCGTTGGTCGCAAATCTTTGAAATGGGTGCGATCCCGGCGTCAGAAACCGTGATGAAAGCGCGCCGTGTGGGCAATGCACCAGACGCGCCTTTTGCGCCCGCACCGATCGAAGAGGTTGTGGCGCGTATTCATGATGAAAAACCCGATGTGGTGTTTGCCCCCCATGTGGAAACGGCCAGCGGAATGATCCTACCGGACGATTACATCAAGGCGGTGACCGAGGCGGTGCATGCGGTCGGTGGCCTCTTTGTGCTTGATTGTATCGCGTCTGGCTGTGCTTGGGTCGATATGCAAGCCACGGGTGTGGACGTGCTGATTTCCGCGCCACAAAAAGGCTGGTCCGCCAGCCCCTCCGCCGGGATTGTGGTGATGAACACCACCGCGCGCGATATGGCCTTGGACGCAACCTCCACCTCTTTTGCGGTGGATCTGGGCAAATGGCTAAACATCATGCAGGCCTATGAAAATGGCGGCCACGCCTATCATGCCACGATGCCGACAGATGCGCTGCGGGCGTTTCGCGACACCATGGTGGAAACGAAAGCCTACGGGTTTGACAAGCTGCGTGATGCCCAGTGGGAACAAGGCGAGCGGGTGCGGGCCTTGCTTGCCGATAAGGGTATTAAATCGGTGGCCGCGCCGGGCTTTGAGGCGCCGGGTGTTGTGGTGGCCTATGCCCCCAGTGAAGAGGTCAAAATGGGCAAACCCTTTGCCGCAGAAGGCGTGCAAATCGCGGCCGGCGTGCCCTTAATGTGCGACGAAGGTGACGATTATCAATCGTTCCGGCTTGGGTTGTTTGGGCTTGATAAGCTTTATGACGTTGATGCATCGGTTGCGCGGTTGGACGCGGTCCTGACTAAGGTGCTGTAACCTCACCCACACCAACAAAAAAGGCGCGTCCCAATCGGGCGCGCCTTTGTCGTCTCGCCAATGGAAAGGGCTAGGCTTTGCCGCCTGCCATCAACACCAACAGCAGATAAATGACAGCCACCAACGCCAAAGCAACCATGCCAACACCGGGCAGACCCATGGTCAGAAAGCCCAACAGAAGGCCCACAACGATCAGGACAATAATGCCCCATGCTTTTTTCTCGGCGCTTGCTTCTGCAGCTTTTTGTTCCGGGCTCAGTTCAGCGGACATGGCGCGTCTCTCCTATAAAATCCTGCGCTCTTATGGGTCAAAAGCCGTTAAAATGAAAGGCCGGCAGGTGGGTTGCGCCAGCATGTCGCATGACACAATTTTCACGAACCTCCCTTGCCCACAGAGCATCAAGAGGGACCAAGCCCGGCACGCATCACCGATTTGCGCACTGGTGCCACATCATGCACCGCTTTTAACCCAAGCAAACGAACCGCTTGTAGCGCGCCGTCGCCAGATCGTGTGACCCGGTTGAACAGATCAATCACCCGTGCGCGCCGGGCAATATCCGGCCCGCGTTTTTTCTCATAGGCGGCCATCATGGCAGGGTTGCCCAAGGTTGCCGGGCTTCGTTCAGCCAGTTCCAACAGGGCAATCACGTCGTTGAGCGAGGTGTTCAGCCCCTGTGCGCCAATTGGCGGCAGGGCATGCGCCGCCTCTGCTACCACAGCCACGCGCCCCGCTGACAATTCATTTGCGGTCTGGGTGATGATTGGCCAGACCGACCGGTTCCCCTCCAGATGCATGCGCCCCAACAGACCGGTCGAGCGTTGAAACATCACCTCTTCAAACTCCGGCACGGGCATCGCCATCAGTTCAACCGCTCGCGGACCTTTGTTCATCCAAACAATGGCAGAGGCATGTTTGCCGTCCATATCGGGCAGAGGAACAATGGTGAACGGGCCGCCTTCATTGTAAATCTCGGTTGAGATATTGTCGTGCGGCGCATCATGCGTGACCGTGAAGGCCAGCGATTTTTGCCCGTAGCGCGTGGTGGACACGTCGATGCCCACGGCTTCGCGCAAAGGCGAGAATTTGCCGTCCGCCGCAATCCCCATCCGCGCACGCACCGTGTCGCCATTATCAAGGCCCACGATGATTTCTTCTGATCGGCTGACAATGGATTTAAACCCGGAGCCGTAAAGCGCTGTGATCCTGGGTTGCTCTTGCAGATACCCCCATAACTCGCGCCGCACGACCCAATTCATCAGGTTCCAGCCAAAGGGCTCATGGTTGACATCGCTGCTCATATCTGCCGATTGAAACACCCGCCGGTCGCGCACTTCGGGTGGCCAGCCGGTGGTGTCGATTACCGCCAATTTGTCCAGAGGTTTGGCGTGCGGGGCCAGCACGTCCCACAACCCGATGCGATCAAACAACCCGCGTGCGGGCTGTAAAAACGCGGTGGAGCGCAGGTCAGATTTCTCTTCCCCCGCCGTTGTAACCGGCACAAAAGGGTCAACCATCACAACTGAAAATCCGGCCGCCGCAAAGGCACAGGCCGTGACCTGACCCGCGATGCCGCCGCCTGAGATGAAGATATCCGCCTGATGACGTGTCATGGCGTGGCCTTTCAACTGTTGACCAACCGGGCGAGAAATCCGGTCAGGTCGTCGGTGTGATGGTGAATATGATTGGTGGGTTCTGAGCTGGACAACGCTTCGGGCGCGACATGCACAGTGCGCATGCCAAGGGCGTGAGGCACGGCGAGGTTGCGGGGATCATCCTCAAACATCGCGGCACGCTTGGGGCTTAACCCATCACGTGCAAAGACGGTGTCAAAGGCGGCGCGATCTGGTTTGGGATGAAAATTCGCGTGCTCCACACCGTAAACCGCATCAAACAACCCCGACAGACCGCGTGCGGCCAGCACCTGTTCGGCATAGGGCGCGGTGCCATTGGTATAGACAATACATCGCCCTGGTAGGGCTTTGATATATCTAGCTAAATCAAGATCCGGTGTGAGGCTGTCAAAGGAAATATCATGCACGTCATGCAGATAGGGGCCGGGATCCACGTCATGCAGGCGCATCAAGCCGGCCAGTGTCGTGCCATGCTCGCGCCAGTATGTGCTGCGCAACCGGTTGGCTTCGGCCTGATCCACGCGCAGTTCACGCATCACCCAATTGGTCATGCGCACCTCGATCTGGTCAAACAGACGCGCGGCGGGCGGATAAAGCGTGTTGTCCAGGTCAAAAACCCAGTCGGACACATGTGTGAAATGATCAGCAACCATGCCGTAAATCTAACCCTTGTGTGCGTCGGGGAAAAGGCGCGAATTCACAGGATGCCGGTTCTGCGACGACATGTGGCGTCTAGGGGGTTTGCTTTGGGGGCGTCAGCGTGCATTAATCGGGAAAATTTGGGTCAGGAGGGACCGGTGACAGACGTGAAGACAGGGCAGAAAGATGCCTATGGGTTGATCCTTGAGGCGATCGACATCGGACTTTACAAACCGGGTGATCGCTTGGTGGAAAGCGAACTGGCAGATCGGTTTGGCGTGTCGCGCACCCCCATTCGCGAGGCGCTGCAACGGCTTGAGACGCAATCGCTTTTGGCGCGTGACGGGCGCAGCCTGATTGTTGCCTCGCTGGATCACAACCAATTGGCAGAGCTTTATGTGGTGCGGGCAGAACTGGAAGGGCTGGCGGCATCCTTAGCCGCACAGCACGCTGCCCCAGAAGAAATTCGCGTCTTGCGCGAAATGGTCGAAGACGACCGGCAACGGTTGGATGATCCTGCCGGTTTGGCACGGTCCAACCGTCGGTTCCACAAGCAACTGCATTTGGCGTCCCACAACCGGTATTTGGTGCAGCAATTGGATCTTGTGCACCGGACCATGGCACTGCTCGCGACCACGTCACTCGCGGCTGAAGGACGGAGTGAAAAGGCAGTTGGTGAGCATGATGCGATCGTGTCCGCCCTGGAAACGCGCGATTGCCATGCGGCTCATGCAGCGCTGAAAACACATATTTCCAAGGCGTTTGAGACGCGACTTAAACTCGATAGCGGGTCTGAGGCGGCGGGGTGATGTCGCCCACATCCCCTTTCAATCCCAATGTGATGATGGGCCCTGCGGCCTGAGTGTCATATTTCCCGTGCTGGGTTTTGTCCCAATAAAAGGGCTTGGTCACAATCTCCACAAACCCTTTTAATGCCGCCACCGAGGCAAGTGGATAATAGAGATGCAGGGTTGGCACCCAAATCCGTAACCAGCGATGTTTGGCCCCAGCGACGGCCTGAATGCCGATGGTGATGGTCAAAAGCTCTGCGGCCACAAATGTTGTGCCCAGTAGGACCAGCAACCCGTCTGGAATCACCCCGCGCAAAGGGTGCGGCAACCCAAGGGGAAACGCCCAGAATGTCCATAGGATTGGGGCAAGTAACACACCGGACAAGGATCCAAGGAACAGGATCTGAAAACCGATGAATTTTCGCCAGCCGAGATCAGACAGCAATTGTCGCGGTTGGCGCATGTGAACGCCGTAGGTCATTGCATAGCCCTTGATCCAGCGCGAGCGTTGCTTGATCCAGGGCCAGGCGCGGCAATTGGCTTCTTCTTCGGTGACAGTATCCACCAACTCGGTGCGGTAGCCATGGCGGGCCAAACGCATGCCCAAATCGGCGTCTTCGGTCACATTATGTGCATCCCAGCCCCCCAATTCCTCTAGCGCATGGCGCCGGAAGAAAAGTGTGGTGCCGCCCAATGGAATGGCAAATCCCATTTTCTCGATACCGGGCAATATTAACCGCCACCAACTTGCATATTCAATTGTAAAACAACGACTTAGCCAATTTGTACGGGCGTTGTAAAAGTCCAGTTTCCCTTGCAAACAAGCCACATCTGGGCCGCGTTCGGTAAAACGTTGGGTGATTTTTAGGATCTGATCCGCGGCGGGCGCATCCTCTGCGTCGTAAACGCCAATGATAGAACCACGGCAGAAATCCAAGGCAAAATTTAGCGCGCGTGGTTTGGTTTTCACAATCCCGCGCGGCACGATGACTTGTCGCATCCACCGGGGCAATCGCGCCCTGCCAAGGGTGTTTTGTGTGAGAATATCATCTTCTTCGACGACCAGACAGATTTCCAGCAGTTCACGAGGATAATCAATACATTCCAGTCGTTTGACCAAACGACCTGCGATTTCCCGCTCTTTGTAAAGTGGCACCATGATCGACACCATTGGAAGGCGCGTGGCATCGTTTTCGTGCGGCGACGGGGGGGCATCGATCGGCGTTTTTAGCCCCTCCTTCCAATACAGATAAGACGCGACAACCTTAAGCCCTGTGTTCATCAGCAAGGTCAAGACAGCCCAACCCACCAGCACTGTAAATCCAGCCAGTGTTGAATAGAAAAACAGAGCTGAAAGGCAAAAGAGTAGCGTAAGTGCATAGCGCAACACGTTTTTTGAGTTCCACCCGCGGCAACTTTCATGCCCGGCCACACGGTTTTCGGCCCGTTGTGTCAGGGTGCGATGGCGCATTGCGACCAGCCGGTCAAGAATGTCTTCTTCCGGTGCGATGGCCAGAAAAGTACGGCCCCAATGGGCGGGAAACTCGTGCTGAAGTGTTGCAAATTCGTCTGGGCGCGAGCAGATGATCACCGTGCCGGCCCCCACCTGTTTCCACGGAACCACCCGATTTCGAATGCAAAAATCAGCGCCAATATCGTCGATCAATCGTGCATCCGGCGGCTGACTGCGCAGGTCAGCAATAGCGCAGTTGAACTGGCGGGCGAGGGCGGCATAAAGATCAGCTTTGCGTACAAAACCATGCGCCAACAGGATATCTCCCAGGCGGACATCGCGCTTTTTCTGAAGGGCCGTCGCGATGGTCAGATGATCGGGCGAAAGCGCGCCCATTTCCATCAACACTTGCCCCAGTTGCTTACGAGGGGGGGGAGACGCGCGCGCCTGCTCTTCCGCCGCCTGAGAGGTGGATGAAGCAGTGTCAGATTGAACAAGGCGAAGATGCGCTGCGGACATAAGAGATACGAAAGCCGGTTGTGACGTCTGGACCGGTTCAAAATGCCCCCGAAACTATTAACGCATGGTTAACCTACCCAAAAATAGCGAGTTGATGGGGCATTAACCAATAACGGCCCGCGCGAGGGGTCGCACGGGCCGTCTGTTCCAATGAGCGCGATCTTTACTTGCGCGCATCCATCGCCTCGGCAAACCGTTCAAACAGGTAATAGCTGTCCATCGGGCCGGGGCTTGCCTCTGGATGGTACTGCACAGAAAACACCGGCCGATTTTCCATTCGGATACCACAGTTTGACCCATCAAACAGCGACACATGGGTTTCCACGACACCTTCGGGTAGGGTTTGGGCATCCACCGCAAACCCATGATTCATCGAGGTGATTTCAACCTTGCCGGTGTCATTGTCTTTCACCGGGTGGTTGGCGCCATGATGGCCGTGGTTCATTTTGATCGTATTGGCGCCAAGCGCGAGGGCAAGCATCTGGTGACCAAGGCAGATGCCAAACACCGGCAGGTCGGTCGCGAGGATCTCTTTGATCATCGGCACCGCATATTTTCCAGTGGCGGCGGGGTCGCCGGGACCGTTGGACAGGAACAC
>DDMF01000073.1:8192-21447 GCA_002340515.1 Rhodobacteraceae bacterium UBA2553 | reverse complement strand
ATGGGTATCTACGGCTGCCCGACCACAGTGAACAACGTGGAATCGATCGCGGTTGTGCCGACGATCTTGCGTCGTGGACCGGAATGGTTTGCGGGCTTTGGTCGCGCGAACAATGCCGGCACCAAGATTTTCGGGATTTCCGGTCACGTGAACAACCCCTGTGTGGTTGAAGAGGCGATGTCGATCACGTTTGAAGAGCTGATTGACCGTCACTGTGGCGGGATCCGCGGTGGTTGGGACAATCTGAAGGCAGTGATCCCCGGTGGATCCTCGGTGCCATGTGTGACGGGCGAAAACATCCGCGATGCGGTTATGGATTTTGACGGTCTGCGTGACAAAGGTTCGTCTTTGGGCACCGCCGCTGTGATTGTCATGGACAATTCCACAGACATCATCAAAGCGATTTGGCGTCTGTCGAAGTTCTATAAACACGAAAGCTGCGGTCAATGTACACCGTGCCGCGAAGGCACAGGTTGGATGATGCGTGTGATGGATCGTTTGGTCAAAGGCGAGGCGCATATTGACGAGATCGACATGCTGCTGTCCGTGACCAAACAGGTCGAAGGCCACACCATCTGTGCGCTTGGTGATGCTGCGGCTTGGCCAATCCAAGGCTTGATCAAGAACTTCCGCGGTGAAATCGAAGACCGCATTCGGGTGAATAAACAAGGTCAGGTCAGCGTTGCTGCTGAGTAAATAGTAATTGTAGTTGGGATAAAAAATGTTTGAACAGATGAAATGGAAGTTGGGTTTTGCAGTCGCACTAGGCGGCGGCATCTTGGGGGCGTGTGCACCAACAAATTCCAATATTGCTGTTCCGACATATGTTTCAAATTCGATTGTCGAAATGGCTCTGGCGTCGATTGCAGATGATGCGTGCAGCGGAATTTCAGTTAATGAAGCTGCGGTAAATGCATATAAGGCAGAGGTTGAGCTTCGACTTATCGGTGAGACGGGATCGTCGGCTGGTAAAGAGGCAGTGTTAAAAGAAGCTGCTCTTAATCCCAAGAAGCATCTTGAGCCGGGTATGTTGGCCTTTGCTGATCGTAACGGTATGGAATTGGGTGACGAAGAAAGCTTTTGTTCTGGCTTTGAAAATGAAGTGAAACGGAATGCGAAGCTTGCTTCGCTAATTAAGTGATGAAGACAATGATGACGTCACACAAAAGTATGCTGAGAACAGGCGTTATGATGCCCATATTAGGGCGTTGTTATTGCATGACAAGGGGGGGCAACCCCATCTCCTTTTTAACAAAAGGAGATATTTCATGACCAAGTTCAAAACCCTTCTGAGTTCCGGCGTTTTTGCATCCCTTGCCACCTCGGCTTTTGCGGTGGATTACACCGCGATGCGCAATGACGCGCGGGTGCATAGCGAGCTTTTGGGCGCGTCCATCGCCTATTTGATTGACGAAAATTGCCCTGACTTGAGCTTGCGCAAGTTCCGCCTGTTGAACAAAGCGTATCAGTTGCAAAAACACGCCAATACGCTTGGCTACAGCTTTGGTGAAATTACGGATTATGTGGACAGCAAAGTAGAGCAGGACCGGTTCCGGTCCATCGCCGAACCGATGTTGGCCAAACAAGGCGCCCGTAAGGGAAATGCCGAAAGTTACTGTGCGGTTGGCCGCGCAGAAATCGCAAAAGGGTCCTTCGCAGGTTCGCTTCTCGCGGACTGACAAGGGCAAGACAAGGGCAGGGGGCAAACGCCTCTTGCGGGATGAAAAGGGACCGTGATGAGCGACCTGAAAAAGATCGTCATTGACGACATGGAAGTTGAAGTAGATGGCGCAATGACGCTGATCCAGGCCTGTGAAGTGGCCGGGGTCGAAGTGCCGCGTTTTTGCTATCACGAACGCCTGTCGATCGCTGGCAACTGCCGTATGTGTCTGGTTGAGGTTGTGGGCGGTCCGCCCAAACCCGCCGCCAGCTGCGCGATGCAGGTGCGCGATTTGCGCCCCGGTCCCGAAGGCCAAGCGCCTGTCGTTAAGACCAATTCGCCGATGGTGAAAAAGGCGCGTGAAGGTGTGATGGAATTCATGCTGATCAACCACCCGCTGGATTGCCCAATCTGTGACCAAGGTGGCGAATGTGACCTTCAGGATCAGGCGATGGCTTACGGTCTGTCGGGGTCACGCTTTACCGAGCAAAAACGCGCGGTTGATGATCTGGATCTGGGGCCGCTTGTCGCGACCACCATGACCCGCTGCATCAGCTGTACCCGTTGCGTGCGCTTTACATCAGAAGTTGCGGGCATCACCCAGATGGGCCAAACGGGTCGCGGTGAAGACGCTGAGATTACCAGCTATCTGAACCAGACGCTGAACAGCAACCTTCAGGGCAACATCATTGATCTCTGCCCCGTTGGCGCGCTGACCTCTAAGCCTTACGCCTTTACCGCCCGCCCGTGGGAGCTGACCAAAACCGAGACCATCGATGTGATGGACGCGCTTGGCTCAAACATTCGCGTGGACACCAAAGGGCGCGAAGTGAAACGCATTCTGCCGCGCAACCATGATGGCGTGAACGAAGAGTGGATTTCGGATAAAACCCGTTTTGTGTGGGACGGTCTGCGTCGTCAGCGCTTGGATACACCTTACATCCGTGAAAACGGCAAGCTGCGCAAAGCAGGTTGGGGCGAAGCGCTTGAAGCTGCGACCACTGCGATGAAAGGCAAGAAGGTTTCTGGTCTGATCGGTGATCTGGCCTCAACCGAGATGGCATTCTCGCTCAAAACCCTCATCGAAGGTCTGGACGGCAAGGTGGAATGCCGCGTGGACAACGCGCGCCTGCCAACTGACAGCCGCTATGGCTATGTGGGTGATGCCTCGATCGAAGACATTGATGATGCGAAATTCATCATGCTGGTTGGTTCCAACCCCCGTATGGAAGCGCCCGTTCTGAACGCGCGCATCCGCAAGGCCTGGACCAAAGGGGCCACCATTGGTCTGATCGGCGAAGCGGTTGATCTGACTTATGATTATGCTCATCTGGGGAATGACCGGGCGGCGCTTGAAAAGCATCTCGGCACAGAACATGGCGCGGTGATGGATCAGCCAAGCGTTGTGATTGTCGGCATGGGCGCGCTGCGCGAAGCCGATGGCCTTGCGGTTCTGGCGGCCTCGATGAAGCTTGCCGAAGAAACCAACTCCAAACTCATGGTTCTGCACACGGCCGCTGGCCGCGTTGGCGCGCTGGATGTGGGTGCTGTGGCCGAAGGTGGCATTGAAGCGGCGACAACCGGCGCGGATGTGATTTTCAACATGGGGGCTGATGAGATCGACATCGATGCTGGCCCTACCGTGATCTACATGGGCAGCCACGGGGATCGTGGTGCACACCGCGCGGATATCATCCTGCCCGGTGCGGCCTATACCGAAGAAGCCGGCCTGTTTGTGAACACCGAAGGGCGTCCACAATTGGCACAACGTGCCGCGTTCCCGGTTGGGGATGCCAAAGAAAACTGGGCCATCCTGCGGGCTTTGTCGGCAGAGCTTGGCGCAACCCTTCCTTGGGACAGCATGGCGCAACTGCGTCAGGCCATGGTGGCCGCTGTGCCGCATCTGGCCCAAGTGGACCAGGTTGTTGAAAACGAAGTAGCACCACTGACGGTTGGCACGCTTGGCCAAGCCAGCTTCCGCTATGTGGTGGGGGATTACTACCTGACCAACCCGATCGCTCGGGCGTCAGAAGTGATGGCCGACTTGTCAGCACAAGCCCGTGGGCGCGCGTCTGGCAAACTGGCGGCTGAGTAAAGACAGGACAAGGATCCAAATGATGCGTAAGGCAGGATTACAGGCGATGATGACAGGGGCCGCAACAGCGGGTCTTTTGTCGGCCTGTGTTCAGCCCTCTGCACAAGATACAGATGCAAAACAGCCTTTCACGCCAAGGTATTTGGGCGTAGAGACACAGCTTCTGGATGGGGATCTGGTGAATTTTCACGTGACCATGACGGGCGCGCGAGAACGAGAAGATGTGGCGGCATATGGCAAATGTGCAGCCGCGCAATATGCGCTTATTCGCGGGTACGGTTTTGCCCGCCATGTGCGCACAAATGTAGATGAAAATGGCAAGCGCTGGACAGGCGATGCGGCTTATGTGATTTCAGCCGCGCTTCCCAAAGGTCTGAAAACGATCGATGCGGAAGTGACTGTTCAGAATTGTCTTGAAAACGGAATACCGACGGTCTGAGGGCATGAAGAGATATGTATGAATTCTTCACGACAACCAATCTAGGCATCGCGCTTTTGATCATTGGTCAGTGTTTGCTGATCGTGGTCCCACTTTTGGTGGCGCTGGCCTTTCTGCTCTATTTTGACCGTAAGGTCTGGGCAGCTGTGCAAATGCGAAAAGGCCCCAACGTGGTTGGTGCTTTTGGGGTGCTGCAAAGTTTTGCGGACTTCATCAAATATGTGTTGAAAGAGATTGTGGTGCCGGCTGGCGCTGACAAGTTTGTCTTTTTCTTAGCCCCTTTGATGAGCTTCGTTCTGGCGATGCTGGCCTGGGCGGTGATCCCGTTCAATGACGGCTGGGTGCTGGCGGATGTAAACGTCGCAATCCTGTTTGTGTTCGCAGTGTCTTCTTTGGAAGTTTACGGCGTGATCATGGGCGGTTGGGCGTCAAACTCCAAATACCCGTTCCTCGGATCATTGCGTTCCGCTGCACAGATGATTTCTTACGAAGTTTCAATCGGTCTGATCATTATCGGTGTGATCATCACCACAGGTTCGATGAACTTTGGTGACATCGTGATGGCACAAGACGGCGCGGGTCTTTTCAGCTGGTACTGGCTGCCGCATTTCCCGATGGTCTTTCTGTTCCTGATCTCGGCTTTGGCGGAAACCAACCGCCCGCCGTTTGACCTTCCCGAAGCGGAATCGGAATTGGTGGCCGGTTATCAGGTTGAATATTCCTCGACCCCATTCCTTCTCTTTATGATCGGCGAATATGTGGCCATCGTTTTGATGTGTACACTGATTTCGATCCTGTTCTTCGGTGGCTGGTTGTCACCGGTTGAGGCGCTGCCGGATGGGTTCTTCTGGCTGGCGATCAAGATCTTCTTCTTCTTCTTCGTCTTCTCGATGATCAAGGCGATCACGCCGCGTTACCGGTATGATCAGCTGATGCGCATTGGTTGGAAAGTCTTCCTGCCGCTGTCGCTGGCTTGGGTTGTTCTGGTCGCATTCTTTGCCCAATACGGGGCGTTCTGGGGCACTTACGCCCGCTGGACAGTGGGGGGCTGATCGATGGCTTTTGATTACGCACGCGCAACAAAATACTTCCTGCTGATGGATTTTGTGAAAGGCTTTGGGCTGGGGTTGAAATACTTCTTTGGTCCCAAGGCGACACTGAACTATCCGCATGAAAAAGGTCCGTTAAGCCCGCGTTTCCGGGGTGAACACGCGCTGCGCCGCTATCCCAATGGGGAAGAGCGTTGCATTGCTTGTAAACTGTGCGAAGCGATTTGCCCGGCCCAAGCGATTACCATTGACGCGGAACCCCGCGATGATGGGTCGCGCCGCACCACGCGCTATGACATCGATATGACCAAATGCATCTATTGCGGGTTCTGCCAAGAGGCCTGCCCGGTGGATGCGATTGTCGAAGGGCCGAACTTTGAGTTTGCCACCGAGACCCGCGAAGAGCTGTTTTACGATAAGGCTAAACTGCTTGAGAACGGCGACCGTTGGGAAGCTGAAATTGCCCGCAACCTTGAACTGGATGCACCGTACCGATGACTGCGCACGACGACATCAGAAGCGCCTATGACAAGGGCAAAGCATTCACCGAGGCAACAAACCCCGGAATGGAAGATGCTTTGCACGCCCGTTATGGCGCGTTGCTTCCTGGTCTGTCGCGCGACCTGGTCGAAATGAATGGCCGGATCTATCCCCGCGGCGTGTTGGATGAAAAGACACGCGAGCTTTTGACCATTGCGGCATTGACTGCCCAAGGTGGTCAGACACGCCCGCAGCTGATGATCCATGTAAAGGCCGCCCGCGCGTTGGGATTGAGCCGGGAAGAGATTGCAGAGGCGATCTATCAAATGTCCCTTTACGGAGGGATGCCGGCGATGTTCAACGCGCTCAACGCCGCGATGGATGTCTTTGATGCGGAGGGTTCAGCGTGAACGATTTCTCGAAACTATACGCGCAGATGATGGAGCAGGGGCAGGAGATGCTCCGCAACTTCAACCCTGCATTGGAGACGTTTAAGCCCCAAGGCTTTGACAAGCTCATGCCCACTATGCCGAAAGACATGATGGATATGATGTTTGGCAATGCCTTCAACAAAGATGGTCTGGACGCAAAGACGCGGATGTTGGTCACATTGGCTGGCCTGACCGTGCTTGGGTCACAAGCCGACGCGCAGATCAAATTGACCGTGCGCCATGCGCTTGAAGCTGGGGCCACTGAAAAAGAGATCGCGGAAGTGATCTATCAAATGTCGATGCTCGGCGGCCTCCCGGCCATGACCCGGGCCTTAGAACTGGCGCAAGCTGTGTTTGACGAAAATGAGGAGGGGAACGCATGAGCGTTGCCGATTACGCTTTTTACCTCTTTGCCCTGACCACGGTCACGGGTGGATTTTTCACCGTTATGGCACGCAATCCCGTGCATTCGGTTCTGTGGTTGATCACCGCCTTTGTGGGCGCAACCGGTCTTTTCGTGCTGCTTGGTGCGGAATTTGTCGCGATGCTTTTGATGATCGTTTACGTCGGCGCCGTGGCGGTTCTGTTCTTGTTTGTCGTGATGATGCTGGATGTCGACTTTGCCGAGTTGAAGGCCGAAATCGCGCAGTCGCTGCCGATCGCAATGCTGATTGGTGTCATCCTCTTGATGGAACTGGGCACAATCTTTGGCACCTGGGTGTTTGCAGATGGGGCCGAGGCCGCGCGTCAGTCGATCACGCCAGCGATTTCAGAAATCCACAACACCGAGGCGCTGGGTCTGGTGCTGTACACTGACTACATCCTCTTGTTCCAACTCTCCGGCCTGATCCTTTTGGTCGCGATGATTGGGGCGATTGTGCTGACACTGCGTCACCGCACCAATGTGAAACGCCAGAATGTGATTGCCCAGATGCACCGCGATCCGGCCAAGGCGATGGAAGTCATCGACGTGAAACCGGGGCAGGGTCTGTGACCATGTCGTTGGATAGAACACACGAATTGAAGGGGTCAGCGATCTGCGCGGGCCAAGAAGGGAACAGAACATAATGGTTGGACTTGAACATTATTTGGGCGTCGCGGCGGCTTTGTTCGTCATCGGCATTTTCGGGCTGTTCCTGAACCGCAAGAACGTCATCATTTTGTTGATGTCGATCGAGCTGATGCTTTTGGCGGTGAACATCAATCTGGTGGCGTTTTCAAGCTTCCTTGGGGATCTCACTGGTCAAGTTTTCACCCTCTTTGTGCTGACGGTGGCCGCGGCTGAGGCCGCAATTGGTCTTGCGATCCTCGTCAGCTTCTTCCGTAACCGCGGCTCGATTGCCGTGGAAGACGTCAACGTGATGAAAGGCTGAGGCAATGGCAGCACAGATCGTTCTCTTTGCGCCGCTCATTGGTGCGCTGATCGCAGGCTTCGGCCATCGCGTGATCGGGGACAAAGGCGCGCAGGTTTTGACAACCGCGCTTCTTTTCCTCGCGGCGGCCTTGTCGTGGTCGATTTTCTTTGGGCTTGAAGAGCCGCAAACCGTACACCTGATGAACTGGGTGCAATCGGGCAGCTTGAATGTGGATTGGTCGATCCGTCTGGACCGTCTGACCGCCATCATGTTGATCGTTGTGACCACGGTGTCGTCTTTGGTCCACCTTTATTCCATGGGTTACATGGCGCATGATCCGCAGTTTGAGGGCGAAAGCTATCGCCCCCGGTTCTTCGCTTACCTCAGCTTCTTTACTTTCACCATGCTGATGTTGGTGACCTCGGACAATCTGTTGCAGATGTTCTTTGGGTGGGAAGGCGTGGGTGTGGCCTCTTATCTGCTGATTGGCTTCTACTATAAGAAACCATCGGCAAATGCGGCGGCGATCAAAGCCTTTGTGGTCAACCGTGTAGGTGACTTTGGCTTTGCGCTTGGTATCTTTGGCCTGTTCTACATGACCGACAGCATTCGGTTCGACGATGTGTTTGCGGCGGTGCCAATGCTGGCGGAAACCAACATTACGTTCCTCTGGACCGAGTGGAATGCTGCCAATCTTCTGGCGTTCCTTTTGTTCGTCGGTGCGATGGGCAAATCAGCTCAGTTGTTCCTGCACACTTGGTTGCCTGACGCGATGGAAGGCCCGACCCCTGTGTCGGCGCTGATCCACGCCGCGACCATGGTGACGGCTGGTGTCTTCCTTGTCTGTCGCATGTCGCCGTTGATGGAACATGCACCGGAGGCCACCGCGTTCATCACTTTTCTGGGCGCAACCACAGCTTTTGTCGCCGCGACCATCGGTCTGGTGCAAAACGACATCAAACGCGTGATTGCCTATTCAACCATGTCTCAGCTTGGCTACATGTTTGTGGCGGCGGGCGTGGGTGTTTACTCGGTTGCGATGTTCCACCTGTTCACACACGCGTTCTTTAAGGCGATGCTCTTTCTTGGGGCCGGTTCGGTCATTCACGGGATGCATCACGAACAAGACATGCGGAACTATGGCAACCTGCGTAAGAAACTTCCCATCACTTTCTGGGCGATGATGATCGGCACGCTGGCCATCACCGGTGTTGGCATTCCGCTGACCACCATTGGTTTCGCAGGCTTCCTGTCAAAAGACGCAATTATTGAGAGCGCCTATGCAGGCACCAATGGCGGATATGCCTTCTGGATGCTGGTGATTGCCGCGCTGTTCACCAGTTTCTACAGCTGGCGTCTGATGTTCATGACCTTTTATGGCAAAGCGCGCGGCGACAAGCATACGCATGATCACGCGCATGAAAGCCCGCTGGTGATGACCATCCCGCTGGGTGTTCTGGCGGTTGGGTCGATCTTTGCGGGTATGATCTGGTATGGTTCGTTCTTTGGCGATCACCACAAGGTCAACCATTTCTTTGGCATCGAAAGCCACGAAGTGGCGGCGGCAGATACCGGTCACGGTGACGCGGCCCCGGCTGATGATCACGCCCCAGCGGCAGACGGACATGATGCAGCACCTGCTGACGATCATGCCCCGGCAGCAGCTGACCACGGAACGGATCATGGCGAGGCGATGACCCATGCCGCCCCAATGGGCGCAATCTACATGGCACCGGACAATCACGTGATTGATGACGCACACCATTCGCCCAATTGGGTGAAAGTGTCGCCGTTCATTGCGATGATCATCGGCTTCATCGTGGCGTTCTGGTTCTACATCGTGAACACAAGCCTGCCCAAGCGGTTGGCGGCCACCTTCCCATTTGTCTACAACTTCCTTCTGAACAAATGGTACTTCGACGAGATCTATGACGTGCTCTTTGTGAAACCAGCCTTTGCCATTGGACGCTTCCTTTGGAAACGCGGCGACACCCAGACCATTGACGGGTTCCTGAACGGTGTGGCGATGGGCATTGTGCCTTGGTTCACCAAAATGGCGGGTCGGGCACAGTCCGGTTACGTCTTCACCTATGCCTTCGCGATGATCATCGGTATCGTCGCTCTGGTCTCACTCATGCTTATGAACGGTGGGTCGCACTAATGAACAACCTGCTTTCCATCATTACCTTCTTGCCGTTGGTGGCGGCTGTGATCCTTGCGCTGTTCCTGCGCGGTGACGACGAGGCCGCAGCGCGTAACGCAAAGTGGCTGGCCCTTGCGGCCACGGTTGCCACCTTCCTCTTCTCGCTGTTGGTCCTGACCGGATTTGACAGCGCCAACACGGGCTATCAGTTCGTGGAAGAGGGCGACTGGATCATGGGTCTGAAATACAAAATGGGTGTCGACGGGATTTCGGTTCTGTTTGTGATGCTCACAACCTTCATGATGCCGCTGACGATCTGGGCGAGCTGGGGGGTGAAAACCCGCGTGAAGGAATACATGATTGCCTTCCTTCTTCTGGAAACCCTGATGCTTGGCGTCTTTATGGCGTTGGATCTGGTGCTGTTTTACCTGTTCTTCGAAGCCGGCCTGATCCCAATGTTCCTGATCATCGGGATCTGGGGGGGGGCCAACCGCATCTATGCGTCGTTCAAATTCTTCCTCTATACCTTCATCGGCTCGGTTCTGATGCTGGTCGCTATGGTTTACATGGCATTGGAAGTGGGCAGCACCGACTTTGAAATGCTCGCCAATCACCAGTTTGACAGCCACAGCTTCTCGCTGTTGGGTCTGCAAATTGCAGGAGGTATTCAGACGCTGCTCTTCTTGGCCTTCTTTGCGAGCTTTGCAGTGAAGATGCCGATGTGGCCGGTTCACACCTGGCTTCCGGATGCACACGTTCAGGCGCCAACGGCGGGTTCCGTTGTTCTGGCGGCGATCCTGTTGAAAATGGGCGGCTACGGCTTCTTGCGGTTCTCGCTGCCGATGTTCCCGGTTGGGGTCGAAACCATGGCCACCTTTGTGCTGTGGATCTCGGTGATCGCGATTGTTTACACGTCACTGGTGGCACTGGTGCAGGAAGATATGAAAAAGCTGATCGCTTATTCATCGGTGGCCCACATGGGGTATGTGACCGCCGGTATCTTCTCGCTCAACCAACAGGGGCTTGATGGTGCGATTTTCCAGATGATCAGCCACGGCTTTATCTCGGGCGCACTCTTCTTATGTGTGGGCGTGATTTACGACCGGATGCACACTCGTGACATCGACGCTTATGGGGGCCTTGCCACACGCATGCCGGCCTATGCGCTGATCTTCATGTTCTTTACCATGGCCAATGTGGGGCTTCCGGGCACCTCTGGGTTTGTGGGCGAGTTCCTGACGCTGGTCGGCATGTTCAAAGCCAACACTTGGGTTGCGCTTGTCGCCACTTCGGGCGTGATCCTGTCCGCCGCTTATGCGCTTTACCTGTATCGTCGCGTCGTCTTTGGCGACCTGATCAAGGAAAGCCTGAAGGCGATCACTGATATGGACAAACGCGAGCGGATGATCTTTGCGCCGCTTGTGGCCATGACCCTTCTTCTTGGTGTCTACCCAAGCCTTGTGACCGATATCATCGGCCCCTCGGTTGAGGCACTTCTTTCCAACTATCACGCTGCGATTCCGACCGAATTGGTCGAGGCCGCCGCGTCCACGTCGCACTAAAGGGGACGGATATGAGCTCTGTCGACATTCAAACGGTTCTGCCTGAGATCCTCTTGTCGGTCTATGCCATGATCGCCCTGTTGGGCGCGGTCTATACCGGCAAAGACGCATTGGCCAAAACAATCACCTGGATCACCGCGGGCGTTATGGTGGCGATTGCCATCATGATCGCAGGCGGGTCGGGGGCCACATCGGCCTTTAACGGTATGTTCCTTGATGATGCTTACGCACGCTTTGCCAAAGTGGCGATCCTCTTGGCCGCCGCTGCCGTGTTGGTGGTGGGCGAGGCGACTATGGCGCGTCGTGGCATCCTGAAATTTGAGTACCCCATCCTTGTGGCCTTGGGCACTGTTGGGATGATGATGATGGTGTCTGCGGGCAACCTGATGTCACTTTATATGGGGCTCGAGCTGCAATCCTTGTCGCTTTATGTTGTTGCCTCCTTGAACCGCGACAGCGTGAAATCGACCGAGGCGGGCATGAAGTACTTTGTCCTGGGGGCGCTGTCCTCGGGTTTGCTGCTTTACGGCTCATCTTTGGTCTACGGCTATGCGGGTACCACCGATTTCGCTGGAATCCTTGCCGCTGCTAACGATGGCCACGTTGGCCTTGGCATGCTGATCGGTTTGGTCTTTGTGGCCACTGGTCTTGCGTTTAAAGTCTCGGCTGTGCCGTTCCACATGTGGACACCGGACGTATACGAAGGCGCGCCCACTCCGGTCACAGCTTTCTTTGCAACCGCCCCTAAGATGGCTGCGATGGGTCTTTTCGCGCGCGTCATGTTTGATGCCTTTGGCAACGCCATCTCGGATTGGAGCCAGATCATCGCGTTGATGGCAGTTCTCTCCATGTTCCTTGGTGCCTTTGCGGCAATCGGTCAAACCAACATCAAACGCCTGATGGCTTATTCCTCCATCGCCCACATGGGCTTTGCGCTGATGGGCCTTGCGGCTGGCACCGAATTTGGTGTGCAGATGATGCTGCAATATATGGCCGTTTACGTGGCCATGAACGTCGGCACCTTTGCCTTCATTATGTCGATGGAACGCGATGGCCGCCCGGTCACGGACATCTCAGCCCTGAACCAACTGGCCTCGACCGAGAAAGCAAAAGCTTTGGCGATGCTGGTCTTGATGTTCTCGCTGGCGGGTGTGCCGCCGATGCTTGGCTTCTTTGCCAAATACGGTGTGCTGATTGCCGCTGTGAATGCGGGTATGACATGGCTTGCCGTTGCGGCCGTGATCGCATCGGTCATTGGCGCCTTCTATTACCTGCGCATCGTGTACTTCATGTATTTCGGTGACGAGGTTGAAGGCGTGGAAATCAACATGTCCCCCGCCGCTTGGGCTGCCCTGATGGCCTCCGCTGTGATCGTGATGGTTGGTTTTGTAAACTTCTTTGGCATCGAGGGTGCGGCACAGGCTGCAGCGGCTGCTCTTGTCAAATAACTGGCCGACAGGCGTTGGTCGAAACATCCTGACCTGCGTTGACAGCACAAATGAAGAGGCCCGGCGCATCGCGCCGGGTCTTCTTGGTCCAACATGGATCTTGGCGCAGGAACAAACCAAGGGCAGGGGCCGTCGCGGTCGTGCCTGGACCGCGCCCAAGGGACATTTCTCAGCCACTCTTGTCATGCGCCCGGCGGAGCCTCCACAGCAGGTGGCACTGCGCAGCTTTGTGGCCTCATTGGCCCTTTTTGATGCGTTTGTGGCGGCCTGCGGACGCGCTGCACCCTTTTCTCTTAAATGGCCCAATGACGTTCTGCTAAATGGCGGCAAAGTTGCGGGTATTCTGCTTGAAAGCGCGGGTATGGGCGAAGGCGTGAGCCATATCGCCATCGGGATCGGCGTGAACCTTCTGGACGCGCCAAAACCTGAACAGGTTGAGGTCGGCGCCGTGGCCCCGGTCAGCTTGGCGGGGGAAACCGGTGCCATCGTGACCCCGGAAGAGTTTCTGGATCTTTTGGCGCCCGCGTATCAGCACTATGAAACGCAGTTCACCACCTATGGCTTTGCGCCCATCCGCGAAGCATGGCTGGCCC
>DDMF01000073.1:0-8181 GCA_002340515.1 Rhodobacteraceae bacterium UBA2553 | reverse complement strand
GACGATCACCGCACGCACCATGCACAGTGAAACCGTGGGGCGCTTTGACACGGTGGACGAAGCGGGCAACCTTGTTCTATCTACACCCAAAGGCCGCGAGGTGATCCCCGCCGCCGAGATTTTCTTTTAGGGGGCAGACATGCTTCTGGCGATTGACACTGGCAATACCAACACGGTTTTCTCGATCTGGGACGGCGAGAAATTCCTGTGCACGCTGCGCACATCGACCCATCATTCGCGCACGGCGGACGCGTATTTCACATGGTTCTCCACGCTGATGAACCATTACAAAATCGAACCCGATATTACTGGTGTGGTGATTTCATCAACCGTGCCGCGTGTTGTTTATAACCTGCGTGTCTTTGCGGATCGCTTCTTTGGCTGTCGTCCGCTGGTGGTGGGTAAACCAGATTGCCTTTTGCCAATCTTACCACGTGTGGATCAAGGTACGGTGCCGGGGCCGGATCGTTTGGCCAATGCCGCCGCTGCCTTTGATCGCCACGGGGGCAATTGTATGGTGGTTGATTTTGGCACGGCGACGAATATTGATGTGGTGGCCGAAGATGGTGCCTATATCGGGGGGGTGATTGCGCCGGGTGTGAACCTGTCGCTTGAAGCCTTACACCAAGGGGCAGCGGCGTTACCGCATGTGGATGTGACGCAACCAGACAAAGTGATTGGCACCAACACCGTAGGCTGTATTCAGTCCGGGATTTTTTGGGGCTATGTGGGGCTGGTCGAAGGGCTGATCACACGCGTGAAAGACGAATACGGCAAACCGATGAAGGTCATCGGCACCGGAGGGCTATCGTCGCTGTTTGCACAGGGCGCAGAGCTTTATGACATTATCGAGCATGATTTGACCCTGCATGGGCTGATCAAGATCTTCGATTACAACA
Source organism: Rhodobacteraceae bacterium UBA2553 (assembly GCA_002340515.1). Taxonomy (GTDB): domain Bacteria; phylum Pseudomonadota; class Alphaproteobacteria; order Rhodobacterales; family Rhodobacteraceae; genus Aliiroseovarius. Next base: position 7,282 of record DDMF01000073.1, on the reverse strand, counting down.
AGGAACAGGGCAACATATGACCGCTGATCGCCTGATTTATCTACCCCTCGGGGGTGCCGGCGAGATCGGCATGAACGCTTATGTCTATGGCTATGGCAAGCCGGGCAAAGAACGTCTGATCCTTGTGGATCTGGGCGTGACTTTCCCGGATATGGACACAACGCCGGGTGTAAACCTGATCATGCCGGACGTGACATGGCTTGAGGAAAACGCCGACCGGCTTGAGGCGATTTTCATCACCCATGCCCATGAAGACCACGTGGGAGCCGTGGGCCGTTTGTACCAAAAACTGCGCGTGCCAATTCATGCGCGCCCCTTCACCCGCTTTCATGCGCAACGCAAAATGGAAGAGGCGGGGCAGGTGCCAGAGGTGGTGATTGCCGCAGACGTTTATCCTCAAGTGATTAAAGCGGGGCCGTTTAGCGTGTCTTATCTGCCGCTCAGCCACTCGATCCCGGAAAGTGCTGGCCTGATCATCGACAGCCCTGCGGGCCGTGTGGTGCATACCGGTGATTTTAAGCTGGATGAGAACCCCGTGCTTGGCGATGCGTTTGACGAGAGCCTGTGGCGCGAGATTGCGGCACCAAAAGATGGCCGCCGCGTGAAAGCGCTGGTCTGTGACAGCACAAATGTGTTTTCCACCAATCCTGGCCGGTCTGAATCTGAGGTTGGGCCAGAGCTGGTCAAACTGATAAAAGGCGCCGACAAAATGGTGGTCGCGACCACCTTTGCCTCTAACGTCGCGCGGGTCAAACAACTGGCTGAGGCGGGTGTCGCCGCTGGGCGTTCGGTCTGTTTGCTGGGCCGCTCCATGCAGCGGATGATTATGGCGGGTGAAGAAACCGGTGTGCTGGGCAAGTTCCCTGCGACCATTCCGGTCGAAGATGCCCGCGACGTGCCGCGTGAAAACCTGATGCTGATCGTGACTGGAAGCCAAGGTGAACGCCGGGCGGCTTCGGCCCAATTGGCCCGTGGCAAGTATCTGGGACTGAGCATGAAAGAGGGCGATATGTTCCTTTTCAGTTCAAAAACCATTCCGGGAAATGAACGTGGCGTGATCCGGATCATGAACTCCTACTCAGAAATGGGTGTGGATGTGGTGGCCGAAAATGACCGCTATCACGTGTCGGGCCATGCCAACCGTCCTGATCTTGAGCGGGTGCATGAGATTATCAACCCCGAAATGGTCATCCCCATGCACGGCGAACACCGTCATCTGCGCGAACATACCCGTCTGGCACAAGACGCGGGCCGTAAAGCGATGGTTGTCGTGAACGGGGCGATGTGTGATCTGACCGGGGACGCGCCGCATATTGTCGAACATGTGGAAGCTGATCGTGTGTATCTGGATGGAAACATCCTGATCGGCGCACTCGACGGGGTTGTGCGTGACCGGATCCGCCTTGCGCTCAATGGCCATGTGATTGTGAACGTGATTGTCGAAGGCGATGAGCCACTCGGCGAGCCTTGGGTTGAGATCATGGGCCTGTCTGAGCTTGGCGGTTCAAAAGCGCCACTTGTGGATGTGTTGGAAGAGGACCTTGGTCAATTTTTGATGCGCGCGGGCAAGAAAACCCTGCGGGATGATGACAAATTGGGCGAAGAGTTAAAGCGCATAGCACGCAAAGTCACCAACGATGAGACCGGCCATAAACCCGAAGTCACCGTGGTTGTCAGCCGGTTAGAGTGATCCCCATTTCCGTTCAATAACACCTGAAAACGCCCCCGGGAGCAGATGCTTCGGGGGCGTTTTACATTTCAGTCAGTAGAGAAACACAAAACCTTTGAGGCAAAAAAGCGCCCGGAGCAAAGGCTGGGGCACCTTAAGGCATTTCCAGTTTCCATTCAATCATCTGTCATCGCTTTTTACGTTTGAGCGAAGCGAAAGGCAGCGAACAAGCGAGACAACGTGAACTGGAAACGCTCTAAATATCGTTGTGATACGAGGGGGGAAAGCGTTTCGACTTAAACCTGAATCACCTAACGCTGCCTGAAGTTAAATATTTCAACGCGTTAGATGATGCTTGTTGGATCAAGTTAAATCCGAAACGCGCTAGTCAGCCCGACGCTCGTCAAAGCTCTTGGCGATAAACTCGGGCATATGGTCGCCCATGCCAATGGTCCGATTGTTGTCCCCCCGACGAGTTTGATTTCCCTGACCACCGCGCGACCGGTTGGCGCGATCTGGCTTGCCGCCGTGATGCTTGCTGTCCTGTTGCCTGCTGGTCTCCGCCGCTGGAATATCCGCTTGTACAGTTGGGGTGGGCTGAGCCGCTGGCGCATCAACCTGGGAAACGTCGACCGGAGCCATTTCTGCGGTTGGTGCATCGGTTTTTGGGGTGTCAGATTTTCGGGATCTGCTGCGCGAGGGGCGCTTGGGCTTGTCTTCGCGGTCTGCGGATACAGGGACCTTCTCGTCTGTTTTCGCATCCTTGGATTTGCGCGACCGCGTCACCCGCTCATCGGGCGCCATTGGGCTGTCGACACGCGGAATTGGGCCTTCGATCAGGCGCTCGATGGCATCAAGGTTCTTCTCGTCACGGGGTTCGCAAATCATGATCGCTTTGCCCGACCGTCCGGCGCGCCCGGTGCGGCCAATGCGGTGAACGTAATCCTCAGCATGGCCCGGCACGTCGAAGTTGAACACATGGCTCACATTCGGAATGTCCAACCCACGCGCGGCCACATCAGAGGCACAAAGGAAACGCAGCGTGCCTGCGCGAAACCCGTCCAGCACTTCCATACGTTTGGATTGCTCCAGATCGCCGTGAATAGGGGCTGCGTCAAACCCATATTTTTTCAGAGACTTCGCACAAGTGTCCACATCGGTTTTGCGGTTGCAAAAGATAATCGCGTTGGTGCAATTCTCGCCTTCGCGTTCGATCAAGGTGCGCAGCAATTGGCGTTTCTGCGACGCTGCCCGATCTTTGCGGCCGGGCTTAAACATGCACAGCTCTTGCGTGATTGTGGCCGAAGTGGTTGCCTGACGCGCCACTTCGATCCGCTCTGGGTTTGACAGGAACGTATTGGTGATCCGCTCGATTTCCGGCGCCATTGTGGCCGAGAAGAACAGGGTCTGGCGGGTGAAAGGCACCATATTAAAGATGCGTTCGATATCGGGGATGAACCCCATGTCAAGCATCCGATCGGCCTCGTCCACCACCATAATCTGCACGCCAGTGAGCAGCAGTTTCCCGCGCTCAAAATGATCCAGCAGGCGGCCGGGGGTGGCAATCAGCACGTCAACACCACGGTCAATCAACTGATCTTGTTCTTTAAAGCTGACGCCGCCAATCAGCAGCGCTTTGGTCAGCTTGACGTGTTTTGCATATGCGTCAAAGTTTTCAGCAACCTGGGCTGCCAGTTCCCGCGTGGGGCACAAGACCAATGATCGTGGCATACGTGCCCGTGCGCGCCCGCGGGCAAGGGCAGAGATCATCGGCAACGTGAATGATGCTGTTTTACCGGTGCCGGTTTGGGCAATGCCCAATACATCGCGCCCTTCCAAAGCGGGCGGAATGGCACCGGCCTGAATGGGGGTTGGGGTCTCATATCCAGCCTCTTCAACGGCTCTTAGAACCTTGGGGCTGAGTTTTAAGTCAGAAAATTTCGTCATATGTGTCCTGTGTCACGGACACGCATGGCCCGTGCGACTGAGAAAGAAGGCCCGTATGGCCGAAACGCAGAAAAAAAGCCGCGCTCTTTCGAGATGTCGCAAGAGGTAAAGAAAAACAGGGCTTTGGTCAACGCGTTACCCGGAAATAGGCGCAATTGGGCTAATTCCCTGCGATTGTTGCGTGTTTTTGATCAGTTTTCGGCCGTTTTGTGCCATTTGGGGCGATATCCCGCGCGGAGCGCAGCCACATGCGGGGCGGGCGTGAGAAGTGTGGTTTCAATGTCGCTTCGAGGGATCTGCGGACCATATCCATCAGGCGTATAGGGGGCCAAGCCATCTGGCAAAACCAGATGCGGCGTAGAGCCGTGTAGGACCATCACCCCGGGCGGCAATTCCTTTAACGCAGCCGTATGTCTGATCTGTGTTCGTAGCCGGGTGACGCGGGTGCGGTGCAAGGATTGGTCGATTTGTTTATGCAACGCTTTCTGGCCTGTTGCCTCTTGCCACGCGGTTTTGAAAGCTCGGTAAGCTTCTGGTCTGCAATAGGCACAGGGTCGATGCCCAGCGGCCATGGCCACCGTTTCATCGAGAAAAAACAAGGGCGTCCATCCGCGCGTCGGCTCGGGGCCGTGATAGCGCCCTTTGGGATGAGTGAGCGTGCAAATAATCCAATGGGGGTGCGTCCAGCGCGAAACGCCAAGCCGCCCGTTTTCAAACGGCAATATCCCCCGATTTCCGGTGAACATTCCCCGCGCGGGGTGCGAGACGATCTCGCCCGTGGGCAAGACGCGGTTTTGCAAGGGAGCGGTACGAAAGTGGGTCATAATGCCCACCAACGAAATGGTGCTGGATCAAAGATCAACGAGGCGCGCATTGATCATTTGGGCACTTTGCCATGTGGTGCTGTCATCCACACGCATCAACGTTCCTTCGACCGAAATACGCTGCCCTTCGACAAAGTCTTCAAGGGGCTCGTCCAAAACAATCTGCAGGGTGGCGGCGTGGTCGCCGCTGCCGCAAAGCGGGCAAATGCCACTGTCAGAGGTCAGCAACAGTTCTTGCACCTTTTGGCCGGGCGCACCGGGGATCATCGCCACAGCATATCCGGTCACACGCATGTTACTCAGGTCCTGCGCAAATGCGTCGGGCCAAGACTTACGCACTTCGTAACTTGTCTCGGTGACGATCTCTTCGATTTGGATTTGATCAAGCAACGCCCAAACATCAGGTGAAAGGGGCTCGCCGGGTTGAGAAAATCCCGAAGTTGCTGTGCTGCCAAGCACGGCGGCAAAAGCAAGGGTACTGGTTTTCATCGAGAACTCTCCACAGATTTGTTGCCGAAGAATGGACCAGGTTTCTGTGCCGAAGGAAGGGGAAAAACATGAATGGGCGACTTTCCACCGCCCATTCATATTAAGTTCCATGACCTTCGAAAAACTAAAGCGTCTCGGGATAAACTTGACACACATCTTTATTCCGAAACGCCCACAATATTGATATCTCTTTTAGCGTTTCGATTTTCCCCTGTCTCAGGTTAAAGTCGAAACGCTTTAGGCTGTGATTATACCATCATTTCCTTGGTGGCAGTTAATTTAACGCCTTCGAAATCACGTTCAACACGGTCGATATCCCATTGAAGACGTGTCAAAAACACCGGATCCCCATCATGGTCATGCGCGATATGCTGTTTGTTGGTATTGATCAGCTTTTCCACGGTTGCCTTATCACCGGACACCCAGCGGGCCGAGGTGAATTGCGATTGTTCAAAGCGCACGGGAAGGCCGTATTCCATTTCAATCCGGCTGGCGAGGACTTCAAATTGCAAGGCCCCGACAACGCCGACAATAAAGCCCGACCCAATGTTTGGTTTGAACACTTTCGCGGCCCCTTCTTCGGCAAATTGCATGAGTGCCTTTTCAAGATGCTTGGCTTTCATCGGGTCGCCCGCGCGCACACCTTGCAGCAGTTCTGGGGCAAAGCTTGGTATGCCAGTTGCCCGCAACATTTCGCCTTCGGTCAACGTGTCGCCAATACGCAATTGGCCGTGGTTGGGAATGCCAATGATGTCGCCCGCCCAAGCCTCTTCTGCCAATTCACGGTCCGAGGCGAGGAACAACACCGGGTTTGAAATGGCCATCGGTTTCTTGGTGCGCACATGGGTCAGTTTCATGCCGCGTTTGAAATGGCCCGAGGCCAGGCGTACAAACGCCACGCGGTCACGGTGCTTTGGGTCCATATTGGCCTGAACTTTAAAGACAAAGCCCGCGACCTTCTTCTCATCCGGCGCGATGGCGCGCGGGGTGGCCGCCTGGGGTTGCGGTTCCGGGCCGAAGTCGGCGATGCCATTCATCAGTTCTTGCACGCCAAACGAGTTGATCGCGGAGCCGAACCAAATCGGTGTCATATGTCCTTCAAGCACCGATTTCGGATTCATGGCGGGCAAAAGCTCGCGGGCCATTTCCAGCTCTTCCAGAAATTTTTCCAGCAGGTGTTCTGGCACGTGTTCTGCCAGTTTTGGATCATCCAAACCCGAGATTTCGACCGTTTCGGCAATGACATTACGATCCGCACGGTCCATCAGTTCAAGCCGGTCATTGAGCAGGTCATAACAGCCCATGAAATCGCGCCCAACACCGATTGGCCAGCTGGCAGGGGTCACGTCAATGGCAAGCATCTCTTTAATTTCGTCAATGATCTCAAAGACATCACGACTTTCCCGGTCCATCTTGTTACAAAACGTCAGGATTGGAAGGTCGCGCAGGCGGCACACTTCGAACAGCTTTTGCGTCTGGCTTTCCACCCCTTTCGCCCCGTCAATCACCATGACGGCGGCATCCACCGCGGTGAGCGTGCGATAGGTGTCTTCGGAAAAATCTGAGTGGCCGGGTGTGTCGACAAGGTTGAACCGAAGATCGCGAAAATCAAAGGACATCGCCGAGGCGGACACGGAAATCCCGCGGTCTTTTTCCATCTGCATAAAATCTGACCGCGTGCGGCGCGCTTCGCCCTTGGCGCGCACTTGACCCGCCATCTGAATGGCGCCGCCAAACAAAAGGAATTTCTCGGTCAGCGTGGTCTTGCCCGCATCCGGGTGCGAGATGATCGCAAATGTGCGACGGCGCGCGATTTCGGGCGGCAATTCGGGGCGGTTTGTATCTGTGTCCAACATGGCTCCGCTATATCCGGCAAGCGAGGGACGCGCAATATTGCTGTTGCGGCAAAGCGCAGCTGGCGGGGGTTAGCGTTTGGTTGCACCCTTGATCATGTCCACAGCATCTTTGCGCGAGACCTCATCGACATTCAGTTCGCTTGCGTAAGGTTTGACCACATGGGCGGTCATTCCGTCGGGCAGGGCGGGGCGGTTGGTGTCGTCTACAAACAGGCTCTCGGCGGGGATGCCTTCGGCGTAAATGATTTCGTGTTTGTCAAACAGAAGCTGGAAATAGTCGACAAATCCGCCTTCGGTCTGTTTGACCGTGTCGCCATTGACCAAGTGGCCGGCGCGTACCAGCACCTCGTTTTGCCCCACGCCAAGGCGGTCGTGGCGTTGATAGATGAACAGGCGATGGCTGGGGCTGACGGTCAGCCGCGCGTCGTTGTTCAAAACCCCCGCGGCAATGGTGATGGGCGCAAAGGCCCCGGTGGCGCGCACGGTTTGCTGGCCAA
>DDMF01000074.1:6683-15442 GCA_002340515.1 Rhodobacteraceae bacterium UBA2553 | reverse complement strand
AAAGGAATTTCAGGCGGCCTGGCCGGCGCGACGACTGCCGCCAGCGCCGCTTCCGCTTTGGCCAGCCGCACCGCAAAAGCTCTGCCCAAACGTCAAAAGAATGCAGCACCAGAACGCCCCACCGAAGATACCTCGGTCGCGGGCCCTGTACCCGGTGACATGCCGCAATCGCAATCAAGATCTCGGGGACAGAAACACAACGCAGCCCCAACACGTTCAGGAGCAAAAGAGGCCGAGGCCCTCACAATATTTGGCGCCCGCGCGCAGCAAAATATTGGTGGAAAGCCCAAATTTCTTGGCCTTTTTCTTGTGCTTGGCCTGCTTTTGTTTTTGGCAATCGTTGCGGTTTGGTCGATGTTTTTTCTATCCGAACAAAGCACAGGCCTGTTCCCCGGGCGCGACGATCAGTTCGAAAGTGCAATCACAACCGGACCGGAGGCTGGCACGGGGGATGGCTTCGCCAGCCTGCCAGAATTTGATCCGGAGGGAGAGGATCAGTTCAGCGAATTTGATCTTGATGCCCCGTCAGACGGCAGCGCTAAAACAGACCCCACCTTGATTGAGGGGGATCCGCAGCTGCGCCCCGAACCACTATCTGCAGAAGCCGCAGAAACCCGATATGCGGCCACCGGAATCTGGGAGCGCGCACCAGACCCGCTTACTGATCATGTCGTTGGGCAGCTTGACGGGCTTTATGTGGCCTCAATCGACCCCGTCACCGCAGGGCATGATGCGGTTGCTTTGCCCTCTGACAGATTGGCGGCGCTTGAAAACGCCCCAACGGAGCTGTTGGCCCCACCGCCCAGTGGTACGCGATTTGATCTGGATGAACGTGGATTGGTTCGGGCAACACCGCAGGGCAGCCTGACACCAGAAGGGGTATTGGTCATTGCCGGGCGTCCCAGCCTGGTTCCCGCACAACGCCCTGGGGATGACACGCAAGACACAGCGCCGTTGGTGGAAAACACCACCCCCAGCATTCGCCCCAAAATCCGACCGGATGGATTGATCGAAAGCAATGAGCGAGAGCTTTTTGGCGGACGGTCCCGTGTTGAAATGGCAGGCCTGCGTCCCAAACCGCGTCCACAGTCCATCGCAGCCTTGACGGAGCAAGCTGCGGCGATTTCCAACGCTGTCGCCAACGCCGCAATTGATGATGCCGCGGCCGCAGCTATTGCCGCGGTCAACGCCCCCACCAAACTGGCCGTTGCTCGGTCCCCCGAACCAAAATCGCGCCCGCAAGGGTTTGAGAAATTGATGGAAGCCGCCCGCGCAGCGGATGCATCAGATGGATCCGTGGTTGTGGCCGCAGCCCCGCGCAATCAAACAGTTAGCCCGGCCATTCCCACCCGTGCGTCGGTGGCGAAGCAAGCGACTGTGAAAAACGCCATTTCCCTTCGCAAAATCAGTTTGATTGGCATCTATGGCAGCGCCTCTAAGCGGCGTGCCTTGGTGCGTTTGCCGTCGGGACGTTATGTAAAAGTTGGCATTGGGGATCGTTTGGATGGCGGTAAGGTTGTGTCGATTTCAGCCAGCAAACTGGTGTATAAAAAGGGATCAAAATCAAACACGCTAAACATCCTACCCTTCAGTTAACAGTGCCCAGATGTACCGCGGGCTTTGCCACACGCTACGTGATGCGCCCCTACAGCATTTTGAATAGATTTGGCGCGGGGTCCAAAACGCAAACAGCCGCCCCCCAACACCTGTGGGACGACTGTCTGCCGTGAGTGAGTATGCCTCGGCTTATGCGACGTCACCCAGTTCGCCATTTTCAATCTGCTCGCGTTCAATCGATTCAAACAGGGCTTTGAAATTTCCTTCGCCGAAACCATCATCGCCTTTGCGCTGGATAAACTCGAAAAAGATCGGGCCGATCACGGTTTTTGAGAAGATTTGCAAGAGGATGCGGGTTTCACCGCCGCCAACAACACCCTCACCGTCGATCAGGATGCCATGTTTCATCATCAGGTCTTTGGGCTCTTCATGGCCGGTCACACGGTCATAAGACAGATCGTAATAGGTCTCATTTGGACCCGGCATAAATTTCAACCCACGATCCGCGATTGCCGCGACCGAACTATAGATATCTTCTGTACCCACGGCGATATGCTGGATGCCCTCGCCTTTGTATTTCTTAAGGTAGGCCACGATCTGGCCGGTCTCGCCACGGTCTTCATTCAACGGAATACGGATTTTGCCGCAGGGCGAGGTCAGCGCGCGGGAAAAGAGCCCGGTGAATTTGCCCTGGATGTCGAAAAAGCGAATTTCTTCAAACCCAAACAGATCACCGTAGAATTTGAACCACACATCCATATTGCCCTTAAAGACATTATGGGTGAGGTGATCGAGGTAATAGAAGCCTTCGCCTTTCGGATAGGCATCCGCCACCCAATCAAACTCGGTGTTATAGGCACTCTGCTCATGGTACTGGTCGATGAAGTAAATCAGGCTGTCACCGATGCCATAGATCGCGGGCACATCAAGCGATTTACCGCCACCTTCATAGGGTTTCGCCCCCATCTTTACCGCATGATCAAACGCATGCTGGGCATCCACAACACGCCAGCCCATGGCAGAGGCGCAGGGACCATGCTCTTCGCTGAATTTCTCAGCTTGGCTACCGGGTTCCATATTGATGAGATAGCTCACATCACCTTGCTGCCACAGCTCTACGTTGCGGGTTTTGTGGCTGGCGGTGTGGGAGAAGCCCATTTTCGTAAAGACATCACGAAGCTCTTGTGGCTCGGGATGGGCAAATTCAACAAACTCAAAACCATCCGTACCTGCGGGGTTCTTCTCTGAAATCGTGGCGCGTGGCGCATCGTGGGGGAACGGACCCATTGGGATCTCCTCATTCGTATTGCTTAACCTGTGAAGAGGATAGGCGATAGCACAGACGGAAAGTGCGCATAGTGGCGCGGGTTTAATCCTATTATTGCGTGTTTAACGCATAGTTGATAGATCTTACGCACAATACACGCATCAAAGGCCCATCCCATGTCGACACTCGACCATATAGATTCTCGTCTGCTTGAAGCATTACAGAAAAACGCCCATCTCACCGCGCAAGAATTGGGCGAGCTCTTAAATCTGTCACCCAGCCAAGCCGGGCGGCGACGTCAGCGGCTTGAGGAACAGGGGTTGGTCACAGGGTATGCCGCGCGGCTGGATCCCATGAAGCTTGGCCTGTCGGTACAAAGCTTTGTTCAGGTCGAAATGGCCAGCCACGCCCCAGAAGCCGCCAAAGCCTTTGCTCAACTGATCAACACACGAACCGAAGTGATTTCCGCCTGGACCCTGACCGGGGCCGCCGACTATTTGCTACGGGTTTATTGCGCCGATCTTGCCGCACTTAATAGATTAATACATGACGTTTTATTACCGCATCCTTCGGTGTCACGCGTGCAAAGTCAAATTGTCATGAACCAGTTAAAAACGGACGCACCTTTACCCACACGATGATGCGAAATACGCGAAAGAATAGGTCATTTTTCCACCAATATTAACCAACTGGGAAGGTCTGTACCTTAAAATTAGGGCATCTGATTTAGTGAGTGGAATTGACCTGTGAGCTTTGTTGACCGTCGCATTGAGAACCGCCCTGAGACTGGCGAAGCACCTTTTCATCTGGATGAGGTCTTCTTTTCACGCACAGATGATCGCGGGATTATTCTCTCCGGAAATTACGTCTTCCAACGTGTTGCGCATTATCACTGGGACGAACTTCTTGGCCATCCCCACAAAATAATCCGCCATCCCGATATGCCACGTGGCGTGTTCTGGAAGATATGGGACGAGCTGAAAAAGGGCCATACGATCGGTGGCTATGTAAAAAATCTGTCGAAAGATGGGCTGCAATATTGGGTCTATGCCGTCATGGTCCCCTTTGGCGACGGATATCTCTCGGCGCGGATCAAACCGTCCTCTGATATGCTGCAAAAAGTTAAAACTCTTTATGCAGAGTTGTTGCATGAAGAGAACACAAACAATTTGTCACCGGAAGACAGCGCAAAGCTGATGCGTGAAAAAATCATAACCCTTGGTTTTGACAGCTATGAACATTTTGCATCCTTTTCTCTGTCCGAAGAGTTAATGTCGCGCGATGCAAAACTGGGCAGACCGCTGGACCGCGATGTAGGTGACTTCCGGCATATGATCGATTTGGCGCAGGAATTAGCCCAACAAACCGGTCTGTTGATCAGCGAATTCGAAGCCATGCGCACCATTCCACATAATCTGCGGGTCATCGCGTCACGGCTCGAACCTACCGGTGGCCCTGTTTCAACGCTGTCACAAAACTACGGGACCATGTCACGGGAAATGTCACAATGGTTTGCAACCCATGTCCTTGGGGAAAAAAGTAACTTTTCAACCATCAAGGGGTCAGTGCAACGCGCTATGGATCTTGCAGGAATGGCTCGTATCCTCGCCGAGAGCGAGGTGCAAATACGCGACGAGCGCCGCAATCTTGGCGGGGTCAATCTGGGCGACGAACGTGATTTATTGCAGCGGCTCGTTATGTCTTACAGGCAAAAATGCAAGTCTTGCTTTAATGAAGTCGTTCATGAAACGGACCGGATCACCAAAGCCTGCGAAGTGATGAACCGCCATATCATTGGCCTATCGACCACCCGCGTAATGTGTAAAATCGAAAGCGCCCGCCTGCCGGATGCGGGCGATGCGCTCAACGATATTATCACACAGCTCATGACGTTTCAGGAGCGGATCAAGGCGCAACTAGAGCGCATAGGTCGCCTTAGCGATGAGATTCAGCAGACTCGTAGCAAAAATTGAGCCACCCATATGCTTCCGTGAGTACAAGAATATACCGTTGAACTTGATACGCGCCCCAGCCAAACACCCCAATCAATCGGGGCGTTTTCTGTGCGAGTTACCCTATCGTATCAGCCCGCTGACACACCCGCTTCTGCAAATGTGGCCATGCCAGAATGGCAGGCAATTGCGCCCTTTAGAATGCCAATGGCCAAAGCGGCACCCGACCCTTCACCCAAACGCATTCCAAGCGCCAAGAGTGGCTCTTTTTCCAATGCCTTCAATACACGCCCATGGGCTGCTTCTGCAGACACATGGCCTGCCACAGTGTGTTCAAGCGCGCCTTGGACGGATTTTTCCAAGCACATCGCAGCGGCTGAACAGATAAACCCATCCAAAATAACCGGGATACTTTCAAGGCGCGCGCGCGCAATCGCCCCAGCCATCGCAGCAAGTTCACGTCCGCCCAAGCAACGCAGCGCTTCCAGCCCATCCCCAGTGGCCGTGGGGTTGGCCGCAAGACCTTCAGCAACGACCCGAGATTTCAACTCAAGTCCGGCATCATCCACACCCGTTCCTCGCCCGGTCCAATCACCTGCCTCGCCCCCCAGCAACGCAAATGCGATCGCGGCCGCCGAGGTCGTGTTGCCAATGCCCATTTCGCCGGTGACCAAAAGATCCGCATTGGGATCAACGGCATTCCAGCCTGTCAGCAACGCCGCTACAACCTCGTCTTCGTTCATAGCTGGCCCCTGCGTGAAATCCAGGGTTGGGCGGTCAAGGTCCAAAGCATGCACATCCATATTGGCGCCAAAGGCTTTAGAAAGTTGGTTGATTGCGGCACCACCATGCTGAAAATTCAACACCATCTGCTCAGTCACTTCCGCAGGAAAGGCCGATACGCCACGCGCGGTTACACCATGGTTGCCGGCAAAGATGACCACCTGAGGGGCGGTCAATTCCGGACGCCCCGTGCCCCGCCAGCTGCCATACCAAATTGCCAGATCTTCCAATCGACCCAGCGCGCCGGGGGGTTTGGTCAACTGGCCATTGCGCTCTTCTGCAGCTGCACGGGCCGCCCCATCCGGGCCAACAGCCCCCGCAAGCAACGCTTTAAACTCTGCAAGTGTCGAAAAAGCCTGACCCGTCATGACCCGATCCCCGATTGATTCCTGTTGCCCTCCTCTTTACCGATGACAAGAGATCCGAACCAGAGCGCAAGAGACCAAAAATGGCCAAACACGACAATACCCTTCTTCACCTAACCGATCTTCCAGCGGCTTTGGGGTTGCTGACGCGGTTGCCCATTCCTGTGAATGCCGAAATGGCCACCGCCCGAGGTGCGTCGGGTGCCTGGGCGTGGCCGTTGGTCGGAATTGTTGTTGGTGCAATGTCGGGGTTGATTGCTCTCGCGTTAATGACCCTCGGGTTGCCCCTGCCCCTTGCCGCCATTTTTGCGTTGGCCGCTCAGGTCATGACGACAGGGGCCTTACACGAAGACGGGCTTGCGGACACGGTCGATGGGCTTTGGGGGGGCTACACCCCGGCGCGACGCCTTGAGATTATGAAAGACAGCCACATTGGTACATACGGGGTGATCGCGGTTTCCCTGTCGCTTTTTCTGCGCGGCGTGGCCTTGATGGCCGTTTTGGCAGCCCCCTTTTCAATTGCATCGCTTATGGTCGTTGGATTGCTCAGCCGGGTGCCAATGGTGATATTAATGGCCGCCATGCCGAATGCCCGGGGCACAGGGCTGTCTCAATCCGTGGGGCGCCCCACTCGTAAAACAGCAATTTGTGGCACGGTGGCGGCACTGGTGTTGGCCATATTGATAGTAGGTACAGTAGTGTTGCCGATGATCATCTGGATTAGCGTCACCACAATCGGATTGACCGCAATTGCCAAGGCCAAAATCAAAGGGCAAACCGGGGATATCCTAGGGGCCAGTCAGCAATTGGCAGAAATCGCAGCCCTATGCGTCTTGGCCAGCCTTGCCGCGTAATCCCAAAAAAAACCGCCGCTTAGATCACATGGATTTAAGCGGCGGTTACGTGTTGCAGGCACGAATCTAAAAAAATGTCTGCTACAAATTACAATCTGATATAGCCCATTTAGGCCGCAGCGGCACGCGACATCAGCACATCGCTGACTTTTTTCTGTGCGGCCAACTCATCCCCACCACCAACGGCGGCGACTTCGCGGGTCAAACGCTCAAGTGCAGCTTCATAAAGCTGACGCTCGGAATAGCTTTGCTCGCGCTGATCATCGCTGCGGTGAAGGTCGCGCACCACTTCGGCAATTGCAATCAGATCACCGGAGTTGATCTTCTGTTCATATTCCTGCGCGCGACGCGACCACATAGCACGTTTCACACGGGCTTTGCCTTTAAGCGTGTCCATCGCTTTGGACACTTCAACATCACTGGCCAAGCCACGCATGCCAACTTCGGTGGCTTTATGGGTTGGAACCCGCAGGGTCATCTTATCCTTTTCAAAGGAAATGACGAACAATTCCAATTCAATACCAGCGATTTCCTGCTCTTCAATTGAGACAATTTTGCCCACGCCATGCGAGGGGTAAACGACATATTCGTTCGGGCGGAAATCAAGCTTTTTCTTGCTCATTCAAGTCTTCCTTTACAGGTCCAGGCACATTCATTCAGGCCCCATCACATCATCATCACAGTCGCCCCACTCAAAGACGAAAAACCTTCGCGGGGGTGCAAAGGCACCCTCGAAAGGTGTGTTTTGAACGGAACTGCCGGAGTGAGACCAAGGTGCGCGCACCCAAGATTGGGATTGCGAGACCTCAAGCGACGGATGGGTCCTGACTATCAGTTCGATTAGTATAACAGAAAAAACCGCCACACAAAAGTGCTACGGTGCAGAAAGTGGGTTTTGCCGTTTCCAATCAAAGGATTGGCGTCTCATTTCCACGCGAAGAAACGGAGAATTCCACGCTATGGGGCGAATCACATCCAGATCTCCCCTGCAGGATCACAACGAAAATCCCGAGCCGCCAAAACGCATCATCCCCACGGCGCCAGACGTCATCACTCAGCGGCGGGTGCTTCTGAGAAATGCGTGTCCAGCTTGCCCTCTTTGCCATCCAGTTCTTCTGCATCAGGCAATGGGTCTTTGCGCTCCACAATAACCGGCCAAAGCTCAGCATATTTGCGGTTAAATTCCACCCATTTCTCGGTTCCCGGCTCTGTATCAGCACGGATCGCATCTGCAGGGCATTCCGGTTCACACACACCACAGTCGATGCATTCATCCGGGTGGATCACCAGCATGTTTTCACCTTCGTAGAAGCAGTCCACAGGGCAGACCTCCACACAATCGGTGTATTTACAGGCGATACAGTTGTCTTGAACAACGTAGGTCATGTTGCGTCCTCAAACCTTAAGCTGTGCCCCACTTATTTCAGCAGGCGCAATCAATCAAGCGGGTCGCGCTTTGTTTTCATCAAGTTGCGACGATCTTTCTTACTTGGCCGCCCCTTGCCGTCAAATTTTGGCGCGCTGGCCTCGGCTGGTGGAATTTCGTTCCGCACGGGCGGCGGTGATAAATCCTCATAAAGCGCCTGTGCCTCGGGGGCGGGGCCGCGACGAGTCGAAAGATCCACAATCTTAACAACACGTACATGGTGCCCCTGCGCAAAGGTCAACACGTCACCCGGGCTGATTTGATAGGCCGCTTTGGCCACCTTTTCGCTGTTCACCCGCAGATGCCCGCCCGTGATCAGCTTAGTCGCCAGCCCACGCGTTTTGAAAAACCGCGCATGCCACAACCATTTATCAGCCCGCATTTTGGGGGCCGCGACGCCGCCCCCAAGTTTCTTTTCCGCCACTTATTTTTTGTCCTTCAGCGCAAGGAGCGCCGCAAACGGATTGTCAGGATCAATGGCCTTGGCCTTGCCCTTATGCGCCGGACCAGAGCTGTAGGTCTTGGGTTTATTGTCGCGCTGTGGCGGCTTGCCCC